>JAWCKF010000014.1:0-42834 GCA_038852315.1 Thermoplasmata archaeon | reverse complement strand
CCCGGGTGTTCTCCATCTCCACGTACTTCGCGCCAGAGAACGCCTTGGCCAGCTCCCTGGGCGAGTCGTAGACGCCCGAGTGTCTTCCCAGCCTGCACGAGTCGTGGTAGGTGAAGGTGAACGCGGCCTTTTCGGCAGGCTCCAGCGCGAGGGCGCCGGACTCGGCGAGCCGCTTCACATAGTCGGACATGTGCACCATCTCGAACGGCAGGTCGCCAGCCAGATCCTGGTAGTCCATGTTGAAGGTCCTGTAGCACTCCGGACACGTGAACACGACGGTCTTCGCCCCGGAACGCTTGATCAGCTCGATGTTGTGCTCCATCAGCTTCTCGAAGTTGTCTTCGTCCCCCGTCCAGTTGAGGTCGTGTCCGCAACACTTCTCCTCGTTGCTCACAACAGGCACCACACCCGCCTTGTTCATGATCCTGACAGCGCTCTGGCACACCCTCTGGAGGTTCTGGTCGGCTCTGTCGTAGAATATGGCATCGTAGTGCGGGAGGCAGCCGACGAAGTAGAACACATCACCCTTCTCGGCCACCCTCATGTCCTCGGTGACCCATCCGAGCCTGCTCTGCCTGGCAGTGCTGTTCGCCATGATGCGCTGCGAGGCGTGTATCAGGCCTCCCTGGGAGCAGAGGGGCAGTGCGCCCAGAGTCGAGGCCTCCTCGCGCATCCCCCTGATGAAGCCCGAGTAGTCCACCTTGTACGGGCACATCGCGTTGCACTGCTCGCAGGTCGTGCACGTCCAGATGTCTCTGTCCCTGGCGATGTTGTCGACTATGCCCTCCATCGAGCGCAGGACTATCGTCCGGGGAGCGAAGTTGGGGTCGAGCTTCGCCACCGGGCAGACCGTGGTGCACTTCCCGCACTCCACGCAGTCGAACGCGCCCGTGTCCTCTATCAGCTGCTTCACAGCCGCGATGGTCTGCTCCTTGGTCCGCTGTCTCGGCGCCTTCCTCTCCCGCTTCACGGGCAGGGGGCCAAGCGCCTTGACTTGGGCTGTGAAGTCGGTCACGGTCTTAGCGAACTTTGCCCTCTCGGAGGCGTTGACCCACTCGGTCCCGAGGCGTCTCTGGTCCAGGCCGAGGATGTCGAACAGCTTCTTCATCGCGTCTATGCGCTCCTGCGCCTTCTTGTTGCCTGAGACATAGTGGCAGTTCTCCATCTGGCAGCCTATGACCATCACGCCGTCCGCACCTCTCTCGAACGCGTCCATGATCACGCCGGGCTCGACGCTGCCCGTGCACATCACTCGCACGATGGTGACGTTCGGAGGATACTGGATCTTGTTCACGCCGGCCATCGTCGCCGATGGGTAGCCGCACCATGTGCAAGCGAACACGACGATCCGCGGCTCGAAGTGCTCACTCATCCGCCTCCACCTCCTCGACTATCGCGCGCACGTTCGCCTCGACCTGCTCTATCCGGAAGCCGTTGACCGTGATCGCCTTGTTGCAGCAGACGACGGCACACTGACCGCAACCCTCGCACCGTATCTCGTCTATCTTTGACACGAGCGCCTTGGTCTTCGGATCCTGGATTATCTGGATGGCCTCGTATTCGCAGGTCTTCTCGCACCTGCCGCAGCCCCGGCACCTCTGCTCGTCCACAAAGGCGACTATCCTCGGGAACTTCGTCCTGCCCTTCTTCATGAGCTCGATCGCGCTAGCGGCGGCCGCCTTAGCGTCCTCTATCGAGTATCTGATGCCTTTCGGACCCTGGGCCGTCCCAGCGACGTATATCCCGCGCCTGAACTCCGACGGGAACATCGGGTTTATGTCCTTCATGAACCTGTCTATGTCTGTCTGGATGTGGAGCATCTTCGCGAGCTTGTCGCTGCCGTCCGCCGGCTCCTGCCCGACAGACAGAACGACCAGGTCTGATTCGATGTTCAGCAGCGTGTCGGAATCGGTGTCGGCCGCGCGCACGAACAGCTTGTCCTTGTCCTCTACGACCTCGGAGACCCTGCCGCGGACGAAGTTCACACCTTCCTCCTTCGCCGCCTGGTAGAACTCCTCGAAGCCCCTGTACGGTCCCCTGAGGTCGATGTAGTGGATGTAGACGTTCGCTTCCGGTATGGTCTTCTTGATCTCCCTCGCCTGACCGATGGCATAGGTGCAGCACACGAGGGAGCAGTGGAGATTGCCCTTGGTCTTGTCCCTGGAACCCACGCACTGTATGAAGTTGACGGTCTTCGGGACCTTGCCGTCCGAGGGCCTTCTTAGCCCCCCGCCTCTCTCCCGCTCCTTCACCAGGAGCTGCTCGAGCTCCTCCGCGGTGATCACGTTCGGGTGGCCGTACCTGAGCTCGGGTATGCGTCTGGGATCGAAGGTCTTCGACCCTGTGGCCACGATGATCGTGCCGACGTCCACCTCCCTGGTGCCCTGCGGCGTCCTTAGGAGGACGTGCCTGGCCCCGAAGCCCCCCTGCATGTCCTCGACCTCAGTGTTCAGCATGACCTCTATGTTGGGGTTCTGGAGCACGTCCTCGATCTTCGGCGTGAACACGCACTCCTTGCAGTACTGCACGCAGCATATGCCACAGTTGTGCGTCGGGAAGGTCATGCTGAGCTTGTAGGTCCTGCCGCCGAGCTCGCCCGTGCGCTCGACCAGGTACACCTTGAAGCCAGCGTTGGCGATGTCCAGGGCAGCCTGCATGCCCGTGACTCCGCCGCCTATCACGAGCGCGGCATTCATGATCGGTATCTCGATGTCCTCCAGCGGCTGAAGCTTCTCCGCCCTCGCAACCGCGCCTTTGACGAGGGCCCTGGCCTTCCTCGTCGCGGCCTTCTTGTCTGGGTGAACCCACGCGCAGTGTTCCCTTATGTTGACCTGCTCGAACAGGTACTTGTTCAGGCCGGCATCTTCCAAAGCCTTGGCGAGTATCAGACCCTGTATGTTCGGCGTGCACGCCCCCACGGCCACGCGCTCGAAGCTCTTTGTCCTGAACTCCTCCTGGAGGAACCTCTGTCCCTCCTTCGAGCAGAGGTCGTCGTGGATAGCGACCGTCGCGATCCTGGGGTCCTTCCTAATCGCCTCAGCTATCGATTCTAGGTCTATGTGTCTGCTGATCTCGCCCCTGCAACCGCAGAGGTAGACAGCGACGCCCTTCCTCTGACCGCCCACTGGCCTGGCCTCGTCAACCATGGTGCTCATCTCCGGTCTGTGTGAACGACTCGTACAGTGCTTTCAGAGGTCGTAGTCGCTGAGCAACCCGACGCCGCGACCTCAGCAGCCGGCGATCAGGCTGTCGTCGTACGCTGGGTTGATGTCCTTTATGTGCTCTCCCGTGGGTGACACGAAGTACGGGCCCACGGCCTCTTGCCACTCCTCGTCGGAGACCAGCCTCATGGTCTTGCTTATGTGGGTGATCTCCGCGTCCATGACGCCTTCCATCGTGAGCACGCACTCCTCGACGAAGGTCTCTATGTGGTTCCGGCTCCTGGCGAGCACGGAGAGTATGATGTCAGCCCATAACGACTGGAACGAGTGAGCGATGTAGTTTATCATTATGTCCCTGCCAGGCTTCATAGCCGAGAGCGTCTCGTACACCGTGTTGAGGTGCTGCGGCAGAACGTCCAGCTTTAGCGTGAACCGGTAGAAGCCAGCCCGCTGCTCCAGAGGCACCTTGAAGAACCTCATCTTGGAGAGGTGAATGACCCATATCCCGCGCACGTACTTTATCGGGGCGATGTGCGTTAGAAGGAAATCCGCCAGGGCATCCGGGTCCTTTGCCTCGATGATCAGGCTCGTGTCCTCCTGAAGGTCCCTCTTCGTCATGTAGAGTACCTTCACATCCTGCGAACGCCACTCCTTGTGATGCTTCATCACGATGTTCCAGACATGGGCCTCGTCGATGTGCGTCACCACACGGCCCTGCTTGTCGCGGTAGACAGAAGGCACGTTTATCCGGACTAGTGCTAGCAACTCCCCCACCGGATTTGTGCGAATGATTGACATGGCATTTAAACATTGTTACTGACAGGCCCGGCAGGCTCGATATGGTCAGGCACGCCTGGTCGGTTGGGCCGCAACTGACGAACGAGACCTGAAAACCAAGTATGAATTACCGATGCAGTCATACCTCAGCAAAGGGGCTGGAACATGACAGATGTGGTCGTCGAGGCAGAGTCGCTCACTAAGCGGTACCCTCCGGACATCGTTGCCGTGGATTCGATCAGCTTTTCTATACAGAAGGGCAGAGTGTTCTCACTGCTGGGCCCGAACGGAGCAGGCAAGACGACCACGGTCGAGATGCTCGAAGGACTGAGAACTCCCTCGGCGGGATCCGTGCGGGTACTGGGAGTAGACGTGACTAAGGACTACGCCAGGATAAGGAAGCGTGTCGGCGTCCTCCCTCAGAACTTCGAACCATTCGACCTCCTCACGCCTCTGGAGGCCATCATGTACTGGGCGGATCTGTTCGAGGCAGACTGCGCAAGGAAAGACGCGCTCAACATGCTGGAGGCCGTGGGGCTGACGCACAGGAAGTCTCTGCTTTCGAAGAAGCTCTCTGGCGGCGAGAAGAGGAAGCTGGGCATAGCCATGTCGCTCGTCAACAGCCCAGAACTTCTCTTCCTGGACGAGCCGACGACCGGACTTGACCCGAAGGCCAGGCGCGACATCTGGCGGCTGATCGAGGAGACGAGGGACGGGGGCGCGACGGTCGTGCTTACGACACACTACCTGGATGAGGCGGAGAGGCTCGCAGACGACGTCGCGATAATGCACAAGGGCGCTATCATATCCCAGGGCTCCCCTCAAGACCTCGTGGCGAAGCACGGCGAGAGCACTGCGATAGTCCTGGTTGGCGTGGGTGAGGATGGCATGAAGGAGCTTTCGAGGCGTGGCATACGCGCTGTTGAGCAGAACGGGGATGCGGTGGTCGAGGTCTCTGACCCGGCTGAGCTCAGGATCATGTTCGCCAAGCTCTCTTCGATAGATGTAAAGATGAAGGGCATGTACACGAGGCGGCAGACGCTCGAGGACGTCTTCCTCTCGCTGACAGGTGCCCGAATGGATGAGGGGGTGCTGGAGCAATGAACAGGCTGCTCTCCGACGCGGTGAACTTCGGCAAGCAGTTCATCAGGACGAAGACAGGCGCGTTCTTCGCCTTCGCCTTCCCCGTCCTGCTGATACTGCTCTTCGGGGCTGTGCTGACGGGCTCCCAGACGCGCGCGCTGAAGCTGCCGGTCCAGAACCTCGATACGGGGTACTATTCCGCAGCATTCCTCGAGAACCTGACCGGCACAGGATACTTCGAGATAGAACTGATAGACTACTCTGGTGACATAACCCAATACATCAAGGACAACTCGCTCACTCTTGCGCTGCTGATACCGTCGAACTTCAGCGAGAACGTGGAGGCCTTCGCCCCAGCCTCCGTCACGCTCTACGGGGACATGTCGAGATCGTCTTTCCAGATGGCTGAGGGTGTGATAGACGCGGTGATAAACCAGATGAACTTCCAGCTCATCAGGGGTAGCCCCGTGATACACCTCTCGAACGCGGAAGTCTCCATGGAGCGGTTCGAAGCCTATGACTTCTTTCTCCCAGGCTTCGTCGGCCTCACCATCATGGTGACGGCCATGTACTTCATGACAGGTGTGTGCGCTGAGCACAGGGCCCGAGGCTACTTCAAGCTCCTGGCGACGACGACGTTGAGGAAGTCGGAATGGCTCTCGTCCAAGTTCCTGTTGTACACCATCATCCTTCTGGTCTCGCTTGTGCTGACGTTCATGTTCGCGTCCGTGATATTCGACCTGAAGGCCGCGCTGACGCCGATGGCCTTCGCGCTCGTCATCGCGTCGACCTACATGTTCACTAGCATGGGGATGCTCTTGGGCACCGTGGTCGGAGATCCCGAGTCGGCCTCGGCACTGTCGAACGCCGTGGGCTTCCCCATGATGTTCCTGTCAGGATCGTTCTGGGATCTGTCTGCGGCGCCTGGATACCTCCAGATGATATCGAAGGCTCTGCCGCTCACGTATGTGAACGACGGGCTCAGGGACACGATGATATACGGGAACGAGGCGAGCGCAGCGTTCAACCTCGCCGTCATCCTTGTCATGGGCACGGTCTTCTTCATCCTTGGCAGCAAGCTGATGTCGTGGAAGGAGAGGTGATCGTCATAAGGATAGGCGTCTGCGGCATCGCGTGCGAGAAGTGCCCGAACGGCAACGTTGGATGCGTGCCCAAGGACAATCCGCACTGCAAGGTGGCGGAGCGCGGACACCTCAGAGGCGTGAGGCTTTGCTTCGAGTGTCCAGACTTCCCGTGCGAGACGACGGGACCAGGCCCCACAAGCCGCGACTACTGCGTGTACACATCCGGAAGAGCCGGATGAAGGCTTCGACTCAGAAGAGTATCGAGAGGCATGTGAGGGCACCTTCACACTTGGGGAACTCTGTCATCTCGAGAGGTATGACCCTCATCCCTGTGCCCTTCAGTAGCTCGAACGTCCTCGGAAAACCCCTCGGCGTGAGCACCGCATCCCCTATCGCGAGCGCATTGGCGGCGTACGCCTCCTCGTCCGGAACCACAAGCACTTGCGCCCCGCGAAGCTGGGGATGGTTGGCATACCTCTTCACCGCCACGAAGGTGCCTTCGCCGATGTAGTTCACATGGCTTTTCAGATGGACCATACTCTCGTCTGCGATTACTCCCACCTCGGCCCCGAGCCATTCTCTCATCTGCGCTATCCCGGGCTCGTTGGTGCGCTGCGACAGACCGCTGATAAGCCTCTCTTCCAGGTGAATCACGTCCCCGCCCTCCACAGTCGCGGGCGGAACGGCGCGCCTCGTCCTCAGATACGTCCCCAGTACTCTCTCAACGTCGCACTCCTCGCCCCTCCTGCTCGGCTTGGCCATCCTGGTTATGAGCGCCCTGTCTCGGAAGACCACCGCGTTGTCCTCGACGAAGCAGGAATCTGGATGATGGTCGTCCCGTTCCAGCCGTATGACTTCCAGCCCGAGGTCCTCAAGCACCCTGCAGTATGCCGCGTGCTGTTCGCGCGCCCGAGCGATGTCGATCGTCGCCTTCAGAGGATGAGAGGAGATACACTCGGAATACCTGGCACCGGGCTCCCTGACGATGGCGCGACGAACCGTCATGCGGGCGGCAGAACACACTCAACGGAGATAAGAACTGCTGACGGATGCTCCACAACCCGGTCCCCGTGACGAATGCTATCAAGGCGCGACACGCCCGCATGTAGTCCCGAACGATTCATGTACGGAAGTGTACATCCGGTGGACGATGTTCCCTGAGAGGGTGTCATCGCTCAAGGTGTCCGGCATAAGGAAGCTGTTCGAGGCTGCCCCGCCGGGTTCGATAAACCTGGGCCTGGGTGAGCCCGACATGCAGCCGCCCCCCGAGATGGTCCGCGCCTTCCAGAAGGCCCTGCAGGACGGGCACAACAAGTACGGCCCGAGCGCGGGCATACCAGCACTGCGTGAGGCGATAGCCGAGAGCCTGAGACGGTACAGGAAGGACGTCTCGCACGAGAACATAATCGTGACCGCGGGTGCAACCGAGGGCATGAGGATAGCAGCCGAGACGATTCTTGGCGACGGCGACGAGGCCCTCGTGCCCAACCCAGGTTTCATCATCTACGGCCCTGACGTCAGACTCGCTGGGGCGAAGCCTGTCGAGTACTCGCTGACGCCGGAGAACGGTTACCTCCCGAACATCGAGGAGATCAAAGGGCTCATCAATGAGAGGACGAAGGCGATAGTAGTCAACAGCCCCTCCAACCCGACGGGGACCGTGTTCCCCAAGGAGGCCGTGAAGGCTGTGTGCGACATCGCCAAGGACCACGGCCTGTACATCCTCTCTGACGAGGTTTATCACAACTTCGTCTACGAGGGAGAGCACTGGTCCTTTGCGAGGTTCCACGACGACACTGTCATTGTGAACTCGTTCTCCAAGTCACTCGCAGCCACGGGCTGGAGGATAGGCTACGTCGCCACCTCGAAGGAGATCGTCAAGCAGCTCTCGAAGGTGCAGTACTACACGCTCGCGTGTCCTCCCACTGCAACTCAGTACGCCGTCCTCGAGGGGCTGAAAGTCCAGGACAGGTTCGCCTCGGAGATGCTCGCCGAGTTCAGAAAGAGGCGGGAACTGGCCTTCAAGAAGCTCTCCTCGATACCGTCATTCACCACAAGCCAGGTGACGGGGGCGTTCTACTTCTTCCCGAAGTACTCGCAGAGGATTCCCTCAGAGAAGCTCGCGCTGAAGATACTCGACGCAGGGGTGATATGCGCCCCAGGAAACGCCTTCGGCTCACTGGGAGAGTGCCATCTGAGGTTCTCATATGCGAACTCGGCGGAGAACATCTCCAGGGGCCTGGACATAGTCGGCGAAGTGATGGCTGGCCTGTGACCCTCGCAGGATGAACGCCAGTTTTATATGATGCTGGACATCTGATGGGAGCATGCCCAGGCGGGGCGGGTCAAGGGCCGAGCGGGGCGACAGGCTCATGAGTCCCAGGGCCGCGCTATCGGTCGCGAACAGCGTCGTCGGGGCAGTCTTGGGGACAGCCGCACTGGTCTTCATAGCCCAGAACATGGGCCCCGATACTCTCGGCATACTCGGCTTCGCGATGGCCACGATCGGCATCCTGAGCTTCCTGTCGGATTTCGGCACGGGCTCGGTCCATGTCCTGCAGATCAAGAGCGGGGAGGATATCGGCAGGTGCGTTGGCGCGTACGCGATCGTCAGGATCGTCCTGCTCGTGATGTTCGCAGCCGTCACCTACCTTCTGATAGGATTGTGGAGGGATGGCATAACGGCCAGCGGCGCCCTCGATTCGGACGCCACAGTGGATTCGATGTATGTCTTCCTGACCTACTACGTCCTGCTCGGAATAAGCCAGATATCCACACACACGTTCGACGCCCTCGACAAGCCGGCGCACGTCTATGTGCCCTCGATACTCGAACTCGTTGTGAGGGTCTCGTTCATCATATACATCGCCACATCGGCGTGGGGCACGACCCCCGAAGGTCCCGCACTGCTCGCGTCGGCCTACACCGCTGGTGTGATAACCTCCACTCTCCTCGTCTCCGTGCTGATGTCCCGTGTGAGGATATCGAGGCCTACCCGCGAAGTCATGCTGAGGTACGTCCGCTCCATCGCGCCCGTGTTCGTCGTCTCTGCGATAATGATATTGGACCTCTACCTCGACAAGGCAGTCGTAGGAGCTTTCTGGGGAGCGCACGAGCTGGGGCTCTACTTCGGCGTGCAGAAGATGGCAGTGTTCGTCAGCGTGTTCTCGCTATCGGTAGCAACGCTGATCCTCCCGTCGATAACCACCTACTTCTACAGGCGGGATTCTGCGGCGACATGGGAGATCGTTAACCAGGCGGAGAGGTATGTGTCACTCGTCGTTGTCCCGACCGCCGCCTTCTACCTCGCATACGGCACGGACATAGTCAGGGTCTTCCTGGGCCCCGAGTTCGTCCCCGCCGTAAGGGTCATGGATGTCCTCGTGGTGAGCAGCACGGTCGTCGCTCTCGTGCTGCCCCTCCGGTCGGTTATCGCGGGGCTCGGCCGCCCGTCCACGCTGTTCTGGATAGGCGTGGGCGGCCTCTTCGTCCAGCTCGTACTGCTGATCGTCCTCGTGCCAGAGCGGGTGCTGGGGGTCCGCATGTTGGGGCTCGGGGGGCTGGGCGCCGCGTTCGCCCTCTTCCTCGGTTCGATCTACCACTTCTTCCTGCTCAGGTACATGGCGTGGAAGAAGAGCAGGATACTCCCGAACTCCCGTTCGTTCAAGCACGTGTTCGCGGCAGCTGTCATGATAGGTGCGATGTACGTGGTCGACTGGGCGTTCCTGGGAGAGGTCGGATGGCTCGATTTCCTCGTCCTCGTCTTCGTCGCGGTCGGCTCGTACGGCGCGACCGCGTACCTGATCGGCGAGCTCGACGCCTCAGACTACAGGCACTTCCGCGCGCTGCTGAACCCACAGGGCACGCTGCACTATGTCGTCAGCGAACTGTTGGGCAAGAGGTCGCAGTGAGTCGGAGCGACTCGTTTATAGCGTGATAGCTCGATGACAGCGTCTGGTACGCGACGATGTCCGAGGATTTGCTGATAATCCACGCAGCCGAGCTCGTCACGCTCAGGGGCCCTGAGAGGGCGAGGTCGAAGGGGGAGATGTCCGATCTCTCGATCATCACCGACGGTGCGGTCGCCGTCTCGGACGGCGTCATCGTTGACGTGGGGAAGACGGGTTCCATCCTGCGAGACCACGACGCCACAGGCGTTCACAGGATAGACGCCTCAGACAAGGTAGTCATGCCGGGCTTCGTCGATCCGCACACGCACCTCGTGTTCGCGGGCTCCAGGGAGTTCGAGCTCGAGCTGAAGGCCAGGGGAAAGACCTATCTCGAGATACTCCGGGAGGGGGGAGGGATATACAGGACCGTGGCCGATACAAGGGCCGCCACCCGTGACGAACTGATGAGGCAGTCCGCCCAGCGGCTCAGGTCGATGCTGTCCCACGGGTCCACCACCATCGAGGTGAAGTCCGGCTATGGCCTGGACAGAGAAGTGGAGCTGAGGATCTTGGATGTCGTGCGCAAGCTGGATGAGAAGTACCCGGCGGACCTGGTGCCTACATTCATGGGGGCGCACGCTGTCGCGCCCGAGTTCAGCGGGAGGCCCGACGAGTACGTCGACTTCGTCGTGTCCGAGGTGATGCCCGAAGTCGCGAAGGCCAAGGCTGCGGAGTTCTGCGACGTCTTCTGCGAGAAGGGGGTTTTCGAGGTACATCAGGCCCGGAGGGTGCTCATGGCTGGGAAGGCGCTCGGGATGACGCCGAAAGTGCACGCGGACGAGGTGCAGCACTCGGGAGGTGCCGAGTTGGCGGCGGAGGTCGGGGCGATATCCGCAGACCATCTCGTCAGACCGTCCGACGACGGCATAATGGCGATGGCGAGGAGGGATGTCGTAGGGGTGCTGCTACCTGGCACTCCTTACTCGTCGATGTCGAAGGAGTACGCTGACGGCCGGAGGCTCATAGACCTGGGCGTCCCCGTGGCGCTGGGCACCGACCTCAACCCTAACTGCTGGAACGAGTCGATGCAGTTCACGATCAGCCTCGCCTGTCACAAGATGCGCATGAGCCCTGCTGAGGCCATAACCGCGGCTACCATGAACGCAGCGGCGGCGATAGGCCGCGAGAAGAAGATAGGCTCGATAGAGGCGAGCAAGCGGGCAGATATCGTAATCCTTGACATACGGAACCATGCGCAGCTCCCGTACAGGTTCGGCACGAACCTGTGCTCCACCGTCATCAAGCATGGCAGGGTTGTATGGGAGAGGCACGCGGACTAGATCCTTAGTAGCACTATCCCGAGCACCACCGCGCCTATGCCGGCCCACTGCTGTAGCGAGAGGTCCTCCTTCAGGAAGATCAACGCGAGCAGGGCTGTGAAGACCGCGTTGGACGTGGCGACAGCGGCCGTCGCCCCGGTCTCCATGTCGTGCGAGGACATGGCGAAGCTGAAGGTGAGGATGCCCACGCCCAGCATGGCCCCGCAGACGAGTGGGAACACTAGCTTGCCGTCGAAGGCAACCGCGTGTCCAGTGAGCCTGAGGTACACGAAGAGGGCTGCGCCGAGGGCCCCCATGGTCATCCACATCACGGCCGTGAAGTACTTCGGGTCCATGTTGTAGGTCTTCTCAGCGTATCCCATGATGAAGTTGTTCGTGCCCCACAGCAGGAAGGTCGCCACTGCGAACACCAGCGCAGAAGACAGCATATGACTCCGCCCCATCGGCCCGGCGAAGCTCCCGAGCGTATAATAACCTTTCCAGGTCGGCCTTTGCTGGCTTTGCCGAGGGCCGGTCCAGCGGGTCTGTGTCTTGCTTATATATTCGCACTCTCTTATGGTCGCACCGGGGCGGAACGGGCCATCCGCCGTGGAGCCTTCGGACGGGGGACGATCGCGACATGGTCTCTGTTTGCATGCTCACCGAACTCGAGAGGTATCGTGCCATAATCCCCTTCAAGAATCCCGGAGGCATGGGGACGAACGTGCCCATGGTCGCCAAGGAGCTGGAGAGGCTCGGGGTCGAGGTCATCATGAACGAGCCCAGGAAGCCGTGGGACGTCCTGCACGTCCACAGCCCTCTTCCAGACTCATTCATGTGGGCCCTTAGGGCGAAGCGCTCTGGAAGGCCACTCATAGTGCACGGCAGGCACCTTCCGGAGCTCGTCAAGGGCGGGTTTGTGGGTGGCGCGCTCTGGTACCCCATTGCCCGCGCCTACTCGGTCAAGTTCTACAATCTGGGCGATGTGGTCGTGGGAGCCACCCCTTACGTCGCGAAGTCCCTGTCAAAAGACGGCGTCCGAGGGCCCTTCAGGATCATACCCAACGGGATAGACAGGCGGGTCTTCGTGAGGGATGCGGCCGCGGGTGCCGCGTTCCGAGACCGGATAGGCGTCGCTCGCTCGGACACGCTCGTGGTAAGCGTGGGTCTGAGGATACCCAGGAAGGGTGTCGACACATTCGTCGCGATCTCGAAGGCTTTCGAGGACAGGAAGGATGTCAAGTTCGCCTGGGTCGGCGCGTCCGAAGCGCTCCTGAGGGACGCGCTTGACGACACTCCGAGGGGTAAGGTGATCTTCCCGGGCCACGTACCGTTCAGCGAGATCGTAGGCGTGTACTCGGCCGCGGACGTCTTCGTCTTCCCGACCCGCGCCGAGAGCTACGGCAACGTCATGCTCGAGGCGGCGAGCTGCGGCTGCCCGCTCTTGATAAGGGACATCCCAGTGTACGAGGATTGGGTCGTTGACGGCCTACACTGCATGAAGGCCAGGACCGATGTCGAGTTCATCGAGAAGCTGAGGCTGCTGCTGGAGGACGCTTCTCTGAGAGCGCGCATGTCTGCCGGGGCTGTGGCATTGGCGGAGGAGCACGACATAAGGAAGACCGCAGCCATGCTGAAGGCTCTGTACGAGGAGCTGGCTTCCCGGGGTGGCTAGCGATGGTGGATGTGGCGCAGGCCATAATCGATGCCTTCTCATCGTTCGGCGACATCGGCATGCTCGTCGCCATAGTGCTCATAATCTGGATAGACGGCACCGCGTTCCCCACCCTCCCGGAGGCCTGGCTCGTCTTCCTCTACGGGATGCACCCAGACTCCTTCTGGTGGGGGGCGACGCTCGTGGTCGTCACCAGCTGCGCGAGCCTCCTCGGCAACATGACCCTCTACTCGCTCGTCAAGGTCGCGAAGCTCCCTGGCCGCGTTCAGAAGGCCATGAGGCGCTACACAAACTGGCTCATACTGAAGGATGAGAGGCTCCTGATACTGAACAGGTTCGCCCCGATCCTTCCGTACACGGGCGCCTTCATCGCGGTCTGCAACTGGAACCTGAAGAGGTGCATCGTCTACCTCCTGGGCAGCGCCATGGCCAAGACATCGCTCTACATAGTCATCTTCTGGGCCAGCTACGGCGCCCTCGAGGACAGGATCGCGCCCTACGTCTCGCTGGGCATAGTCGCGGCGGTGATCATAGCCAGCATAGCATCTTCCTTCATCTACAAGCGCAGGCATCTGGAGGCGGAGCAGCCACGATCTCAGTAGTCGTGCCCACGTACAACGAGAGGGACAACCTCGAGCAGCTGGTTCACAGGATAGAGCGCGCGTGCTCGTCCGCAGGGCTCGAGGCCGAGGTAGTGATAGTCGACGACAACAGTCCGGACGGCACGGGCGCCCTCGCTGATGAGCTGGCGAAGTCCCACAGGATGAAGATCGTGCACCGCGCGGGAAAGCTCGGGCTGTCCTCGGCGGTCCTGGAAGGTTTCGCGGCCGCCTCCGGAGATGTCATCGTCGTCATGGACGCGGATCTGAGCCACCCCCCGGAGAAGATCCCTGAGATGGTCGGCAAGATCGTATCCGGAGAGGCGGACATGGTCATCGGGAGCAGGTATGTGAGCGGAGGCAGCGTGGAGAACTGGCCCGCTCGGCGGAAGCTGATATCCAAGGGCGCGACACTGCTGGCCAGAGGACTGACGAAGGTCAAAGACCCGATGTCCGGGTTCTTCGCGCTCAAGCGGTCCGTAATAGACGGCGTCCGCCTCGACCCCGTGGGGTACAAGATAGGCCTCGAGATACTCGTGAAGGGGAGGTACGACAAGGTCGCCGAGGTCCCCATCCACTTCGCCAACAGGAAAGCAGGCAAGAGCAAGCTCGGCGGCTCGGAGATCCTCAGGTACATAGACCATCTCTCCCTGCTATACGAACACAGACGTTTCTGGTTGGCGAAGTACCTCAAGTTCGCCATCATCGGCGGCATCGGCACCCTCATAAACCTGGGGGTGCTGTGGGTGGGGCTCGAGCTGTTCGGGCTATACTACCTGGTCGCAGCGACCATCTCGTTCGTCGTCGCAGACACCAACAACTTCATCTGGAACAGGCTCTGGACGTTCAGGTCGAAGGGCAGCGTGGCCCCGCAGTACTTCCAGTTCCTGCTCGTGAGCGTCGACGGTCTGATGCTGAACCTGATCCTGCTCAAGGCGTTGGTCGAGGAGCTGCTGCCTTGGATAGGCGTGCCCGAGGACAGAGCGAGCTTCTACATACTGTTCGCCCAGGTGATAGCCATCTTCCTCGTGAGCCTGTTCAACTTCGCTGCTAACTCGATGTGGACTTTCGGGGCCGATGTGAAGCGCAAGCGATGATGTCCTTCAGGCACCCTCGGTTCCGACATGAATCCAGATTCCCACAGGCCCGATGCCTTTCTCGAATAGGTCGAGCACGGCGCGGTCCGAACCAACAATCTGCATGTGTATCTGGCTGTACCCTTTCTCGAGCAGCAGCTCCTCCAGGCCCTCGACCTCGTTCAGCCTGTAGCACACGATGACCACGGGAGGGGCGTAGTCAACGATAGCCGTCTCGATGTCCTCCAAAGTGACTTCGCCGGACTGCCTGTAGGCGACGTTCACAAGCTCGGGTGGCACCAGCCTGCCAGCCATCGCCGGGATGCCTGGATCACCCGATATCACGAACTCGTCGGGATCTGTCACCTCCTCCAGCCAACGGGCATACTTCACCTGGATCGGCTCCCTCTGCGCCACCGTTCCGTAGGCGCACAGCCCGTAGGACACAAGCAGCGAGGCGAGCAGGACTGCCAGCACGACCCTGTGGTCTGGTACCTCAAACCTCCTCAGCTCTCGTTGGTGCCCGCCTTCGGCTCTGCCCTCCCTGGGCAGCAGTCTGTCCGCGGCCACGCCGGCGAGTATGGCCATGGCCGGACTCAGCAGGACGAGGTGGTGGAAGAAGAGCAGCGGCTGGACTATCATGAATACGAGAACGACCGCGGCGACGCATATCAGGAATCTGTTCCTCTCGTCGGCACGCCAGAGAGCCCTTGCATGCAGGACGGGGAGGACATATGCAGGGTTGACGCCGAAGTACGCCACGAGCGAGAGCTTGAGATAGAGATCCGCTGACCGCCCGCTTTGGCCGACCACCATGCCCTCGTAAACCTCTTTCGGACCCAGCACAATGGTGTACATCAGCAAGGGGATCGCCGCAGTCACGACCAGGACCGCAGCGGCGACCATGCCCTCCCTCCTGGGCCGTCTGCCCGCCCGCGTCTCCAGAACGAGGAACGCGAGCATCCCGAGGATGCCGAGCGCGCCGAGAAGCTTCGTCGCGGCCGAGAACCCAATCAACAGACCCGCCACCACGAGCGTTCCCAGGCTCCTGTCCTTCAGATATCGGACCATCACAGCCATCGAGAAGGCTAGGAAGATGGATGAGAGGGCGTCGAGGGAGAACAGGCGAGATTCCCTGACGAAAGCGAAGTCCGCCGCGAGGAGCAGGCCTGTGATGAGCATCGCCCTGTCCCCGCCGATGGCCTTCGAGGCGAACATGCATGCGGCGACCGCGGCCAACGAGAGCGCGGCCACGAGGATCCTGAGCAGCAGCAAGTCTCCTCCCAGAGCGGCCCCGAGGTAGAACGCGAACGGGGCCTGGTCGCAGGGGATGTCCGAGTAGAGCGCGTATCCGTCTCTTACGAGCATCGCCCGCTCGGCCATTATGCCCTCGTCGATGCCGTTGTTGGAGTAGCTCCAGCCGATGTTCGCGAACCGCAACACGCCAGCCAGGACGAGCACGGCTATGGCCAGCCAGAGCGTCCTCCGCCGTCCCCTCGTGCACGATGCCGGGGCTTGCGAGGCCATCTTTCCCGCCCAGATGAAGAGGTCGGGGGCCTTATAGAGCTAGCGCAGGCTCAGAGGAGGTCCTGGAACTCCTTGACGAGCTCCGGGTGCTTCCTCTCTATGGCCTTCAGGAGGGCGTATGTCGACATCTTCTCGACGCCGACCTCGTTGAGTGTCCCGATGATCTTGTTGAAAGTGTCGTCCGATAAGGTCACGAGCTTCTCCTTCGCCATCCAGTTCCTGTAGAGATGGTCTTCCAGGAGATCGCGCCAACCCTTCTCGTACCGCTGAAGGGACCTGGCGCTGAAGTCGCCCTCCTTGGCGGCCTTTGCCAGCACCTCGCCTGCCACCTTGCCCGCCCTGCAGCTGTTGGAAATCCCACCACCGGTGATGGGGTCGATCTGCCTTGCGGCGTCGCCAACCAGGAGTATGCCGTCGCCCACGGTCCTGTCGATGGGCGCGCATATCGAGACGGCGCCGCTGACGATCTCCAGCGGCCTGCCCTTCCTGAGCCTAGCATCGCCCTGTATGAACTTGTCCAGGTGCTTCTTGACTTCTCCCCTGTCCTTGAGCTTCGTGAGCTGCAGCCCGAGACCCACGTTCGCCGTGTCCTCGTTCTTCGGGAATATCCAAACATATCCTCCCGGGGCCTTGCTGCCGAGTATGAACTCACAGTAATCGGGGTCGATATCCACATTCGTGAGCCTGTACTGCAGACAGGTGGTTATGTCCCTGGGGGCGAGCGAGGTGTCTATGCCCGCCCACCTGCCAACCTGCGACTCGAAGCCGTCCGCGGCGACGACGCAACCAGCGCGTATCTCCTTCGTCTCGCCGAAGGACTTGACGCGCACACCTCTTATCTTGCCGCCGTCCTTCAGCAGGCCCACCGCTGAGGTCTTCAGCATCAGGTCCGCGCCCGCTTTGACAGCGTCCTTCGCGAGCAGCTTGTCGAAGAACACCCGGTCGAGCACTATGCCGACCTCGTTCCCAGCCATCTTCTCGGAGAGGTAGAACGCGGTTCCGTTCGGCGCGACGATCTTCGCGCCCTTCACCTGCCAAGCGAGGCTCTTCTGGTCCAGCTTTATGCCCACAGAGTCGAGCCACGCCCTGGATATGCCCTCGCCGCACCTCACGGGGGAGCCTATCTCCTGGCGCTTCTCTATCATGAGCACGCGGGCACCGCCCTTCGCCGCCCATTTGGCGGTCATAGACCCCGCAGGACCGGCCCCTACGACGACAACATCGTATGCTGGCATCTAGCCCCCCTCCGCGAGCCTTATCGCGCCCACAGGGCAGACCTTGATGCACCGTTTGCAGAGGTTGCAATCGTCGTTGAACTCTAGAACGACCTCGTTCAGGTATATCGCGTTCACGGGGCACGAGCCCACGCACGCGCCGCAGTGCATGCACCTAGTTATGTCGACCTCGAGATCCGCCAGCTCGTCCTTCTTGGCCACCAAGACCACCTCAGGTGTACTCGTCGCCGTGCCTCTTGCGCCACTCCGCCAGCGGCACTGAGAACTGCTTCTCGACGCTGGTCCTGAACACAGGTCCTGAGTTGTAGGCGCAGAACGGGATGATCCTTCCGTCAGGGGTCGTGTAGTGGATCATGCAACGCTTCACGCGCTCTATGTCGTAGTTGTACGAGTCCATGAAGTGCATCGCGCCCACGTACATCATCTTCCAGCTGAACTTGGCGAGCTCGCTCTTGGTCTCCTCGGAGAGCACGCCCCGCAGAGATCTCAGGAACTCGGTGGCACTCATCCCGTCAGGCAGCTGGTCCTTCTTCAGGTGCCTCCTGAGCGCGTTGAACGCCTTCACCTTCGAAATCGCCTTTATGCTCTTCCCCTCTGCCTTCTTGGCCAGATCGTACAGCTCCGTGAAGAGCGGCTCGACGTCCACGAACCTTGTGATAGGTATCACGTCGTCCGGACCCTTGACGTACATGTAGGTGGCGATGCCGCAATGGGCGTGCGTCGTAAGTGTGATCTTCGGATCGCCGTAGAGCGCGACCCAGAGCTCGGAGATGGCCGCGACCGCGGGGACAGGATACCAGTCGGTCGTGCGGACCTTGCCGCCCGACTGCCTCTCCATGTCCTTGGCCAGGTCTGTGAGGGTGTACCGCCCCTTCGCCAGCTCCTCGTTCGATATCCGCCCTGTGAACGCGACGGGCTGGAAGTTCACCCCGCGCACGACATCCATGTTCTCGAGGGCGTAGCGCATTATGGGCCACACCTGGTCGTCGTTCACGCCCTTGACTATCGTGGGCACGAAGACCACAGAAGGGTGGTGCTCTATCTTCCTGAAGTTCTCGACGACCTTCTTCTTCGTCTCCAGCAGGTCCCTCCCTCTGGCGCGAACGTATATCTCCGGCCTCATCCCGTCGAACTGCAGGTAGACGGTGTTCATGCCCGCATCGCTGGCCTTCTGGCAGAACTCGAGGCTCTCAGCGAACTTTATGCCGTTGGTCGCGACCTGGATCTGGGCAAAGCCGAGATCCTTCGCCGCCCTTATGATATCGAAGAACCGCGGGTGTATCGTCGGCTCCCCGCCGGAGAACTGCACAGCAGGAGTGGGAACGGGCTTCTGGGACCTGAGCACCTTCAGCATCTTCACGACCGTATCGAAGTCCGGCTCGAACACGTACCCTGCGGCGTTCGCGTTGGCGAAGCAGATCGGACACCTGAGGTTACACCTGTTCGTGAGGTCGACGTTGGCGAGGCCGGTGTGGCTCAGGTGTAGGTTGCACAGGCCGCAGTCGAAGGGACAGTTGGTGGCGTTCGTTACCAGCGGGTTCTGCACGCCGACGCCGTCCTTGGCCCACTTCTCCACACGAAGGTACATCTCGGCATCGGACCAGACCACGTCCTTGAACTGCCCGTGGTCGGGACAGGATTTCTCCATAACGACCCTGCCGTTCTCCTCGCGGATGGTCGCTGGGATTATCTTCGTGCATTCCGGGCAAAGGCTGTCGGTCTTCTTCGGCAGCCCCTTCGGGACAGAGCTCTCTCTGGTCAGCATGGGACCACATCCCGCGCGGCTATTCTGCGGGGAATCACTTATATCTTATGTAGCTTATCCGGATACAGATGGATGTAAACAACATCGCCTCTGAGATGCGCCTGGACCGGTCGGACCTCCTGTCCAAGTACATGAGCGTAGCCAGGATGCTGGCAGGACTGGGGCTGTCGGAGTATGAGGCAAGGGCCTACCTGGCCCTCGTGGCACTTGGGTCAGGTTCAGCAAGCGTTGTAGCTAGAATAGCTAATATTCCCCGCACATCCGTCTATAAGGTGATGGCGCGGCTCGGTGAGACAGGTTATGTGAGAAGGAAGCCGGGCCGGCCCGCGTCCTTCACGCCGGTCGACCCTTCGGAAGTCTCCAAGAGGCTCGTGGCCGAGGTGGAGGAGTGTTTCAAAGTCATTTCATCAGCGAAGGAGATACTCTCCCAGAGAGGCGTACCGCAGCTGGTCTACACTATCATGGGCAAGGAACGCGTGCTCCAGAAGATCGGCGAGATGATGGACAAGGCAGAGCACACATTCGTCATGTCGTGCCCGTCGTTGTCGGAGATACGCAGGACTCTGGGAAAGCAGTTGAGCAACTGCGTTTCAAGGGGCGTCCAGGCGACCTTGATCACGAGTCCGTTCGTGAAGGCCCCGCCCGGCGTCAGGGTGGTCAGGCGGAGCGGCCTGATAGCCACCGACGTCATCAGCGACGGGAAGACAGCGTTGATCGCCGCTCCCGATCTGACGGCCTGCGGATACACCGACAACGAAGCGCTATCAAGACATCTCGAGGAGTTCCTGAAGATAATGGCGGTCAGCTAGAGGATGCGCTTACGCCTGAGGCGCTACACTATGAGGATGAACACTAGCAGGTTGACCACCAGCAGTGTCACCACCGTGGCAGGTATCGCAACTCTGCAGTATTGACCCCAAGTCACCCTCACTCCGTGCTTCTCGGCTACCGCCAGTCCCACCACGTTCGCGGAAGCCCCGATAGGGGTCGCGTTGCCGCCGATATCACATCCCAGAGCAAGAGTGTAGCCGAGTGACGAGACAGGAATCCCTGTGTCCGAGGATATAGTCTGTATCACGGGCACCATCGCGGCAGAGAGCGCGACGTTGTCCAGCAAGGCTGACAGGAGGGCGGCGACCCACAGCACAACGACGGTGACGAGCGTGAGCCCGTCTCCCGTCAGGCCCACCAACGAGTGGGCGAGGGCGGACAGGACACCGCTGTTCTCGAGGCCGCCCACCATCACGAACAGTCCGCCGAGGAAGATTATCGTGTGCCAGTCGATCTTGTCGATCAAGTGGTCCATCTTCCGGCCGCCCAACAGCAGCACCAGGGTGGCGCCAAGGATGGCTGCATAGGCGACAAGGATGTCGATCACGCTGTGCAGGATCAGCAGCGTGACCGTGAACATGAAAACCATCAGTGACATGCGCATGAGCCTGAGGTCTCGTATCGCACTGAACGGATCGAGGTCCCTGTGCTCTTGGATTATCCTCTTCACATCATGCGCGCTCCTGCTGAGCAACTTCTCGTTGAGGACACCGAAGATCAGGATGTTCGTCGCGAAAGCCACCATGGCTATGGGACCGGTGTTGGCCGCGAAGTCGATAAAGGACAGGTGCAGAGCGGTCCCGATGATCACGTTCGGAGGATCGCCGACCATCGTAGCGCTTCCTCCGATGTTCGCAGAGCATATCTGGGCTATTATGAACGGCATCGCGGGGACGCGGAGTATCCCGCACACTTCGATCGTCAGCGATGCCATGAAGACCATGACAGTGATGCTGTCCATGAATGCTGCAAGCAAGGCCGAGAGCCCGCAGAAGATTATGAATATCCTGAGGGTCTCGAACCTGGTGGCCTGAAGCGCATACAGTCCTATCCACCTGAAAAAGCCGCTCTTCTTCATGGCGGCTACGAGGACGAACATGCCGAATATCAGACCCAGAGCTTCCCAGTGGATGTACTGGAGGACCTGCCTCTCATCGAGTATGCCCAGTCCGACCATCGTCAGCGCCCCGAAGAGCACGGCCACCGTTCGATCGACTAGGTCGAGGACGATGACGGCATAGACTGCGGCGAAAATCGCGATGCTCACGAGCCCGTCATTCAAGAGCGCATCCCGAGGGCATAATGAGGAGCAGAACTAAAAAATGCTTTCACAAGCCGGCACGGTCTCTGAAGAAGCCCGCCGAGCCCCAGAGAACCTGGTAGGCTACTTGTAGCTGGTGAGTCTTATTCCGGAGGGGTAGGTCCCGGTCCCGGGATGGCACATGACGGGATCAGGGAAAAGAAGCCGGGTCGCGCCTCTCGGAAGTTCCAGAACGGCGAGCGACCACGCAGGACAAGTCTCCTTCTCAGTGATCGCGGTCGCGATATTGGTCACATCGATATCCGCAGGCGTGATCTATGCGAAGAGACAGCTCCAGGAGATTGATGAAGACAGGCAGCGGGAACTGCTCTGCGCCATGGGGGAGGAAGCGGACGCCGTCTCGAGCGAACTCACGCTGTGTGGGATATCCAGAGCTCATTCTACGATCTCGGAGTGGAACGAGTTCCCGATCAACGAAAGCAGGATATCAGAGAGCTTCTCAGCAAGCATGGCGGACTACATATCCAAATCCTTCCCGAGGACCAGGGAGAGGTGGACTCTGTCAGTGCTGAACTGGACCGGCGGACTCTTCTTCGTTGAGATGAGCACAGAAGACATCGTCCCATCGGATGCGACGCGCCGCGCGACCTTAGAGTGTGACGGCAGTTCGATGGAGTACGAGCGACTCGACGAATCCTCCAGTGACGCAGTCGGGAGGAGTGCCGCAAACCCTTACTACGTAGCCGTCGGCAACTTCACAATCGCCGTCCAGAGGAAAGACTTGTCTCTCCAGAGGGCGGCGACCTTCCAACGACCGATAGTCTCCGCGCTGCCGTTCGTCGAGTCGAAGCTCAGGGCCTTCGAGTCCGCGTCCTCCGGGGAAGCCTCGGACATGGAATCGCTCGTCGGATACATGCTCACCACGCTCGCCCAGATCAGGATTCTCGAGGGCTACGGCCAGCCCATGTATGTCTGCGATAGGAACACTTCCTCCATCCTGACCGAAGAGGACGTATACAAGGCGGTGGCCGTGGCCCTGCTCCTCGAGCAGGTGAGATTGCTGAGGGATTTCGACGATTCGTACGGCGAGCATGTGGCCTCGATCTGCGGGGGCGAGTACGGCCTCATGGCTCTTGCGGGTTCGAGAGGCAGGTCCCTGGACCCAGCAGAGCTGTTCCTTTGGTTCCTGGGCAAGACCAGATTGGAGATTGACGCTAGGACTGTTGTCGCAGAGGCCGTGTTCGGCGTGTCCGACCAGCTCGTGCTCAGGATCATGGAGTATTCAGGATGGCTGGGCGCTCTGGACCTCCTCGACGACGCAATCGACCTTACCGAGTACTCTGTCGACGCCGTCCTTTCGTTTCTGACGGGCGAGGACCGGGCGAAGTCTTCGGTCGTGGAATGGCTCGAGCGGTCCCTGAAGGTCGCAGGGCACGATCCACAGGATCTTACAGTGGTGTTCTCGCAAGAAGCAGACTGCTCCGTCCCCGTGCCAGAGCGCGTTTACTACGTCGAGGATGCCCACGGTAGCCAGTACCCTGTCTGGGTAGGAAACACATCAGTGCTCGTAGATGTGCCCGCAGCGGACCTGCTGGCCTCCGGCGAGTGGGGGTCCTTCTACCCGACCTACAAGGCACACCAGGGCAGCTTCAGGCAGCTGGCCGAGGACGGGCTGCTCAGGCTGGCGTTTGACATAGCGGGCTGTGCCGAAGTCCAGACGGAGGACGTCTACGTCGATCCCGCGGACGGCAGAAGCATGTTCGACATGCTGGCCAGTCGCGCGGACGCGCTCGCCCTCTCGTTCGATCCCGTGCGGGTCCGAGAGGCTGCGAGGAGTCTGCCGATGTACAGCGCCCAATTCGACCTCGCAGAGGCCCTCTCCGAGTTCGTCTCGTCGAAGTCGGAGGCGCTCGTTGACACTGATGCGCTTCTGGATGGCACGCTGGACGAAGTCGTCGATGTAGTGCTCGGATCCGCCCGCCATCCATACATACCCGATCTGGTCGTGCCCGTCGAGCAGCAGCTGAGGGATATCGTCCGAACAGACCTCGAAACCGACGTTGACTGGAACGTGGGGCCGGCGTTGCGCAAGAACCTGATGAGCATCCTGTCGCTGTGCCTTTCGCGCCTCGCCGATGGCGTCAGGGAGAGCGTCTCAAAGGCGGACGACGATTTCGCTGGCCCGCTCGTGGACCTCATTTCCTCAGCGCTCGTCTCTGGCATAGAAGGGGTGCCTGGCATCCAGAAGCTCGTCGCCGAGTCCATAAGGGCGACCTCGAAGGAGATCATCAGCCAATCGTCATTCTCGTCGCACAAGAGATCGATATACCTCGACACGGGCGGCAGATTCGAGTTCTGGGAGGGCGAGCTCGAGACTGCTAGGTCCGCTGACGATGTACTGGAGGAACACACCTCAGTAGAGGTGGTCGGCGGGCTGCCGGAGATGCGCACCGTGCCGTACAGCCCATCCCAGGGATACACCTCCCTGGACCGCATGTTCCCTGCGGACGAGCTCCTCGTGCAGCTCAGGCGTCCCTGGGACTTCGCTAGGTCAGAGCCGGACTATCCGAACACGCACCTGACTTCGATAGACAACATCTCGCTGACTCCGTACACTACGCGGTGGACGGCGTCTGTCACGGGCCTCGTGGAGCTGCGCGCCACATCCGAGAACTCTGAGATGAAGGCGGCGATGTGCGGACCAGCGGCCAGCTCGCGCAATGTGAGGATCGAGCTCTCGATCCCCGTCGTGGTTCACTCACCCTGGCCGCTGCACGGTGTGGAGTACAACCCGACGAACACGATGCTCTCCGACGGCATCGCGGCTGCGAGAAAGTTCGTCGAACTAGTATGGGACAAGCTCGAGCCCGTCGTCGGGTGGCTCAAGGACGGCTTCGAGCGCATGATCAGGCTCCTCTCGAACATCTTCGACGTCGTGGCAAGCTTCGCCACGAAAGTAGTCAGAGCGACCGCGTCCGCAATGCAGACACTTGTCGAGACGCTCCAAGCTTACGTGGAGAAGATAGCAAACTCGGCTCTGGCGAGGGCACTCAAGGTGTTCCTCGACCTGACGGGCAGGGTGAGCGCGACCTTCTCGGTGCACGGCTTCGTCATCACGATACAGACCTATCTCCCGGACCTCATCCACAGGCACGGCTCGGACATGCTGCGCGTGATAGTCTTCACCGACAGGTTCGGGCCCGGTCTGACGTTCGGGATGAGGGTGGCGAGGCTGACGGACGGAAGCTACGACATCCTCGCAAACGCCACGATCGCGCTCAGGAGAGCAGTGATAGAGGTGGCCGTCGACCCGTTCATGCACATACTCAGGAGGTTCCTGGAGGCGCACTGCACGGCACAGGGCTGGAGGCTCGATATCGTAATGCCAGAGGTCGAGCCTTACGACATCGCGGAGGCGAGCACGGCCCGGATACCTGGCCTAGGTGCGCTGCTGTCGAACATACCCATACCCGTCCTGGGTCTGTCCGCGTCGGTCGAGCTCGGCATGCGCCTGAAGTACTCCAACCCGTTCCCGACGGACATTGTGATAAACGAGGTCGAGGCCAACCCCAAGGGGGACGATTCGGGCAGGGAGTGGGTCGAACTCTACAACCCTCTCTCCGAGCCGAGAAGCCTCGACGGCTGGACCCTGGGCACCGCGCACGGCAAGAGCAGTGCGCTGGCGCTCGAGGGCGTCATCGCGCCCAACGGCGTCCGGGTCTTCGCCTTCCCTGAGACGTCCATAGACAACGGTGATAGGGACGACCCGTTCAACGACGGAGACGTCGTCACTCTTTCGAACCAAGCGGGGGTCGTTGTCGACTCTACGCCTGTACTCATCGACACCGCTAACGACGGCAGGACGAACCAGCGCAAGTGGGACGGCGGGCCCAAATGGGTGTTCAAGGAAGCCACGATGGGCCAATCCAACGGGCTCGCGCTGGTCTCCGCCACATCGGACTTCATAGCGAAGGCGCTCTTCGAGGCCTTCAGAGAGGCCTTCGTTGAGACGAACCTGGAGGAGGTCACCGCATCCCTGGAGTTCGTGGTTGTGCTCTCGAAAAGGGTGCTTTACCACTTCATAGAGAACCTGCTGGCAATCGTGAAGGAGATCATACACGAGGTGATATTCTACATCAAGGTGGGCCTGTCGGACGCCTCCGGTTCCGTGGGTGCGGCGTTCCGCGCCTCCTTCGTCGTGACGGGCGAAGCGATCGTGGACCTGCTGAGGTGGCTCATACACTCCCTGGCTACCTTCATAGTGAACCTGGGGCGGGCCAGCTGCCCGCAGGCCTACCCTCCCTTCCCGCCCGAGTTCTTCGCCGGCCTGTACCTCAGGTTCGAGGCGCTCTTCGAGGTCGGCCTGCCGAGGATGATACGGGTTCTCGGCGCCGCGGGGCAGATCGACGGCAGGTTCGCGTGTGCGGTATGCATCTCGCCGAACCTGCCAGCCGTCGGAAGGCTCGTCGGAAGGCACTGGGGCAACTGGAGCGTAGATCTCGGCGTCTACCTGGAAGGCGTGCCCAGGGAGTTCGCGTCGACCGTGCTCTCGATGGATTCGAGCGACTACGTGGACTTCTGGCTCGTCAGAGCGAGGGTGTACGGCGTGTAGGCTTGCGCGAAGTAGATAAAGGGCGATATCCTTCGGTCGGCCGAGCGCGATGGACGCATCAGCGGCCTCTCTGCTGGACACCCTGCTCGAGGACGTATGGTTCGAGCTGACCTTCCTGCTGGCCGTGTCGCTCTTCGCCAGCTTCCTGTTCGCCAGGTTCGGCCAGCCGAAGGTCATAGGCTACATCATCGTGGGCGTCGTCATAGGGCCGAGCGTTCTCGGGATAGTCAAGCCCTCGGCGGAGGGGGGTTCGGGCCTGCCGGAATCCGTGTTCATGCTCGCCCAGCTCGGATCGATAGTCCTGCTCTTCATGATAGGCCTCGAGTGCGACCTGAAAGAGGTGTACACGAGGCGGTCCATCGCGATCGCCCTCGGGGGCGTCCTCGTGCCCTGGGTGTGCGGGTTCCTCCTGGCCGAGCTGATGCTGCCCTCGGCCGAGTTCGCGGAGTCGGTCTTCGTAGGGGCGACGCTCGTGGCGACGAGCGTGGCGATAACGGCCAGCGTCACGGCGGAGCTGGGGCTTATAGGCACGCCCGTAGCATACGCGATCGTCGGGGCGGCTGTGGTCGACGACGTGCTGGGGATGGTGGTCCTAGGCATCACGAAGGGAGTGGCGGCCGGGAACCTGAACATGCTGGGCATCCTGGCTCTGGTCCTGGGAGCGGCCCTCTTCGTCATCGCAGGCGCGTACCTCGGTTCGCACTTCCTCGTCAAGCTGGTCTTCAACGTGCAGATCTCGGGCTACCGGAGGAAGATGCCCATGAGCGGCTTCATCCTCGCCCTCACCATCGCGTTCTTCTACGCCTTCATCGCCGAGACCATTCAGATCTCGGCCGTGGTCGGGGCCTTCGTCGCGGGGACCGCTTTCTCCGGTTCCACACTCAGAGACGGGTTCAGAAAAGGTACAATGTATCTTGAAGCCCTGTTCGTCCCGCTCTTTTTCGTATCTCTCGGCACCCTCGTCGATCTCGAGGGGGTCGCCCAGTCCGCGGGGTTCGCCGTCGCACTCACTGCCGTGGCGATAGCGACCAAGGTCGTCGGCTGCGCCGTGCCTGCGAGGCTCACTGGCATGAGCAAGTGGGATTCGCTCTCGGTGGGCGTGGGGATGGCCCCCAGGCTCGAGATCGCGCTCATCATCGCGTTCATCGGCCTCTCGAGCGGCGTCATAGACAAGTCGGTGTACTCGGTCGTCGTGTTCATGGGGCTCGTTACCGCGCTGGTAGTGCCTCCGCTGCTCAAGATGACGCTGGTGCGAGGCGGTCACGCTCTGATCACGGCCGAGAGATAGGCCGTGTCAGCACCCGCGCGGCTCAGGCGACTGCGAACTGCTCTCCGAGGTGTCTGCCCGCCGCGAGCCTATGCCTCTCGCCCTCTTCCGGACCCCTCATGCCCATGGACAGGAGGAACGCCCGGCCGAAGGCGACGGCAGACTCGGTGCGGCCCGCCTCGAGTTCCTGCAGGAACGCACGCCCTACCAGCAGCGCGAACTCGCGATCCTTCTCCATCGCCGACCGTCTCGCGTCGTAGAATAGGGCTTCCGTCAGGTTAAATACGGTGCGAGCTGGCAATCATGCATGATTCTCAGAAATGAGAAGGCCAGGGCACTCGCTCTACGCTATGACCTCGGTGCCCTTCATGTACGGCCTGAGGACCTCGGGGACGGTCACGGTACCGTCCTTGTTCTGATAGTTCTCCAGGACAGAGACCATGGTCCTCGGGAGGGCGATGCCGGAACCGTTCAGTGTGTGGACGAACTCGCTCTTGAGGTGCGGCTCGCGCCTGAACTTTATCATGGCCCTCCGCGCCTGGAAGTCCTTGAAGTTGCTGCAGGACGACACCTCCAGCCACTGGTCCATGCCAGGCGCGTAGGCCTCTATGTCGTAGGTCTTGGAGGAGTGGAACCCGAGCGAGCCCGTGCAGAGCAGGCGGATCCTGTAGGGCAGCTTCAGGCCCTGGACGACCGCCTCAGCATCCGCGGTGAGCCGCTCCAGCTCCTCGGACGAGGTCTCCGGGAGCACGAACTTCACAAGCTCGACCTTGTTGAACTGGTGCACCCTGGCGATCCCCTTCGTCTCGATGTGCTTGCCCGCCTCGCGCCTGAAGGATGGGAGGTACGCGGTCATGTATATGGGCAGCTGCCTCCTGTCGAGTATCTCGTCCGCGAACAGGTTGGTCACGGGAACCTCGGCCGTGGGATTGAGGTACATGTCGTCCCTCTCGATCCAGTACATGTCCTCGTGCATCTTCGGGAGCTGGCCCGTGCCTATGCACGCCTTCCTGTTGATTATGGCTGGTGGGAAGACCTCCTTGTATCCCTGCTCGCGGTGCAGGTCGAGCATGTAGTTGATGAGCGCCCTCTCCAGCCTCGCGCCGTCGCCCTTCAGTACGTAGAACCCCGTTCCCGCGACCTTCGCGCCCCGGTCGAAGTCGATGATGTCCAGCCTCTCGCCGATCTCCCAGTGCGGCAGCGGCTTGAAATCGAAAACCCTTTTCGTCCCCCAGCTCCTCGGGAACAGGTCGCCCTCGTCGAGCTTGCCCACGGGCACGGTGGGGTCGGGTATGTTCGGTATGTTCAGGAGGAGGTCGTCCCTCTCCTTCTCGATCGCGCGGACGCTCGCCTCGATCTCCTTTATCCTCTCTGCGATAGACCTCATCTCGGCTATCTTCGTCCGCCTCTGCTCCTCTGGCAGCCTGGGAATCTCCTCGGACACCGCGTTCCTCCGCTGCCTGAGGGCGTTGCCCTCCTCGACCAGGGCCCGCCAACGCCTGTCGAGCTCGAGGAACCTCTCCAGGACGGCCACGTCGTGGTTCCTGTTGACCAGCGACTGGCGGACGAGCCCTTCGTTCTCCCTTATGAACTTGGCATCGAGCAAGGTGAGACCACCGCTTCGCTGGCAATCTCCTAGTCGGTATTTAAACAATCTCAGCCTTGCTGGCGCGTGACTTCTTGACGAACACGGCCGTCCTGCCCCTGGTTTCAACCAGTGCCGCACCTGAGGCGCGTGCGAGGTCCGCGCAGATCTCTCCCACTTCTCCCTCGACCGAGTGGAGCAGCTTGGCCTTCACGAGCCCTTGCTTCTCCAGCTGTCGGGAGAGCTCTCGGACCACGCTGCTGGTGACGCCCTCCTTCCCCACGAACACAGTCGGCTTGAGCTCCTGCGCCCTCCTCCTGAGTTCGAGGATCTCGTCTCTGTCTGGCCCCTCCGCCCCGTTCAACCGCTCGCCCTCCCCGAGAGAGGGTACCTTGCTATCGCCCCGCACTCCAGGCAGGTGATCGATACCCAGCCCCGACCAGTCCTCACACGGACGTTCCTGGGTGGGACGAAGTAAGTGAGGCACTCGCCGCAGTACGTCCGCTTGTGGCCCGGCCTGACCTTGTGCCTTTCACCCATACGCAGTGCGAGGGCCACGTAGCGCCTCGCTCTTGCGGCGTTGCCCGCGCGCGCCTCACGCTCGGCCAGAGAGAAGAGCCTGTCTATACGCTCTTTCGCAATGTCCTTCGCATCCCTCTTGCCCACGTACCTTCTGCTCATCTTTCCATCCTCAACAGTCTCTGCGTAGATAATGGTTGACACCACATCCAGGGACCTGCCAGACACTATCCACGCTCGATGTTCTGCTCAGTGAGTTTTAAATATGACGACCATCATCCCGCAGACCTGAAGCCCGCAACGGTGGTCCTATGGCGCGAAAGCCAGGCAGCATGTACAGGGAGATAAAAGGACAGGCATACACCCGGAGGGAGTACATGGGCGGCGTGCCCGCGACGAGGATCACGCAGTTCGAGCACGGCAAGAGGGGCGACTACCCCGTCAGGATGACATTGAGGGTGGCGGAGCAGTGCCAGATAAGGCACATAGCCCTCGAGGCCGCGCGCATATCCGCCAACCGCTTCCTCGCGAAGAAGATCGGCCAGACGGGGTATCACATGAAGATAAGGGTGTACCCGCACAACGTGCTCCGCGAGAACAAGATAGCCACGGGTGCGGGCGCGGACCGGATATCTGACGGGATGAGGCACGCCTTCGGGAAAGCCGTCGGCACGGCAGCCCGCGTGAAGGCCGGGCAGGAGATAATCACGCTCGAGACGACAGAGAACCACTTCAACACGGCCAAGCTCGCGCTGAAGCGCGCGGCTGTGAAGATCCCGTCCCCGTGCTACATACAAGTCGAGAGGGGCGCTCCGCCAGCTGCCTGAGCCCGCAGACGGCGCTGAACCAGCAAACGTTTTTACCGTGCGCCTTCGTATCCCCTCCTGCTCGGCCTCGATGCCGTTCCCGGGACCGTGGCCGGGCGGCAGGCAGGCCGACCATGTTTGACGTTGACCTGACAAGCGCCATAGCTGAGATAAAGAGGCTGAAGGCCAGGATAGTCGCGCTCCAGGTCCCCGAAGGACTGAAGAGGAGGGCCTATCAGTTCGCCGAGGACATAGAGTCCAAGGCGGGGGCAGAGGTCCTGGTCGTGGCGGAGCCTTGCTTCGGCGCGTGCGACATCCCGAACTCGCTGGTGGAGATGGCCGACGTCATCGTGAACATCGGCCACTCCCCGATACCGTCGCTCAGGTTCCCGAAGCCCGTGATTTTCGTCCCAGCCAGGTCGAGGGTTCCGTTGGGCGATCAGCTCAAGAAGGCCGTCGGGCTGTTGCAGGAGCCCGTTGGGGTGCTGGCCACTTCGCAGCACCTAACAGACATCGACGACGTGGTAGAGGGGCTGGAGAGCATGGGCATCAAGACTAAGGTGGCCGAGGGGGACAGCCGCATATCTCATGCGGGCGAGGTGCTCGGCTGCAACTACTCTGCGGCGCACGCGATAGCCAAGGATGTCAACAGCTACATCCTGATTGGGAGCGGCGCATTCCACGCCCTTGGTGTGCATCTCGCGACTGGGAAGAAGGTCGTGGTGCTCGACCCCAACCTCGAGGAGCCGAGGGAGATCGACCAGATCAAGGAGAAGATACTACGTCAGCGCCACGCGGTGATCGAGAAGGCAGAGAGGGCTAGGTTGTTCGGGATAATCGTCGGCGAGAAGGTCGGGCAGAGGAGGTTGAGGCGCGCTCGTGAGCTGAGGAAGCTGCTCAGGTGGAAGAAGAAGGACGCGGCCCTCATACTCATGGACAAGTTCGACCCTGAGAAGCTGCGCTCCCTGGGGTTCGACGCCTACGTCTCGACAGCCTGCCCCAGGATCGCCATCGACGACATGGCGATGTACGACAAGCCGCTTCTCACCCCCCAGGAGCTTGAGATACTCCTCGGCGTGCGGAAGTGGGAGAACTACGTCTTCGACCAGATGAGCGAGGACGAGCTCTGAAGGTGGCTGGCCGCCATGGGCATCCAGGACCTCCTCGCGGAAGAGCTTCGGGACTCGGTGTCGGTTGGCATCGGGATGTCGGGTGAGCCGTTCGAACGCACCGCTAGACAGCTTGCGACACGCGCACCCACCTTGCACCTCAGGAGCTTCAAGAGCGCCGTTTCCCTCGCCGCTGCCCTTCGCGCGGGCAAGATAGACGCCGCTGTGAGAGGAACATTGTCCTCGTCAGCCGTCATAAGAGAGCTGAAGCGCGCGTTCAGACTGGATAGGCTCATGCGCTCGGCCATCGTGCAGGATTCCTCCGGAAGGGTGTTCATGCTTCTGCCCGTTGGAATCGACGAGGGCATGACCGCACGTGCCCGTCTATCTATGGTCATGGCAGCGCTCTCCTACTTCAGCCCTCTCGGATGGAGCCCATCCGTGGGGGTGCTTTCGAAGGGCAGGCTGGAGGATGGTTTCCGCGGGGCCGAGATAGCTCGGAGCCTCAAGGAAGGGGAATGGCTGGCATCAGAGCTGACGAACAGAGGTGTCAAAGCCGAACACTGCGGCATTCTCGTGGAGGACGCCGTGTCCAGGCACGAGATGGTGGTCGCGCCCGACGGCGTCTCGGGGAATCTGATGTTCAGGACGCTGCATTTCTTGGGTGGGTGCAGGGCATACGGGGCACCCGTCGTCAACATGGAGAAGGTCTTCGTCGACACATCGAGGGCGAAGTCCGACTACTCCGACTCTCTGCTCATGGCCGCCAGGCTCGCTGTCATGAAGTCTGGCTCGAAGGAGGCACCCTGAAAGCATTATATCGCCCGGCCTGCCTATCCCTCGGGCGATGAGGTTGGAGATAAACGGCTGGAGCTCGAAGATCACATTCTCAGCGACGCACGTCATCCCAGGCCATTCGAAGTGCGGGAGGCTCCACGGGCACGACTACGCCATCAACATGGCCATCCACGGCGATGTCGGCCCCGGGGGAGTGATCATGGACTTCGTCAGCGTCAAGGAGTTCCTGCGAGGCATCGCATCCGAGCTGGACCACAGAGTCATCATCCCCGGGAGGGATCCGCGCGTGACCGTCGAACAGGAGCGCGTGAGATACGACGTGGGCTCGGGAGAGCTCGTGTTTCCCAGGTCCGACTGCATAGTGCTGGACATAGAGGTGGCATCTGCGGAGATGCTCGCCAGCTTCGTCCTGGACAGGGTCACGAAGAGGGTTGATTTTCCCGGGAACGTGAAGAGGATAGAGATCGGCATCGACGAGGGGCGCGGGCAGGGCGCCTGGGCCGAGCGGGTCCTCTGACAGGGTCTGGTGGTGCTCGTGCCTTTGGCGGTCGTACTCCTTTCAGGCGGACTCGATTCCTCTACGGCCCTCGCGATGGCCAAGGAGAGGGGCTACAGGGTGATAGCGCTGACTTTCGATTACGGGCAGAGGCATGCCCGGGAGCTCAGGAGCGCGAGCATGGTGGCTGAACGGCTCGCTGTGGATGAGCACATCGTGCTCGAGCTCGATCTCGGGAAGCATCTGGACAGTGCGCTGACCAGAGCAGACGCAGATGTCCCTCGGGGGCGGCCGAGAGACGAGATCGGCAGGGAGATACCCAGCACGTACGTCCCAGGGAGGAACCTCGTCTTCCTCAGCATCGCCTCATCCATCGCTGAGAGCAGAGGCGCCGATGCGATATTCATCGCGGCAAACTCGGTGGATTTCAGCGGTTATCCGGACTGTACGCCTGAGTTCATCCAGGCGTTTCAGAGGACGCTCGACGTGGGAACTAGGGCCGGGCGGTCTGGCCATGGCATCAGGATCGAGGCACCACTCCTCCGAATGTCAAAGGGCGAGATCGTCCGAGAAGCTGTCAGGCTCGGCGTCCCCCTGGAGCTCACTTGGAGCTGCTACCTCGGCGGGGACAAGGCGTGTGGCACATGCGACTCGTGCAGGCTGCGGCTCAGGGGGTTCTCCGAGGCCGGCATACAGGATCCGCTGGAGTACGAGGTGATGACGTGAAGATATACTCCGTCTTCAGGTCCCTCCAGGGCGAGGGACTAACCATTGGCGCGCCGACCACATTCATACGGACCTCTGGATGTCCTCTCAGGTGTACCTACTGCGACACTCCCCAGGCGTTCGACAAGGGGGAGCAGATGAGCGTCGAGGAGATAATGGCCAAGGTGAAGGAGCTCGGATGCCACCATGTCTGCCTCACCGGTGGGGAGCCGCTGGCCCAGAAGGATTCGCTGAAGCTCATAACGCGCATACTCGACGAGGGCTATCACCTTGTTCTCGAGACCAGCGGCGCGATCTCCCTCGAGGAGCTGCCATGTGTGGAGAACCTGACCATAAGCATGGACATCAAATGCCCGTCCTCAGGCGAGATGGACAAGATGGACTTCGGCAACATAGAGCTCCTTGGCCCGACCGACCAGCTCAAGTTCGTGATAGCCGACAAGACGGACTACGAGTACGCGAAGGAGATAATCGAGAAGTACAAGCCCAAGTGCGAGGTAATCTTCACCCCGGTGGGGGGCAAGGACCTCAAGGAGCTCGCCGAGAAGGTCCTCAAGGAGGGCCTCAGCGTGCGGGTCCTGCCCCAGCTGCACAAATTCATCTGGGGCGACGAGGACAACAGGTGAAGCCTCAGCCCCTGAACACGGGCCTTTTCGACAGAAGCACCGGCAGCGGCAGCCGCGCTTTGGGATATCCCTCTGACAGCTTCTTCACCTCAGCCCTCAGCTGCTCGAGGGTCATGGGGACCTGCTCGCCCGACCTAAGCCTCACGGGGTAGACACCGGAAGCCCTCTCCTTCTCCCCGACGACTATGATCATGTTGATCCACTCCATCTCCGCGTTCCTTATCTTCTTGCCGACCTTGTCGTCGAGGTCATCTATGTCCACCCTCGCGTCCAGCGACGCCGCGAGCTTCTCGCAGTCGGGGATGTACTCCTGCCCGACGGGTATCAGCCTGATCTGGGTGGGTGCCAGCCAGAAGGGCAGGACAGGCTTGTCCTTCTTGAGCGCCTCCTCCAGCAACATGTATATCCAGCGCTCTATCGACCCGATCGATGAGTGGCATATGATGCACCCCTTCCTCTTCCCGTCGGCGTCGGTGTACACTATCCCGTACCTCTCAGCGTCCTCGACGTCGAGCTGTACGGTCGAGAGCTGGACGGCCCCGCCCACGGAGTCTATCCCCTGGAACTCGTGCTTCACGGCCCAGTAGTGTTTCATCTCGGAGAGGACCTCCACCAACGCGGCTTTCTTCGAGTACCTCACGAGCTCCATGAGCCTGTCCTTGTATCTGTCGTAGAACTCCCTCACGATCCTGAACGCGACCGCGTACTCAACCCCCGTGGCGTCCGCGAGGTCCGAGTAGTTCTTGTACAGGAGCGCGTACTCCTCCCAGCCCTGCTCCAGGTCCTTCACGAAGCAGTGGACGTCCGGCATGTGGAACGCCCTCAGCCTCTTCAGGCCCGTGAGCTCGCCTCTCTGCTCGAGCCTGAAGCTCTTCGAGAACTCGTATATGCGCAGCGGCAGGCTCCTGTAGCTAAGGGTCGCACCCTTCAGCATCCTGAAGAGCCCGAAGTCCCCGGCGAACCTCAGCACGAACTCCCTGTTCTCCTCCGTTCGCAGGGTGTAGTGTCTCTCGTGAAAGGACATCCCCTGGCTCCTGATGTCAGGGAATGACCAGTCGTACATTATGGGTGTGTCTATCTGTATCGCCCCTATCCTCTCGGTCGCTATCTGGTCGGCCCACCTCTCCAGGAGCTGGAATACGAGATGTCCCTTGGGGAACATACGGAAATGACCACGGTCGCTCGCCTCCTCGTAGTCCACGAGTTCCAGCCGTTGCATGGCCTTTATGGATGGCGGCTCCTGCCCGGCGGTCCTCCCCACCTCCTCCGAGAGTATGAACTTCCTGAGCGAAGGGTGGTCGTCGAGAGCCTTAACAGACTCGACCTTCTCCATGTCCAGAGGTATCTCCTCGCCATCGGGCGTCAACAGGAAGTACTCGCTCGATATCTTCTCAACCACTTCCTCACGTGTCACCGCTCGCCCGGCCGTGAACTCCCGGGAGAGTTCGGACAGAGGATGCCCCTTGCACCTTATCTCGAAGGCCTTGTACCAGCCGAACGGCGCTCTGTGCACCTTTAAGCCCTTTGCGGACACCGCCTTCTCCACAGCTTTGAGGACGCTCACCGCCAGGTCCGGCGGAGCGAGCTGTGAACTGAGATGGGCATAGGGATACAGCACTATGCTCTCCGCCCTGACCTTGCCACACACCTCGGCAAGGTCCGCAGAGGCCACATCCGCTATGGCATCCGGATCGGTATCTGAGGATTCGACGGTGGAGAAGGCCACCAGGGTTTCCTTGAAGACGTTCCTTCTCTCGTGCCCCTCAGGGATCTCCTCCGCCATCTTCGTGGGCTCTTTGACCTCGTACTCGAACTTGTCCGCGTGGATGAGCAGGACCCGCATCTGTGACCGCCGCTGAAATGCTCCGAGGGGTATTAAAAGGATGCACTGGCGGCCACTGGCAGCGCGCGACCGGAAGATACACAGAAGTATTCAAGTCCGGTCAACGATACAGGGCGCGTCAGGGCTCCGGGATGGGAGCCTGGGAGGCTTCGTTCGTGGAGAATTCGGCCAGGAGCACTTCCGGGAGAGAAGCGGGAGGTCACGGTCTTGAGGAGGCCAACGAGGGCTGCACAACGAAAGTCAGCGATGGTGCACCCAGGTCACAGAGGGGCGTGTGCGTTGCTCTGCCCCACGAAGGGAAGCCCATTAGGGTTGTTGGAGACAATCCATCAGACTTCATATCGACACTTCAGAACTCGGAGCTCGCATGGGTGAACTTCGCCGTCGACGATCTCGAGAGGGACGGCCCCGAGGTCGCGTTGAAGCTGGGTTTCAGCGCGTCACTGGTCCCCACTGTCATGAAGGGGTACTACGCCGCGTTCGAGGACAGGGACACCGAGCTGGCGATAATGGTCCCGGCCGTGAGGATCAAAGGCCTGGAGATCAAGGCGGTCCCCCTTGTGCTGCTGGTACGGAAGGACCTGATCTTGACCATACACAGCTGCGAGGTCGAGAGGCTCATACTCTTCTCCAGGTACGCGGACTCGTTCATGAGGAAGCTCCCGAAGGACATGGCTCAGGAGGACAAGCTCACGCTGACGCTGGTCCGGATTCTGGACGAGAACAACACATACAACTTCGAGCACCTCAGAGAGATCGAGGAGCAGGCTGACGAGATGAGCGAGATGCTGCTCGACCCCAAGACGGGGAGGCTCGAGGTCGGCCGGAAGATCTACGAGATGAAGCACGCGCTCATAACCTATCTCAACACCCTTTGGCGCACGATGGATGTGCTGCACTCGCTCAGGTACGGCGAGGCGGAACTTGTCTCCGACAACCCGAAGACCCTGGCGCAGATCGGGCTGCTGGTTGAGGATGTGAACAGGCAGATATCACTCAGCGAGCACATGTCAGAGGTCCTCGCCTCAGGGCTCGAGGTTCTACAGGCGCTCTACAACAACCAGCTGCAGATACTTAACAACCGGATGGCCTTGACCATGACTTGGCTGACGATACTCGGCACGGCGGTGCTCGTCCCCAACACACTCGCCACCATCTTCGGCTCGATGGTAGGCCTCAACCTCCAGTGGTTTATCTGGTACACGGCAGTGCTCATAATATCCACGGCGTTCGCGACATACCTGGCCTATTGGTGGGTCAAGAGGTGGGTCCAGCTCCCGCGAAGTCCAGCGTGAGCCACCATCTGCGCCTGGGCGCCTCGGGGAACGATTATATGCTGTCCCGCTGCTAATGAAGGTCGAGGGTTGGTCGCCTTGAAGGAGTTCGACGTCTACGTCCAGAACAAGCCTGGGGAGCTGGCGAAGGTCTGCGAGTTGCTCGGGAGCAACGGTGTGAACATCAAGGCCATATCGAGCGAGCGGACGCACGCCATGCCGATGATCAAGATTGTGACGGACGACGAGGTCACGACGCGGAACGCCCTCGCCCGGTCGGGAATCCAGTTCGAACTCAGAGAGGTCATATCTGTCCGCATGCCGGATCGTCCGGGGGAGCTAGGCAAGATCGCGCGTCGCCTCGCGAAGGCAATGGTCAACGTCGAGTCGATTTACATACTGGGCAGGGAAGGAGCGATGACCGACATCGCGTTGACAGTGGACAATCCTAAGAAGGCCCAGGAGGTCCTGAACCAGTAATCCGTGAGGTCAATCGAGGCTTTTCCCCCTCCTGACGAGTATCTCCTCCAGCAGGTTTCTTGCCTCCCTCACTTTTGCGAGTTCGTCGTGCGTGAGATCAAGGCGAAGTACGTGCGACCAGACCTTGGAGAGCGCGTGGTATGACTCTCTTATCAGTTCGAGGTCGTCTTCTGTCCTGGGCGTCTGTTCCGGCTTCTCCCCTTCGAGTGGCCTATAGAACACTTGCCTCCCGACCTTGGTGCGCGAAACCACTCCCTTCCTCTCCAGTTTCTGCAAAGCCTGGGTGGCACCCGATTGCGTTATTCCCAGCTCTGCAGCCACGAGTGTGGGGGAGCGGATTCCCCTCTGCAGGACTTGCATTATCTCCTGTTCCCTTTGGGTGAGCACCCGTCTCACATCCATAAGCAATTTATTAGCTCATACTAATGATTTCTAATGTGTTCTTATCTCAAGCTTCATTCTCTGGTAATGCGGTCCTTTGAATTCAACTTTATCGTCATGTGCTGGCATTGCTGCTTATGCGACCTTCTGATGTGCTTACGCAGACGCTTATGCATTTGGTGCCCGGATTCGCAATCCGCTCTAGCCGCCCTGTTATCGCCGTTTGGCATGCCCCCGAGTTCCGAGCTCTCGGATGTTCAATCGCGCTTCTCCTCTGGAGGGACGCCCTCAGCCGCGCGCTGGGTCTCCAGGAGGTCTATCAGCTTCTGTGTCTCCGCCATCTTCTTGCGGGAGATGGACCCCGGGATCAGCAGGTCCATGAACCTCTCGAAGTAGTACTTCTCTTGGAGTATCTTCTCCCTGCTCTGCTCTAGCTCCGCGATCGCCTTAAGAGAGTCCGCACCCAGTCCGAATGATTCCATCCTCAGTTGCTGGAGCTCCTTCTCAAGAGCCCTTTCATGCTCCTCGAGTCTGGCGGCTATCCGCTCCTTGGCGAGGTCCTGTAGCATCTTCTCCAGATAGGCAATCTGTTCCTCCTTCGACTTCTTGGACATCAGCATCAGTGCGGCCTCGTGCTTGAAGTCCAGCCTTGCGCCTGCGTGCTCTTCGTCAGTCCTGGATATCCATATCATCGGATGCTCAGGCGCGTTGTATGTCACCTTCTCGGGGACAAGGGACTCTGCGGAGATCTTCACAGCAGGGTCTCCTGAGGAGTGGTATATCGCATAGAAGCTCATCCTTTCCAGGAAGTTGACCTCAAGGAACTCCTTACGGTTTTTCTCCAACACAGTGGGGCTGTCCTTCGCAAGCTCCTCCAGCACCGCCATCGGCGTCTCATCGGGCTTCCTGTCCCCAAGGAGTCGCGAAGCGCCCATGATGCATCTGAGAGGTTCGTATGTTCGCGTGAGCCAGAACGACGGCGGGAAGGCGGTCCACGACCTCCTCTTCCCCTCTTCCTCCCTCTTGGTCCTGAGCTTTGAGAACGCGAAGGTGGAGAACTGGTACCTTATCTTGCCGTCATGGACCTCTAGAACGCCCGTCGGGACGCCCTCCTTCGCAACTATCCTGTCTGCCCAGAAGCCGAGCTCCTTCCGAAGCTTGGGACGCGTCGTCGCGCCCTCCGTTCCGATGTGGTGTAAGATCTCCCTCCTGGTCGGTGTGATGAGCCAGCTGAGCCACAGAATCAGTGACTTCGGCGTGTCGATGTAGGGCACTGGGAGGATCGTGTGGTCGGCCGCCGTCCCCCATCCTGGGAGGACTGCCTGTCCGGGCGTGTGCGAGAGGGAGCGGTCCAGGTACACGCTGAGGGCCACTTCTTCCTCGGGCTCATACGGATCCCTTATCGGCGCGGGCTCTATCCTGAGGTCCGAGTTCAGGAAATAGTAGTTCTGCCTCTTCGAGTTGAGAGGGACGAGCACGCCGCAGTCGACTCCCTTCGAGAGGAGAGTGCGCATCTGCACACCGCTCTTGTCCTTCAGCGGCCTTGTCTGGGCGCTGAGCGAGAACCTCCTCATCGAATCGGTCAGCGGACTCCTCTCGATCTCGCGCCTCGTGAGCGGCTGTCTGTGAAGGAGCGTGTAAACGACCGCTCTCGACACGTTGTTGGTCAGGAACTCGCCTATCTCAATGGCCCTCTCTTTGGGGAGAGGAATGACCTGCTGCGGCATCCCATCACCTATGTCCTGTTTTGCTTCAAATCGGCATATGAATACTTATAACTATCCCGAAAAAGCGCAGAACGCGAGAGATGGCCTGCTACAGGGATGCCCGCGAACTGCCTATGTGGCTCTCATGTGCCGCACAACAGCCTCGCCCATCTCCCTAGTCGTCGTCCTGCCTCCCATGTCGGCGGTGCGGATCTTCCCCGACCTCAAGACCTCCTGCACGCTGGTCTCGATGTCCTCCGCCGCCTGCTTGTGGCCGAGCGTGGCGAGCATGAGCGCGGCTGAAAGTATCGCGCCGGTCGGGTTGGCCATCCCCTTGCCCGCTATGTCAGGGGCGGAGCCGTGGACCGGCTCGAACATGCTCACGCCTGAGGGATTGATGTTGCCCGATGGCGCGAAGCCGAGGCCGCCCTGGAGCGCGGCCCCGAGGTCCGTGAGTATGTCGCCGAAGAGGTTGGGCGCGACTATCAGCTCGAAGCGCTCGGGCGTCCGGACCATGTGGAGCGCCACCGCGTCAACGTACATGAACTCGTGCGGTATCTTCGCTCGCTCTGAGGCCTCCGTCACCGCCTCTCTCCACAGGCCGTACATGTCGGTGAGAACGTTGGCCTTGTCGACTGACGTGACCTTGCTCCTCCCCTTCTCCCTCGCGAGGTCAAACGCATACTCGGCGATTCTCCTCGCGCCGTACCTCGTCATCGCGCCTATCTGAAACGCCAGCTCCGACTCGTCTTTCAGGTCGACGCCGACATCGAACTTCGCCTCGTACGCTCTTCGGATGAGTGAGAGTTCTAGCTTCGAGAGTCCCTTCTTCACCCTGCCGCCGAGTCCCACATAGAAGTCCTCGGTGTTCTCTCTGACGAAGTCGAAGTCCACCTTGCTATCCTGGGCTAGTGGGTTCGGGACGCCCGCCAACCTCTTCACCGGCCTGAGGTTGACGTACTGGTCGAAGTGGAATCTCAGCCTGAGAAGTATGCCCTTCTCGAGAAGACCCGGCTTCACCCTCGGGTCGCCCATAGCGCCGAGGAGTATGGCATCCTTCCTCGACAGCCTCTGCAGCGTCTCGTCCGAGACCAGCTCCCCGGACTTCAGGTAATGGGCCGCACCCAGCGGGAACTCCTCGAACTCCAGCTCGAGCGAGTGCTTCTCTGCTGCAGCGTCGAGCACCTTCCTCGCTTCAGCGATGACCTCCGGCCCTATGCCGTCCCCAGGTATCACGCCTATTCTCTGCAAGCCAACATCTCCTTCGTGTACGGAACGAGGCCACCCTTGCTGACGAGCATCATGATGAACGGTGGATATGGCCTGAAGCTCGTCTCCTGGCCTGTCGTGAGATTCTTCACGGTCCCGGCCTCGAGATCCACGGAAACGGTGTCCCCTCTCGAGGCCTGAAGCTTCGCCTCCACTACCGGGAGGCCTATGTTTATCGAGTTCCTGAAGAATATCCTGGCGAACGATTCTGCCACAACGCACGAGATGCCAGCTCCGAGCAATGCCCGGGGCGCGTGTTCCCTCGACGACCCGCAGCCGAAGTTCCTTCCTGCCACCACGATGTCCCCCTTTGAGACTTTTCTGGCGAACTCGGGCAGGACCTTCTCGAACGCGTGCTTCGCCAGCTCCTCGCGGTCCATGGTGACCAGGTACTCCGCAGGGATGATCTGGTCTGTGTCGACGTTGTCGCCGAAGACCCACGCACTCCCTCTCATTGTCCTTCTCATCAGCTCACCTCCGAAGGATCCGCGATCCTGCCCTTTATCGCGCTCGCGGCGACGACAGCCGGGCTCGCGAGATAGACCTCCGAATCCTTCGCGCCCATCCTGCCCACGAAGTTCCTGTTCGTGCTGCTGACGCACCTCTCGCCAGGGGCGAGGACTCCCATGTAGCCTCCCAAGCACGCACCGCAGGTCGGGCCCGAGATATATGCCCCGGCGTCGGAGAACACCTTGACCAGGCCTTCCTGGACGGCTCGGTCGAAGACCTCCTTTGTAGCCGGAACGACTATCATCCTTACGTTCTTGTGAACCTTCCGGCCCTTCATCAGCTTCGCAGCGACTCGAAGGTCCTCTATCCTGCCGTTTGTGCATGAACCCAAGTACGCCTGGTCGATTTCAACGCGCACCTCGCTGGCGGGGGCGACGTTGCTGGGCAGGAACGGCTTGGCAACCATGGGCACGATATCGCCTCCATCGTACTCCCTCACCTCCGCGTAGTGCGCATCCGCATCCGAAAAGACGGGCCGGTAGCGGCCGCGCACTCTGCCTGTGAGGTATTCATAGACCTTCCTGTCGGGCGGTATCATGCATGCCTTGGCTCCCGCCTCGATCCCCATGTTGGCTATCGTTATCCTGTCGGAAAGGGAGAGAGCCGTTATCGATGACCCTTCCACTTCCATGGAAGCATATCTGGCTCCCTCGACGCCGATGTCCCCGATTATGGAGAGTATCACGTCCTTGCCCATCACATGTTTCCTGAGCCTCCCATCTACGACGAACTTCATCGACTCGGGAACTTTGAACCACAGCACGCCCCTGGCGAAGACGGTCGCCGCCTCCGTGCTGCCTATGCCGGTCGCGAACGCCCCCAGTGCCCCGTAGGAGCAGGTGTGCGAGTCGGCGCCGACGATCAGCCTCCCAGGAGCGACGAATCCTTTCTCTATCATCAGCTGGTGGCACACTCCGCCAGACCCCACCTCGAAGTAGTTCCTGATCCTGTGCTTTCGGGCGAAGTCGCGCATCTTCTTCGCCTGCTTCGCAGAGGCGACATCCTTGTTGGGGACATAGTGGTCAGGGATGAGCACGACCTTGTTCCTGAGCATCGGCGCGCAGAGCGCCTCGAACTCGTCGAAAGCGGCCGGACCGGTGATGTCATTGACCATCACATAGTCGACAGACGCCTCGATTATGTCGCCCGCCGAGACGTCCTGCCTAGACTTCGAGGACAGTATCTTCTCTGCCATAGTCTTGCCCATGCTTCTCACGGCCTCCGACTGCGCACCGGAATCAGTACGCTTTCTTCTTACCTTTGCTCTGAGCACCGTTCTGGGCGCTCAATTTCCTCGCCCAGAGCCGGTTGAGCCCCTCCATCATGGCGTCGACGCTGGTCGTCACGATGTCGGAGCCGACGCTCTTCCCCAGCGATAGCAACTGTGCATCCTCGCAGTCGCCCAGCTTGACGGTCACCTCGCACAGGGCGTTCGAGCCGCCGGTGATGGCCTCCAGCCTGAACTCCTTGAGCACGATGTTCTTGGACACCGCCGCCCTTATCGCGCTCAGGCTGGCATCTATGGGACCGACGCCGGTCTCGG
>JAWCKF010000013.1:0-44195 GCA_038852315.1 Thermoplasmata archaeon | reverse complement strand
CCGATGCATTCAGTCCGCGGCCACTAACCGCTGTAGTCGCTTCACAACATGCCGATTTGGCAAGTGCGGCTCAGCCGTTACACGTTGTCGCACATGATCCTCTGCTGCGATCCTTCCCTCTTCTCCTGAACATGCGCGTGGGCGAGCCCGGGGCCTCGCCTCAGTCCTCGAACTCGTCCCTGGCAAGCGCCACGAGTATGACGCCGATGAGGCCCGGTATCAGGCCCAGGAGACCCCACACGACGACTCCCACGACGATGCCGATTATCCCTGCGGCCAGGCTGGTACCGAAGCTCCTTCCCCTCGCGGCCTGGAACCCGCCGTACAGCGGGATGATGCTTGCGACGACGGCGAGGATGCCGCACGCCTCGAACGCGCCCGATCCGACGAAGCCGTACGACCTCAGCTCGCCCGCGAGCACGGCTATCAAGATGCCCCCTACCAGGCCCACGAGGCCGGAGATGATGATCATTATCCCTCCGAGCACGAGGGTGCCGCCGGGCTCGCGCCTGTAGACGTACTCGTCAACCTCATCCGACGCATACGCTGCAGCGCTGGGGCTGTAGGGGGCGAAGGGTTCGGTGGCACCGACCTTCTTCCGACCGCAGCTCGGGCAGAAGTCTGCAAGGGGCCTCATCTCGGCGCCACAGAAGGCGCAGTATCTCGCGTACTGGAGCGACTGAGGCTCCCGCACACGGTCCAGCCTCTCCCGCATCCTGAGCTCTTCAGGTATCTCCTTCCCGCACTGCCCGCAGAACCTCATATCGGGAGTGTTGCTTGCCCCGCACGAGGGGCACACGACCATTTCCTCGCCTCAAGAGTTGATGGTTCCGGCCGAAGATAAACATTGTCGTCCAGGCAGACTCATGCTGGCCCGGCGCATCTCTCTGCGAGAGCCGCTGCTCGCACACGGCTAATCGTCAAATCTGAACTGGTGACGGGCCAACCGGCGCAGCACGTCCTCCCGCTCCCTGTCTCCCAGCCTGGCCTGCCTCACAGCCTCGGAGAGCATCTTGGTCGCGCTGTCCATAGCCCTCCTGTTGACCGGGTAGGGCACGCCATCCTTCCCGCCGACCGCGAACGAGAACTTGACTGGATCCTGCCACGAGAGCTCGTCGCCGTACACGACCTGCGAGATGAGCGCCAGCGCGCGGACGATGTTCGCGCCAACGCCTTTCACTAGCAGGAGCTCCTCGTAGCTCTGGGGACGGAACTCGTAGCACCTCTCGAGCGCGCTCCAGTCCAGCCGCTTCGGCATGGCGAACGACCTGAACGCGGGAACGAAGCTCCCGTGCTCGAACTCCGCGAGGGACCTCTGAGCGCCCAGAGATGCGGCCCTCATCAGGCCGAGGACCTTCTCCTTCCTCTCAGATACGATGTCGACCGAGGATCTCCTCGCGCTCCTCGCCACCCTGCTGGTCATGTCGAGCGCGCAGGGCATCCTGGTGCCGACGATCGCGGCGTGAGGCTCCTCGACGAAGCTCGACAGGGCCGATGAGCTCCAGTGATACCTCCTAGCATAGCCCGTCTCATCGCACATCCCCTGCTGGACCACGGACCAGTTCCCCTCGGAATCGAACACGATCGCGTGGTGGTACAGCTGATGCCCGTCCTGGACGGCCGCGCTGTCCACCTTGGCTGAGAGCCGGCTCGAGCGCGTCAAGGCCTCGGCGAGGGATGTGCTTATCCCTCCAGAATCCGCCACGCCCTCGATGTCGGCCGCGGTCGACCTGGACTGGAGGCCCTTGCCTCCCGCGAGCCAAACGTTCAGGTTCGCCCGTTTGAGTCCCTCGCGCAGGGCGCCACAAGTGACAGTGGTCGTTCCCGAGGAGTGCCAGTCGAACCCGAGCACGCACGAGAACGCCTGGAACCACAGCGGGTCGGCGATCCTCTCGAGCAGGACCTTAGTCCCGTGCTTGTCCACGATAGCCTCGCTTATCGCGCTGGAGAGCTTGACCATGCGCGAGAACAGCCAGCGAGGCGCGGACCCTCCGTGCAGGGGCAGGTCGATCGAGCCTGTGCGGCGCATCATCCGTATGAAGCGATGAGCGTCGAGAAGCTCTTTGCTGGGAGATCGCCGAAACTACTGGAATAACAACTGCGCAATCTTAATGAGCGGCCTCAACATCAAGAGGCCAACCATCCTGCGCGAGCAGATGTCTGGTGATGAATTGAGGGTCGTGGTGATCGGGAACAACGTGGCAGGCACAACTCTGGCGAAAGCGCTGAGGGACGCCGACCCCGAGGTCGAGGTCGAGCTGTTCACGGATGAGCGCATGCCCTATTACCCTCGGCCGAGGCTGATCGACTACCTCAGCGGAGCGGTCCAGGAGAAGGACATGCCGTTCTATCCCGTCGACTGGTACGAGAAGAACAGGCTGGCGCTCCATCTGAACTCGAAGGCTGAGAAGCTCGACCCCGCAGCCAGGAGGGTCATGGTAGACGGCTCCTGGCATCAGTACGACAAGCTCGTGCTTGCGACAGGCTCGAGCGCGTTCGTCCCGCCACTGAAGGGCCTCCCGAAGAAGAACGTCTTCACGCTCAGGACCGTCGACGACGCGCAGAGGATAAGGGCCGCGGCTGCGGCCTCTAGACACGCCATCGTGATCGGGGGAGGGCTGCTCGGCCTGGAGTGCGCCCGGGCGATATGCACGGGCTTCCCTCATCTGAAGGTCACGATACTGGAATACGCCGAACACATCCTCTCGAGGCAGCTGGACCACCAGGGGGCGGAAATACTGCAGAGGTGGATCGAGTCGACGGGCGTCAAGATACTCACCAAGGCAGAGACCGAGGAGGTACTCGGAGGCGATGCGGTCGAGGGTGTGAGGCTCAAGGACGGCCGCACCGTCGAGGGCGATATCGTGGTCATCTCGGCCGGGACCAGGTCGAACGTATCGCTGGCCAGGGAGGCCGGGCTGAAGGTGAACAAGGGGGTAGTGGTCGATGGCTCGCTCAGGACATCCGATCCGGACATATTCGCGGTCGGCGATGTGACCGAGTTCAACGGCCAGGTGTGGGCCATGATACCGCCGGCTCTCGACCAGGCGAAGATCGCCGCATCCCACATACTCGGAAAGGACGGAGCCGTGTACAAGGGGACGATACCCTCGAACACGCTGAAGGTGGTCGGGATAGACCTGACCTCGATAGGCGTCGTGAGGAGCGAGCACGAGCCACCGGAGCCAGGCTACGAGGAGATAAGGGCCGTCTCGCCCGACGGCAGGGTCTACAAGAAGTTCGTCATCAAGGACGGGAAGATGATAGGGGCGATCCTGCTCGGCTCCAAGAGGGAAGCGGCCAAGGTAACGAAGGTGATCAAGGAAGGGCAGCCTGTCGAGGCGTTGAAAGCTAGGCTCTCAGACCCAGCGTTCAGCTTCTCATGAGCCGAACGTGAATCGCAATGAAAACCTCTATATTCTGAAGACCCATGCAGCAGAGTGAGTTATGGACCCGCAGGATTACGACCTCGAGTTCTTCAGGAGCAACGGCTTCCAGCGGAGGCAGTGCAGGAGCTGCGGGAAGTTCTTCTGGACACTCGGCGACGGTGACGTCTGCGGTGAGGCGCCGTGCGTCGAGTACACGTTCATCGGCAGGCCGCTGTTCAAGGAGAAGCTGAGCGTCCACGAGATGCGCGAGAGCTTCCTGTCGTTCCTCGAGAGGAACGGCCACACGAGGGTAGCGAGGTACCCCATCACAGCACGGTGGCGCGACGACGTGTTCTTCACACAGGCGAGCATCTACGGGTTCCAGCCATGGGTGATCCAGGGCGTGGTAGAGCCGCCCGCGAACCCGCTCGCGATATCCCAGACCTGCGTCAGGTTCAACGACATCGACAACGTGGGCAAGACCGGCTCGCACTTCACCATGTTCGAGATGATGGCCCACCACGTGTTCAACAAGAAGGGCGGCGAGATCTACTGGAAGGACCGGACGACGGAGCTGTGCCACGAGTTCCTGACGAAGGTCCAGGGACTCGACCCGAAGGCGGTCAGCTACTCGGAGGCGTGGTGGGAGGGCGGAGGCAACGCCGGCCCGTGCCTCGAGGTGCTGCTCGGCGGCGTCGAGGTCGCCACGCTCGTGTTCATGCAGTATGCCGTTGAGAACGGCCGTCAGAGGCCGATGGACATCCAGGTCGTGGATACCGGGTACGGGCTGGAGAGGCTCACATGGATGTCGCAGGGGACGCCCTCCGCTTACGAGGCCGTGTTCGGGGAGGTCCTCGACGATCTGAAGAGGCTCTCTGGGACGACGGCCGACGAGCGCGTGCTCGCCGAGTACGCGAAGGTCGCGGGGTCGATGAAGATAGAGACCGCTGCCGATGTGAGGGCGCTGAGGGCGGACACCGCTGCAAGGCTCGGGCTGTCCCCTGAGGAGTTCATGAAGCTGGTCAGGCCGTTCGAGAGTATGTATGTGATATGCGACCACACGCGTGCGCTCATGTTCATGCTCAGCGACGGTGTCGTGCCGTCGAACGTCCGCCAGGGATACTTCGCCCGCCTCCTCGTCAGGAGAGCGCTCAGGGAGATGGCTCAGCTGGGGATGCGGATCCGCCTCTCGGAGATAGTCGCGAAGCAGGTGGACTACTTCTCTAAAGACTTCCCTGACCTGGGCGAGAACAGGGACGAGATAATCAAGCTCGTGGACGTCGAGGAGGACAAGTACAGGGAGACGCTGGTCAAGGGGAAGGGAATCGTCCAGAGGCTCGAGGCGGAGGCGAGGCAGGCGGGCAGGGGCATATCCGAGGAGGACCTGATCGAGCTGTACGACTCGCACGGGCTCAACCCGGACGTGGTCGCGGAGTTCGCGTCCTCCAAGGTCACCATCCCCGACGACTTCTACAAGCGCGTGGCCGCGAGGCATTCGAAGGTCGAGCAGGAGGAGAAGGCGCCCGAGATCTCGCTTCCGGCCGACCTTCCCGCAACGAAGCTGCTGTTCTACAAGGACCCGTACAAGTACAAGTTCCGCGCGAAGGTGCTGGCCGTGATGGGCGACCTCGTGGTGCTGGACAAGACGTACTTCTACGCGGAATCCGGAGGCCAGGAGAGCGACACGGGCACGATGAAGGAGATGCGGGTCGTGCGCGCCGACAAGGTCGGGAACGTCGTCGTCCACAAGGTCGAGGGAGAGATGCAGGCCCGGGTGGGCAAGCTCATCACGTGCACCGTGGACGAGCGGCGCAGGAGGAGGCTGCAGAGGCACCACACGGCGACCCACATAGTCAACGGCGCCGCGAGGAAGGTCCTCGGCAACCACATCTGGCAGACCGGTGCGCACAAGGGCGAGGACATCGCCCGGCTGGACATAACGCACTATGCGGACCTCACGCGCGAGGAGCTCGAGAGGATAGAGCTGCTGGCGAACGAGACGGTGCTCTCAGCGACCAAGGTCAACAGCTCGTTCATGGACCGGACAGTCGCAGAGAAGAGGTACGGGTTCAGGCTCTACCAGGGCGGAGCCGTCCCTGGAAAGGAGATACGGGTCGTGAGGATAGGCGACTTCGACGTCGAGGCGTGCGGGGGCATCCACTGCAGGAACACGCTCGAGGTCGGCGCCATCAAGATACTCCGCACGAAGCGCATCCAGGACGGCGTCGTGCGCCTGGAGTTCGTCGCTGGCATGCCGGCGGTGGAGACGATGCTCCAGGTGTGGGGCGCGGTGACGGAGGCGTCGACGAAGCTCAACACGGTCCCCGAGAGGATAGGCGAGGCGGTCGACAAGCTCATGGCCGACAGGAAGGAGCTGACAAAGCAGCTGGAGGCTCTCAAGAAGGGCATGGTCGGGGAGACCGTGGACGAGCTCTTCGAGAAGGCGAGGCAGGTGTCCGGCGTGAGGATAGTAAGGCACCTCGAGTCCGCTGACATGAAGCACCTCGTCAGCATGGCAAAGGAGATCATAGCCAGGCCTGGGACCGTCGCGATTGTCGGCTCCGACGAGGGCGGCGCCAAGATCGTCATGGCGAGGAGCGCCGATGTCGACGTGGACTGCCGCGAACTCCTCAGGAATGCGATGAGGGTCGTCGGAGGCTCCGGCGGGGGCAAGCCGGACTTCGCCCAGGGCGGCGGGCCCGATGCCAGCAGGATAGAGGAGGCCCTGGACGGGCTGGTCGAATCGGTGGAGGCGCTCCTCAAGAAAGAGTGAAGGCAGGATGTCACCGCTCTCTGAAAGGATGAAGAGGCTGAGGTTCCACTTCGAGCTCACCAAGTCGGGCGCGATAGCGAGGCGCTACTTCGTCATCGGGGCGTTCGACGGCGCGCTCACCATCCTGGGCGTGATACTCGGCGCGTACGTGTCCGAAGGCCATGCCCATCCCGAGCTGGCCAGGCAGCTCATACTCGGCGCGGGCTTCGCTGGCGGGATAGCTCTCGCGGTCTCGAGCACCGTCGGCGCATACGAGGCTGAGCGGGTCGAGCACGTGCTCAACCACCAGCAGCTGGAGAGGGCCATGCTGAGGACCGTGGAGGGCACGCGGAAGGATGCGATAAGGGTGAGCATATGGGTAAGTGCGCTCTCCCACGGCATCGCCCCCCTGCTGGCGGCGTTCGTCCCGCTCCTGCCTTTCCTGTTCATGCCGCTCGACCCCGCGGTGGTAACGGCCATCGTGCTGACCATCGGGTTCCTATTCGCCCTCGGCGCGTACCTGGGCAGCCTCATAAAGGAGATGATACTCTACACAGGCCTGAGGTTCGTGATAGCCGGGCTGGGGACGGCCGTCGTTCTAATGCTGGTGGGCGGGTACTGAAGCAGCACATTTATGCCGATTCGATACATCGACAACGATACAGTGAGGACCTTTTTTCCAACAAGGCCCCTCAGAGGTCAGCTCGGGGACGTGACGACCTTCAGATCGAGCACGCCCTTCCTTGAGTGCAGCCTCCTGGCGAGCAGCTTGATCCTCTCGGCCGAACCCCTGAAGGCTATCACCTCGAGGCAGGTGTGTCTCGAGAGGTGGACGTGCATCGTCGCCGCGATCTCCTCTGCGAAGTCGTGCTGGAGGGCGGTGAGTGCGGCATTGAGCCCGCGCGCATGGTGCTCGTAGGTGAGCAGTATCACCCCCGACGCCTTCCCCTTAGCCTCGAGGTCCCACCTCCTGCTGGCGATCAACTCCCTCATGGCCTCGCCGACCGCCTTCGAGCGGTCCGCGGCTCCCAGGCTCCTTGATAGCCTGTCGAACTCTTCGAGCAGGACCTTGGGGATGCTGACGGAGACTCTAGCCTTCTCGGCCATCTGAGGCGGGAAGGGCCCCGCGGCAGATAAGGATTGTCCAGCAGGGGGCGCAAAGGTCTAATAGGCATCGGGCCTTCCCGTATTACGAAATCTCAGAATCGTATTACGAGAGGATAAGATGCACATCCCGGACGGATTGATGGATCCCTGGGTCGCCCTCATAGGCTGGGCCGAGTTTCTGATAGCTATAGCGTTCGCTGCGAGGTACACCGCCAAGGACGTGAACGACCGCAACCTGCCACGCATAGCCGTCCTTTCGGCGGGCATATTCGTGGCGCAGATGCTCAACTTCCCGATAGGAGGAGGCACGACGGGCCACCTGGTCGGCGGAGCGCTCTTCGCCATCCTCGCGGGGCCGGCCATCGCCGTCGTAGGCATGACCATAATACTGATCATACAGGGGCTCCTGTTCGGTGACGGGGGGCTCACGGCTCTTGGCCTTAACGCGCTAAACATGGCGGTCATAGCGCCTCTCGCTGGCTGGGGCATATACACCCTCCTCGGGAGGCTGCCGAAAGAGCGCAGCAATGGTTGGGAGACCGCTGCTGTCGCAGTGGCATCGTGGACCTCGGTCTTCCTCGCGGCCGCGGCCTGCGCCGCCGAGCTTCTCGTGAGCTACGCGATCTCCGGTGGCGCCTACGGGATAGCGGGCTCTGTCGCGGTGCCAGCGATGCTTGGCTACCACGCGCTGATAGGAGTTGGCGAGGCGGCCATAACCGTCGGCGTGATCACATACGTGCGCACGGTATCGCCAGAGATGTTCTCTCTGCGGAAGGCATCTGCAGAAGAGAGCAAGGGCATGGCCAAGAGCCTGTTCGCGTCCAGGACAGTGCTCGGAGCGCTCGCGATAATCGTCGTCTTCGCCGCCATGATACCGTTCTACATCATCTACTCCAGCGAGGGCGAGGACGGGTTGGAGAGGACGATGAGCGAATCCGGAGTGGAGGAGGGAGAGCCGCTGCTGAACTCGCCGTTCAGCTACGGCGAGACCTACTTCCAGATACTCCTGGCTGGCATCATCGGATTCGCGGCTGTGCTCGCAATCGTCGCGGCGGTGCTGGGACTCGCGAGGACCAGGGGCTCAGAGACATGATACTGCTCCCTGTCGGGCACATCAGGACGGGGTCTCCGGGGCACGACATAAGTGCTGCAAGTGCCCAAGGTTCATGGCTGACTGGGCTCGACACGCGGGTCAAGCTCGTGAGCATCCTGTTCTTCATCGTCGCCGCAGCGCTCGCGACCCTTCCCGTTGTGGTCGTTTCAGGGCTGTGTGTGGCCGTCGGCTTCGCAATCGCTAGCCGAGTGCCGGCCATGCCTTTGGCCAGATCGTATCTCGGCGTTCTGCCGATAATGCTGCTCGCCTCGGCCTCGATGTTCGTGACACGGGGGTTCGAGGCCGGTGCAGTCATGCTGGCGAGGACCTCGGCATGCGTGTTGCCGCTGCTCGTCCTCGTCGAAGGGACGGACACTTACGATATGTTCGCTGGACTGCGCAGGCTCGGGCTGCCCGCGGTGATGGCAAACTTGTTGATGCTCACGCACAAGTACATACTACTCCTGTCGGACGAGCTCTCGCGGATGAAGGTCGCCAGGAGGGCAAGGGGCTTCGCCGGAGGGAGGAGCCTCCTGGACAGATACGGGCTGAAGGTGCTGTCTTTCACCGCAGGCATGGTCCTGGTGCGCGCCTCATGGAAGGCTGAGAGGGCGTACGACGGCCTGAGGTCCAAGGGCTACACCGGCGAGATGGTGGTGAAGGTACGCAGCCCGGTCAGAGCGCGCGACCTGATGTTCGCATCTTTCTTCATGTCAGCCGCCATCGTCATTGCATCGGCGCAGATGGGGGTGCTGGGGTGAGCCACCTAGAGCTGCATGGCGTGGGATTCGCCTACGAGGACGGTACCGTAGCCCTGAAGTCGGTCGGCCTCGCGGTAGAGCAGGGGGAGAAGGTGGCCGTCATCGGCCCCAACGCGGCCGGAAAGTCCACCCTGCTACACCTGATCGCGGGATTCCGGATGCCTTTCCAGGGCAGGGTGGTCATCGGTGGGACCGAGCTCAGCAAGAGGAACGGGAACGAGTTGAGAAAGCGCGTCGGGCTGCTGTTCCAGGACCCCGACGACCAGCTCTTCATGCCCACCGTCGAGGAGGACGTCGCCTTCGGTCCGAGGAACCTGGGCGCGGCCGATGTCGCAGGGGCGGTGGCCAAAGGCTTGCGGAGCACCGGCGTCGAGGCACTCGCCCGGCGTAGACCTCACAGACTGAGCTACGGGATGAAGAAGCGGGTCGCACTCGCGGGAGTGATGGCCATGGACCCCGAGATACTCCTGCTGGACGAGCCGACCTCGGGGCTGGACCCGAGGGCAAGGAGAGATCTGATAAGGGTACTCCAGCGGCTCGACAGGACGATGCTGATAGCCACGCACGACATCGAGGCCGCGGCCGAGATAGTGGACAGAGCTGTCGTCCTGAACGTGGAGGTCGTCGCGCAGGGCACCGTGAGGGACATCATCGCGTCTCCGGAGGTGCTTGAGAGCGTCGGGCTCGAGATGCCGCCCCTCTCGAAGCTTTTCAAGGCCTTCGACGCCATGGGCTACAAGGTGAACTCGCTACCCATATCGATCGATCAGGCTGTCGCCGAGCTCATCAGGGTCATGGACGAGGAGAGTAGGCACCTCCGCACTCCCATCCATAACCACGAGGAGGGGCTGGACCGTGGCCACCGCGGACGGAAGGAGGCCCCGAGGCGAGAAGGCGGCTGAGACGTCGACGTGCTGGCTTGGTCGGGTCCGGGCGTAATCCAGCTCTCGTGACCATCATAAGTGTTTTATACGACTTTGTGTGTGGGGGAGGTTGCTCTCCAGAGGGCGCTGGTTGTGCCCTTTGGGATGCACATGCGCATATCGTCCGGAGGATGCTGTTTGGCCGATGTGAAGGAAGGCAAGGTCAAGGGCGGGCCCAAGGAGGGCAAGGAAGGCAAGAAGGGGCCGCCCGCACCAGCGAAGCCTGTCGAGAAGAGGGATGAGAACTTCAGGTACATCGTCCGGCTCATAAACACGGACATAGACGGTAACAAGAGCATAGTCATCGGCCTCGCTGGCATCAAGGGGCTCGGCATAAGGACGGCCGAAGTCATCGCCCGCATGGCGGGCATCCCGAGGACGAAGAGGATCGGCGAGCTGAGCGAGGAGCAGACGGACGCCCTCGAGAAGCTGATAACCGAATATGCCGACAAGGTCCCGCACTGGATGGTCAACAGGCAGAACGACTGGTCCACGGGCGCCGACATGCACCTGGTGGGGGTCGATGTGGACCTGAACCGGAGGGACGACATCAACCTGATGAAGATGATCAGGTGCTACAAGGGCATAAGGCACGAGCAGGGCCAGAAGGTGAGAGGCCAGAGGACCAGGTCCAACGGCCGCACGGGCATGACCCTGGGCGTCATCAGGAAGAAGGAGGAGCCCAAGGCCGCGGCCTCCTCCGAGAAGAAGGAGTGAGGTAGTCCATGGGCGACCCGAAGTTCTCCAGGCGCAAGTATGACACTCCCGCCCACCCGTGGGAGGGGGAGCGCATAAAGGAGGAGAACGAGCTGCTCATGAAGTACGGCCTCAAGAACAAGGAGGAGCTGTGGCGCGCCAAGTCGTTCGTGAGGTCGCTCAGGGCGCAGAGCAGGGAGCTGCAGGCGCGGCTCAGGACGGGCGACCCCCAGGCGAAGGTCGAGACGGAGCAGCTCCTGGCCAGGTGCGCGAGGCTCTCCCTCCTGCCCCAGGAGGGCGCGACGCTAAACGACGTGCTTGCGCTGAACACGGAGGCGATACTCGCGAGGCGCTTCCAGACCATCCTGTACCACAAGGGGCTCGCTTACACGCCCAAGCACGCGAGGCAGCTGATCGTGCACGGACACGCGGCGATCGGCACGAGGAAGGTGACGGTGCCCGGGTACATAGTGAGGCGCGGCGAGGAGGAGCTCATCCAGTACCATCCGACATCCCCCCTGGCGAACGACATGCACCCGATGAGGCCGAAGCCGGAGGAGCTGAAGGCGAAGCTCGAGGCCGAGGAGGCCAGGCGCGTGGCCGAGGAAGAGGAGAAGATCAAGGTGGCGAAGCCCAAGCTCAAGAAGATCATAACGACCGAGCTGAAGGAGGAGAAGGAGGAGGACATAGAGAAGGTGGCTCCTCCGGAAGAGCCGGAGAAGGAGGCGTGATCGGATGGGCAAGTGGGGGATCGCGCACATATTCGCCAGCTACAACAACATCATAATCACGGTCACCGACCTCACGGGCGCCGAGACCATAACCAAGGCCACCGGCGGCATGGTGGTGAAGCAGGCCAAGGACGAGGCCTCGCCCTACGCCGCGATGAAGGCGGCCGAGAAGGTGGCTGAGATAGCCAAGGAGAAGGGCATAGACAGCATACACGTCAAGGTCAGGGCACCTGGAGGCAACAAGTCCATCTCCCCCGGCCCGGGCGCCCAGGCGGCGATCAGGGCGCTCGCGAGGGCGGGGCTCAGGATAGGCAGGATCGAGGACGTCACCCCGATACCGCACGACGGCACTAAGAAGAAGGGCGGCAGAAGGGGACGCAGGGTGTAGAGTGGTCTCCGATGAAGATAGACATTATCGAGATGACGCCCACCAGGGCGCAGTTCGTCATTCATGACACTAACCCGTCGTTCGCGAACGCCCTGAGGCGGACGATAATCGCTGATGTGCCCAAGATGGCCATAGACAACGTCGAGTTCCACCTCGGGCCAATCATGGACGAGAAGGGGCAGGCGTACGAGAGCACCTCGCCGCTCTTCGATGAGATGATCGCCCACAGGCTCGGCCTGATACCGATACCCACTGATTTGAACATCTTCAACTTCCGTTCCAAGTGCACCTGCAAAGGCGAGGGGTGCCCGAACTGCACCATCATGTACTCCCTGAACAAGAAGGGCCCGTGCACGGTGTACTCCGGCGACCTCGAGCCCGTGGGAGACATGAAGTTCAGGGTGAAGGAGGACCTGATACCGATCGTCAAGCTCGCGGAGGACCAGGCGCTGCTGATATACGCGACCGCCGAGCTGGGCACGGGCAAGCAGCACGCGAAGTGGCAGGCCGCTCTCGGCGCGGGCTACAGGTACTTCGCGAACATCCACGTCGAGCACAGCAAGTGCGATGTGGGCGCGAGCTGCGTGAAGGTGTGCCCCAAGGGGGTGCTGGCGAAGGAGGAGAAGAAGATCGTCGTCAAGCACCCCGAGAAGTGCAACCTGTGCAACAGCTGTGTGGAGGTCTGCGACGCCGGAGCCATCAAGGTCGTCCCCGACCCGACGAGGATACTCTTCAAGTTCGAGACGGACGGGGCGCTCACCGCGAAGGAGGTCCTGCTCAGGGGCCTCAAGATGCTCGAGGAGAGGTATGAGGCCCTCAGGGAGCAGATATCCACCCTCGAGGAGTGACCGCGCGGTCAGAAGTACTCGTCCAGCTTCGGGTTCTTGACCTTGTCCGACTGGAACAGCGAATTGATCGAGTTCTCGAGGAGGGCTATGCGCTGGAGCGTGTACGCGGGCACGTTGAAGCTCGCGCCTATCTCCTTGGCCCTCTCCAGGTACTTGCTCACGCCCGCCTCGTGGACGGTGAGGGTCAGCTTGTGCCCGCAGTAGCACCTGCCCTTCAGGGGTATGCGCCGGTACTTCGCCCCGCACTTCGGGCACCTCAGCTGCTGGCCTGTGAAGCTCTTCAGGCTGCCCTGGATGTCGGGCAGCAGGTGCCTCGTGATTATCCTGTGTACCATGTCGCTCACGTCCACGGCCCTGGTCTTGACCCCGAGCTCTATCTGGGCGCTCAGCTTCTGGTCCATCGTCTCGAGGGAGGTGTACGCCGAGGTGGTGGGGCCGTTGGAGATGTCCGAGGTGTGGTGCGTGAAGCCCATCCCCTCGTACTGCAGCACCGTGCCTATCCTAGATGATACCAGATCCATCAGAGCCTCGACCTCCTTCGGGTGGGCGTACCTCTGGGTCGCCCTGTAGAACTCGAGGGGGTACCTCGAGCCCACATCCATGTTGTGGGCCTCCTTGTCTATCTCGTTCGGATCGAGCATCGTCGTGAGGACCAGAGGGGCGTCCATGAGCCCGCCCCTCTTCTCGGGGAGGAAAGACCTTGAGAAGTTCACGAGGCAGTCCATGAGCAATATGATCGAGTCCTCGTCGCCGTCGCAGTTCCTCCGCTTGGCCGCGTGGAAGAACGGGTGTGCGAACCCCGCATGGGCCTCGGTGAAGCCTATGATGCGGGCCAGCACGCCGCCCGACGTGTGAGGTGCCAGCCCGACCACGAGATGGCCTATCAGGTCCTCGCGGCGCTCGATGCGGTAGAACGGCTCGAGCCCGTAGCATCTTACGAGCAGATCGTCGATGAACCTGGAGGTGCGTATGAGATAGTCCACACACGAATCAGGGATCACGACGTCCTGCACGCGGAGCTCGAGCAGCTGGTCGGGCGAGGTGAGCTCCCTCCCCATGAAGTCCCTGGTGTATCCCAACCTCCTCGCCGTCTCGACGTCTATGCCCACCTCGGCCGGCCTGAAGTGCGTGAGCGGCACATCCGTCGCGTCGACGCGTATCGTGCCGTCCTTGAACACGAACACGTCGTGCTTCGCGCGGAGTATCCCTTTCTCGAGCGCCTCGGGCGTCCTGCTGACGGAGATCATGCCCTGGACGCCCTTTATCTCTGGCGGCCGCTTCTCCTTGAGGCGTTCGAGGGCGTCCTGGAGCATGGTTGAGATGGGGACTTCCTGGAGCTCGACCGTGCCCGTGGTGACTGTGTGCGCCCCGCAGGCGCACCTGCACATGAACCCCTTCGCGCCGCAGATCGGGCACTCGCGCACGCCCAGCTCGACCTTGATGACGCCCACCTCTGCAGCCTGATAGACCAGGCGCTGCGGGCCGCCGTCCTGCCCGACTGGGAACAGCGCGTGGGGCGGGGGCTTCATCTTCCTCTCCCTCGCCTTCTCCGGCCTCGCGACCCTCGCGCCTATCCTCGTCACGGCTCTCGGCCTGATCTCGACGCCCGCGAGGGCGGACACGATCTCCAGCGTTGTCTTCCCCTGAGGCGCCGCCTCCGTCTTCGGGACGAGCCTTCCATCAGAGACGGCCAGTCCGAGGCCGAGCATGAGCGGCTTCGCGGTCTCAGACAGCACGCAGCGTTGACCGTCGCGCGTGTAGAGGGCTCCGAGCTTGTGAAGCAGGCCAACGACACCGTCCTCAGCGGGGACGAGGAGGTTGTCTCCTGCCAGCTCTCCTCGCATGAGCACGAACTCCCGCAGCCTCAGGAGCTCCTCTGGGGTGATGTCGGACCAGAACAGGTTGTACTTCGGGTGCAGAGGCACCCTGTGCTTCAGGCTCATCTCGAGCGCGCGCTCCCAAGTCGGGCTCTCCCAGTCTTCCGGGAGGGAGCCGAGCCTGTCCAGCAGTTCCTCCCTGTGCCACTCGAGGCAGTATCCGGCGGGCATCAGGAGGTGGTTGTTCTCGACGAACTCGCCGTAGGGTACCAGCAGTTCCCCGACATCGACGATCTCCCTCACCCTCCCCCTGAGCGACGAGGCCGTCTTCGGGTCGTTCACCTGGACGAAGTCTCCGTTGTCGAGCACGACCATCGGGCCCTCGATGCTGTCGCATGTGGTTACTGCGCCCGCCTTTCCCGGGCGCTCGATCTTCACCTGGGTGCCGATGGCCACGAACTCGTCCAGGATCATCATCGTCGCGGGGTTCATCGCGATAGCCGCGAGGCCCGTCGCGCGCGTGCGGCCGTACCTGAGCCTGAACCCGCCCGGCCTCGAAGGATACGAAAGCACCGGCCGGCCCGCGAGCATGTCCCTGAGGAACTTCGTGCTGGGGGATATCTCGGAGCTAGCGTCCTCTACGCCTTTCTTCTTGAGTGCGAGGAACTGGTCGATGAAACCCCAGCCGTCTATGCCCAGGCGCTTTACGTGCTTCTGCACCTTCGGGGCCTTGAGGCACAGGCCCTCGGCCACCACCAGGCACGCGCCTCCCCTGACGCGGTTCGTGGATATCCTAGGGAGATCCCTGAAGCCCTGGATCTCGGCGTCCTCCGTCCCCTCGCCGTCGATGCACACGGGGACGTTCCGGGCTATCATCTCGATCTCCTCGTTCGTCGGGGTGTACTGAAGATGCTGGCATGACTTGTAGAGCGGGATCTCCTCCTTGAACCTCTGGACCTCGCCGTTGGTGGGCACGTACCTTCCCAGACCCAGCTCCCGCCGGACGACATCCGCTATCAACACGCTCATGGCCTGACCCGTGCCGCCGGCCGACCTGATGGGGCCGGCGTAGTACACGGTCAGGTACTCCGACCCGTCCGAGTTCTTGCCTATCGAGACGCCGGCTATACCCTCCAGCGGGGCCACCAGTATCCCCTCCGTCAGGACCGCCAGCCCCAGCCTGATGGCGCGCTCGATCGCGAACTCGCGGGAGCGCGCAGGCATCTTGGCGTACTCCTTCGCGATCATGAGGGATACCTCTTCCCTGTCGTGACCCTTCCCGAGCTCACGTATCCTCTCGGCGACGCCCTCGACCTCCCAATCGGACAGGAGCTTCTCCACCCTTGCAGCCAGGTCCTGGGCCTGGGGGATCTCCACGTCCAGCTCGGGATCCAGCCCCCTCATCCTCGCCCGTCTCGCCACCTCATATGCCCGGTCGACCTGCGCCTGGAGCGAGCTGAAGTACTCCTTCATCGAATCGCTGCACACAACTCCGCTCATGCCTTCCCCCGAAGAGGCCCGCAGGGAGAACATCAGCTCCCATCCTTCCGTGCGGGCCCTGCTGTGCGATCCCGGGAGCTAATCGAGCCCTTTGACTATAAGCCTTTTTCAGAGGAACAGAGGGCGACCGCCCTGTCCACCAGCGCCTTCACTCCTTTTCCCGTGGCCGCGGAGATCTTCAGCCTCGGCGACCCTGTGTCCAGCACATCGACCTTGTTCTCTACCTCGATGACGGGCACAGAGGCGAACTCCCGTTTTATCGTCTCGAGTATGTGCTCCTGGGCGCGCATCTCGTACCCGCACGTCTCGGTGGGGTCGTACATGAACACTATGACATTGGCGAGATGCCTCAGCGCGAGCACGGCGCGCAGCTCGATGGGGTTCCTCTCGGTCAGCTCTCGGTCCAGCAGCCCAGGCGTGTCTATCACCTGGTACTTGCGGTACCTCCTCTCGAACACGCCCACGGAGATCTCCTGTGTCGTGAACGGGTACTCTGCCACTCTGGGTTTCGCGCTCGATATCCTGCCGACCAGGAGGCTCTTGCCGACGTTCGGAGCGCCGGCGATGACTATCGTTGGCAGTTCCGGGTTCACTGCGGGGAACCTGCGCATCACGTCCCTGGCGGAGGCGAGGAACCTCAGCTCTTCGTCGACCTGCTTGACGAAAGAGGAGATCCTTCCGTATGCCGCCCTGCGCACATCGTCGATCCTGGATATCGAGCCGGCGCCAGCCACCTCCCTCACCGCGGCCTTTGCGACACGCGCGACGTTGCCCCTGCACCAGTCCATGGCGCCCAAGGACCTCTTCAGCTTGTCCTTGCCCACGGATACATCGACGAGGGCGGCATAGAACGGACTGAGCCTCTCGACGCTCGGGAACGCCTTGACATATCTTCCCATGGCAGTCACTATCGTGTCGCTCACCGACTTGAGCTTCGCAATGTTGATCTCCCTGACGGTCTCGAGCCTCGTCCGGCCCTCGTAGTCGGCCTTCGAGGCGCGCTTGAAGGCCTTGTCCAGGAGCTCGTCTGCTGATAGCACGGTAGGGATGTCGAACATCTGTCCAGGCCGTATCAACTCGGGCCTGATAAAGCCTCTCGGCGCCCGCGCAGAAAAAGACTCATATCGCGCCACCCATCTTTGTCTGAGGAGGGCGGCATGAGGAAGATACGGGCGCGTCGCGGAAGGAGGCTCGTGTGCAAGGGATGGCGGCAGGAGGCCATCCTGAGGATGCTCCAGAACAACCTGGAGAACGCAGAGAAGCCAGAGGAGCTCATAGTATACGGCGGGACGGGCAAGGCGGCGCGCGATTGGGAATGCTATCACGCCATCGTGAAGGCGCTCCAGGAGCTCGAGGACGACGAGACCCTGCTGATCCAGTCCGGCAAACCTGTCGGCGTCTTCAGGACCACGAAGCTCGCGCCGCGAGTGCTCACGGCCAACGCGCATCTGGTGCCCAGATGGTCTACATGGGAGGTCTTCCACGAGCTCGAGGCGAAGGGGCTCATCATGTTCGGCCAGATGACAGCTGGAGGATGGGCATACATAGGCACGCAGGGCATACTCCAGGGCACATACGAGACCTTCGCCGCCTGCGCGAGGAGCAACTTCGGCGGGTCGCTCAAAGGCAGGCTGGTGCTCACGGGCGGCTTGGGGGGCATGGGAGGCGCTCAGCCGCTCGCCGTCACGATGAACGGCGGCGTCTGCCTCGCGGTCGAGGTCGACGAGGCAAGGATCAGGCGCCGGGTCAAGGCAGGCTACTGCGACAGGATGGTCGAAGACCTCGAGAAAGCAGTCGACATGGCCCTCGAGGCCAAGAGGCGGAGGAAGGCGCTGTCGATAGGCCTCCTCGGGAACTGCGCGGACACCCATCCCAGGCTTGTCGAGATGGGGATCGTGCCGGATGTCGTGACCGACCAGACATCGGCCCATGACGAGCTCGGCGGCTACATCCCGCGCGGGCTCGATGTGCGCGAGGCTGCGGCCCTGAGAAAGGCGAATCCGGACGAGTACAGACGCCGGGCGATCGAGAGCATAGGCATCCATGTGAGGGCGATGCTGGAGTTCATGGCGCGCGGCTCGGTCGTGTTCGACTACGGCAACAACATAAGGGCGCAGGCCGTGAAAGCCGGCGTTAAAGACGCGTTCGCGTTCCAGGGGTTCGTGCCGCTGTACATAAGGCCCATGTTCTGCGAGGGCAGGGGCCCGTTCAGATGGGTCGCCGTCTCGGGCGACCCGCAGGACATCATCAAGACTGACAGGGTCGTCATGAGGGAGTTCAAGGACAACAGACAGCTCGTAAACTGGATCAGGCTGGCGGAGAAGAAGGTCCCGTTCGAGGGGCTTCCCGCGAGGGTGTGCTGGCTCGGCTACGGAGAGAGGGCCAGGTTCGGGAAGATCATAAACACGATGGTCGGAACGGGAGAGCTGAGCGGGCCCATAGTGATCACGAGGGACCATCTGGACTGCGGGTCGGTGGCGTCCCCCAACAGGGAGACCGAGGGGATGCGGGACGGCAGCGACGCCATAGCCGACTGGCCGATGCTGAACGCCCTCATCAACACAGCCGCTGGCGCCGACCTCGTCGCCATACACAACGGCGGTGGCGTGGGTATAGGCTACTCGACTCACGCCGGCCTGCTGGTCGTCGCTGACGGCACGAGGGAGGCCGAGGAGAAGATCGAGCGGGTGCTGACAGTGGACCCCGGGATGGGCATACTCAGGCACGCGGACGCGGGATATCCTGAAGCAGTCAGGATAGCCAAGAAGAAAGGCGTCAAGATACCCATGCTGAGGTGAGTGGCCTCAAATCCTCTCGAGAAGGTATATCGTGACCCTGTCGCTGTCCTCCGGCGGGTCCAGCCATCCATAGAGCTTGCTCAGCTTGTTCAGGAGGTCTTGACGCTTCTCCCCCGGCTTCGCCTCGAGGTCGTACTCCAGGAAGCTGAGGGGGATGTCGCCCAGCCTCCAATCGCAAGCGAAGAGCACCCTGGCCCTCAGCCTCTTCGTCGGGCCTTGGCACAGGACCTCCTGTCCGGGCACGTACTTGGGGTCCGTCTTGTGCAGCCTTATGGTCGTGAACACGCGGTCGTCCAGCTTCCTCCAGTCCTGCGAGAACCGCATCACCCTCTCTCTCATCCTATTAGTCCTCGGATGACAGAACGCCCGCGCTTACTTAATCCCTTTGCACGAACGCCTTCGCTGGAGATGGGAAAGCTTTTTCGGCCGCTGGCCGATGACCCAGGAGGCTCATCACATGTACGAGCTGAAGCTTCGTATCTGGCTCGAGCGCGAGGGGAAGTTCGTCGTGAGCGAAGGCCGGGCGAAGCTCCTGAGGAAGATCAAGGAGACGGGCTCGCTAGCCAAAGCCGCGGAGGAGATGGGCATGTCCTACAGACACGCGTGGGGTGTGGTGCATAGGATCGCCCAGAGCGCCGGCGGGAAGGTCGTCGAATCCGTGAGGGGCGGCAGGAGCGGCGGCGTGACCAGGTTGACGCCGTTCGGCGAGGAGATCCTCAGGGAGTACGAGAACAAGGTCGCGTCGCTCCTGAGCCAGTTCGAGCACGAGTGGAAGAGGCCCTCCGTGACGGCCGACGGCATAGTCACGAGGGGGAACGAGATACTCCTCATAAGACGGGGTAAGGAGCCGTTCAAGGGGTTGCACGCGCTACCAGGGGGTTTCCTCGACTACAACGAGAAGCTGGAGGATTGCGTTGTCCGAGAGGTGCTGGAGGAGACCGGCGTCAAGACTTCGATTGTCGACCTCGTGGGCATTTACTCCGCCCCAGACCGCGACCCCAGAGGGCACGTAGTGACCGCTGTGTACCACCTCCAGCCGGTCTCGGGCACGGCGAGAGCGGGTGACGACGCCGAAGGAGCGGAATGGGTGCCCCTGGACAGACTTCCCAAGCTGGCGTTCGACCACGGTCGCATAGTCCAGGACTTCCTGGCGAAGAGGAAGTCGAAGGCTGTCAGGTGAGGCGGGTCAGAACGCGGGCACGAGGCCCTGCGCGCTCCTCACGAACGGCAGATACACCATCTTGGTATCGTTCACGGTGAGCGTGTAGTCGAGCCTCTGGAGCACGCCGGGCTGCTCGGCCTCCATCGTCACGACGACGAAGTCGGCGAGCTCGATCGCGTCCTTCCTGGTCATCGTGGTGGGCAACCTCGGGACGCCGCCGAAGTTGAGCTTCGTCGCGTACCTCGGGTTCGACAGCGTCATCTGTGTCGCCAGCCTCTTGAAGCTCCCGATGTCCATCTCCGACGCGGGCACGTAGATGAACACGTTGCCGCTGTCGCTCCCGCCCTTGAGCAGCTGCATCAGCTTGAACAGGGTGCCACCCTCGACGCTCTTGGAACGAACCAGCAGGTAGGCGTACACCCTCCAGAACGGCATGTAGACCCTCTCGCCCGCGGCGTTCGGGCCGAAGTCCGCGATCTCGAAGTCCACGCGCTCCGGCGTCCCCGTTTCTCGGGTGTGCATCACGTTGCACTTCTCGCAGTAGAACAGGCTGTCCTTCTGCTTCATGTATATCGGGCCGTTGCACGACGGACACTTGACCTGGATGACCCTCATCTCAACACCTCCAGCTGCCTGCCCACGTCCTGGAGCTGCTTGACCGCCGAGGCCAAGGACTTCTTCTCCCTGAACTGTCCCTCGACTATCTCCGAGCCGTGTCTGAAGAACCTGTAAGCCACGAACAGTATCACGAGTCCGAGTCCCACGCCGACGAGGGCTATCCTGTAGTCGCCTCCGGAGAATATGATGCCCGCAGCGGCCGCCACGCCCCCGAGGAAGGTGCCGCCCGTCACGGATAGGCTCTGATAGAGCGGGTCGCCGGGGGCGCGTCCGGAGAGCACCTTCCCCGTAACGGCGTCGACCGTGTTCATGTACATCCTGTCCCTGTAGCTGTATCTCACGACCCAGATCGGGTAGTACACCATCGTCAGCGACTTCGGCAGCACATGCAGCTTCTCGAAAGTGACGTTCGGCACACGTGCGCTCGCCCTCGCTCTGGCGCGGGCGTCCTCGGCGGCCCTCTTCGCAGCATCGTCCTTGCTGGTCGTCGCCTCGAAGGTCGGGATGCTCTCGAAGTCCGTGAACCCGGTCTCGCCCATGAAGTTCTGGACGCTCCTGATGCCGAGATCGCCGGGATCGCACGCGATCTCAGACCACACGTAGTCCTGGAGCACCATCACCTCCTTTGGTATGCGCTCCGTCCTGACCACTCTGCCCTGCTGGTCCCTTATCTTCCGTTCCTCATATCCGCATATCCAGCCAGCGACCCTCGTGGTCGCCCGCCAGAACGGCAGGTATATCGGATAGGCCTCAGTGATCTTGCCGACGGTCTTCAGGTCCCTCGCCTTGAGGCCCTTCCGCCACCAGCCCTGCGTTGCGTTGATCGCGGCATCCCTGAGCTGCTTCTGCCTAAAGGCGATGGTGTGGACGCCCTGGTCGCCCTCGATGTAGAGCGTGGAGCTGCAGTATTGGCAGAGGACGGTGTTCTCTCCCTCCTCGACGCTTATCGCGCCTCCGCACGCCGGACAGTTGAGCCCGACCGATATTCCAGCCATCTTCACATCCTCCTCGCGACGTACAGGGCGAGCGCGAACACGCCCACGACCGTGAGAGCCATCAGGCCGAGGCCTGCGATGAGCGACCAGGTCGCAACGACGCCCTCAACGACGAAAGCGACGAACCCGAGGCCAGCGACCGCCATGTACGCGCTCGAGCTCCTGGTCGGGAACTCGGACGCGAAGACCTCGCCCGAGGAGCCGTCGACGACGACCTCGTACTTCTTCTGGTTGAATACATAGTCGATCTTCCAAATGGGGAAGAACACGAGCGCCTGCTCCTTCGGCTTTCCCGGGAGCTGGTTCAGATAGGGCAACATCTCGATGTCGGGCTTGATCAGCTCCGCCCCGCCCGTGTCGAAGGTCGCATCGAAGATCTTGAGGTCGCCCGCGGGGACCTTGAGGCTGTGGAGGCCGGGGAGCGTGGTCGACCCCGCAGGCTCTATGAAGACCTGCTCCACGCCGTTGACGTCCCGCTTGAACATGTACACGGGGAAGTAGTGCTTCTTCACGCCCGCCAACTGGGCCAGCTTGTCGAGGTCCTTGGCCTTCGTCGAGCCCGCGGCCCAGCGTCTGAACACGCCGATCGCGTTGTTCTCGTCGACCATGAAGGGTATCGCGTAGTAGAACCCGGCGCCCGTCTTGTCTATGTAGACGAACGAGCTGCAGTACGGGCACTTCACGAACCTCGCCCCCGGGTCGAGAGCCACGGGGGCAGCGCACTTCGGGCAGTTGATAGTAGCCAAGCTATCCCACTCCTTCCGATCGGCCTATCCCGACATGGACCTCCTGCTCAAAGCTGTTTTCCACAGGAGGGGCAGAACTTCGATGTCGCGGGCGCGTCGGCTCCGCACGACGAGCACTTCTTGGTCGCTGCCAGGGGCTTCCCGCACTCGGGGCAGAACTTCGCCCCCTCCGGGACCTGGGCCTTGCAACCTGGACACTCGACAGTGCCCGCGACGAGCTTGTTGCCGCAGTTCCCGCAGAACTTCGTGCCCTGCGGGTTCTGGGCGCTGCACTTGGGGCATATCACCATTGCAGCGGCGGCCTGCGCTGGCATCCCACCGGGCGCGGTGCCCTGCTGCCTCATCTGGTCGACCATCATCCAGCCCATGCCCAGGCCGGCGCCTATGCCGACGCCCGCCCCGGCGGCGCCTCCCGCGCCTGACGGGTTCTGGGCCGCCTCTCGCATGGCCTGTCCTGCCTGGTACTGCATGTAGTTCGCGCCCAGGATCTGCATCGAGGCGCGCTGGTCCACCGCCTTCTGCACATCCTCTGGCAGGGAGATGTAGAGGCCGGATATCTTGTCAATCGTGATGCCGTAGAGGTCGAAGTGGTCCTTGGCCCTGCTGAGCACCACCTGCTCGATGTTGGTGAGGTTGGCGGCGATGTCAGCCACGCCCATGCCCTGCTCCTTCATGTCGCCGAGTGAGTCGTAGACGAGGATGACGACCTGCTCCTTGATCCTCTCCTCGACCTCCGCGCTGGTAGCGAAGTTGAACGTCCCGACGAACTGGTTAACGAAGTTCTCAGGGGACGATATCTTGTACCTGAACTCGCCGAACACCCTGAGGTTGACCATGCCGAAGTCCTTGTCCCTGAACTGGTACGGCTGCTTCGACCCGAACTTGCCGTCGAACGCGCGCTTCTGGAGGTAGATGACCTCGGCCTGCTGCCTCACGCCCGATAGGTACTCTACTATCTTCCCCACGATGGGGGCGTTCAGCGACGTGAGCGCGTACCTGTCGGGCCTGTCGATGTATGCGAGGGCCTTCCCGTCCCTGAAGAAGACCGCGATCTCGTCCTCGCGCACCACGATGTTGTCGTTGAACCTGATGTTCCGCGGCATGCGGTACATGATGTTCCCGCGCTTGTTGGCATCCTCCCACTTGAATGTCTCGGCACCGATGATACTGGTCATCCGCCTACACCTCCGTGCCCATCATCACGTTCATCCTTCTGGTGAACTGGTCCTCGAAATCCGTTATCCTCGCCCTGATGTTCATGAGGTCCTTGAAGCTGGTCTGCTCGTCCGCGGCCATGATCGAGTTCTTGAGAGATTCGATGCTGGCGCCTATGGCCGACATGTGGTCGAGCATTGCGGCGTCGAACTCGTACAGCCTGTTCAGCTCGTCCTCCTTTATCTGTATGTCAGCCGCTATGCCAGAGTAGCCCATCTGAGCGTGGGTCACCTGCCCCTCGACCTTCTTGAACTGGTTGATTATGCCTCCCAGCATGTCCAGCTCCTTCGATCCGTAGCTCTGCATGAGCAGACCCCTGCACTCCTCGAGGCCGCGCCTGTGCTTGGAGAGCCTGTCTGCGAGCTGCATCCGCAGCATCCTGTCCGCATCCCGGAGGTCCTCCTTCTTCCTGTAGCCGCGGAAGCCCGGTATGAAGCTCTGTATCTTCTTCAGTATGCCCTGCTCTTCCTCAACTCTGGCCCTGATGTCCGCCATGGGGGATATCCCTCCGGTCCTGTGAGCCAATGCCACACGTCGCCTAATAAAGGTGTCGCTGGAAAACCCAGCACGCGTCTACTATATCAACGAGCAGAGCCTTATACACCCTCCGTGGGCTTCAAGATAATAGGAGTGATCGGAGCCAGCAGAGCGGATCCGGAGACGATGAGGCTCGCGGAGGAGGTCGGCGCGGAGATCGCGAGCAGGGGCGCTGCGGTGGTGTGCGGCGGGCTGACCGGCGTCATGGAGGCCGTGTGCAGGGGTGCGAGGAGCAGAGGCGGATTGACGATAGGCATCATACCATCCGACAAGAAGGAGGACGCGAACCCCTACGTCCAGATACCGATAGTCACAGGCATGGGGATGGGGAGGAACGTGATGCTCGTCAAGACGGCCGACGTGCTGATAGCCATAGGCGGGGAGTACGGTACGCTCTCCGAGATAGCTCACGCGCTCAACATCGGGAAGAAGGTCATCGGTCTCAACACCTGGAGGCTCAACAGAGCTCACACGATGCCGATACCGAACCTGATCGAGGCATCCTCGCCCAAGGACGCTGTGAGGAAGGCGTTCGAGGCGATTTCTGCGTAATGCTGATGTACCCCGTGCTCGGTCCTCAGCTCGTCAAGGGGGGGACCAACCATCCCGAAATCGAAGGTCTTTGTAGCGCTCGATCCGGACAGGACGCGCGGGACGACTAAGGTGGTGAGGGCTTTCGGCCTGCCTGAGCTGACGGACAAGACCGTCCTCATCAAGCCCAACTTCAACACGGCCGATCCAGCGCCTGGGTCGACCCACAACGACACGCTCCGGACGATGGTCCGACTCGTGAAGGAGCAGGGCGCCCGGAAGATCATCGTTGGCGACAGGAGCGGCCCGGCAAAGACGAGCAAGGTGTTCCAGGAGAAGGGTATCTTCGCCATGTCGGAGGAGCTCGGCTTCGACTGCCTGGTGTTCGACGAGATGCCCGACGACAGATGGACGCGGATAGTGCCTCCGGGCAGCCACTGGAGGAAAGGGTTCCTTTTCGCCAAGCCCGTGTTGGAGGCGGATGCCGTGATAGGCCTGTGCTGCCTCAAGACGCACCAGTACGGCGGCCACTTCACGATGTCGCTGAAGCTGGCGACGGGCATGGTCCACGGCAGCAACATGACTGAGCTGCACACATCACTCCTCGACCAGCGCAAGATGATAGCGGAGATCAACTGGGCATACAAGCCCCTGCTGATGGTGATGGACGGCGTCGAGGCGTTCACGAGCGGCGGACCGATGACTGGAACAAGATGGAACGCCAACCTGACCTTCGCGTCGTCCGACCGCGTCGCGCTCGATGCTGTGGGAGTCGCTGCACTCAAGATGCATGGGACGACGAGCAAGATCGAGAGGAAGCGCGTGTTCGAGCAAGACCAGATCAGGAGAGCGATCGAGCTGGGCCTCGGTGCGAAAGGCCCTGAGGAGGTCGAAGTGGTCCCGGTGGACGAGTCCAGCGCTGAGATCTGCGAGAAGCTCAGTTCGTATCTCGATCGATGACGGCATCCAGCCGTCGCTCAGGCTTCCGGATGTCAGCCGTGCACATCCAGATATAGTTTCATCGCGACTAGAATGAACGTCAGCGCACACCCTACTGTGTTCGCAACCACTATCGCCAGGTCTTCCCTCGCCAGACCGTAAACGAGCCAAAGAAGCATGCCCGTACCGAGAACGGCAGGCATCAGCAATGACACGTCGCGCATGCTCTTGGTCCTGTATCCCTTGATTATCTGCGGCAGATAACCGGTTGAAGTGAGGGCTCCGGCCATGAGCCCGAGATACGTCCAGGCGTCCATGCGACCGAGATCGCGTTGGAGGCATTTCTTTGTTGGCGGCCCTGCAGGACCCAATCTGTCGGTCTGCCGGCGTCAGGTCTTCAGGGTCTTCTCATACGATCGGATGAGCTCATCACCCTTCCTGAGCGCGTCCTTGTCTATGGGAGGGACTTGGTGATCTCTCAGGAGTTGCTTCGCGATCCTCTTCGCCTCCGGGACCATCCTGTCGGAGAGCGAAGCCTCCCATTCTAGCTTCGCCGGATCCCAGAAGTGCAGCTCCTTCCTGAAGTTCCTCAATGTGTGCGGGTGAGTCAAGAACGTGTTCCCATGTCCAACGGCCTTGATGACGTCGAGCGCCGCGGTTGCCTCGTCGAACACGAACTTCCTCATGTAAGCCTTCAGGTTGTCCCAGAGCACAGCATCGATGACCATCTGCTCGAGTGACGCGCCCTTCACAGCGTCCAGGCCGCCCATGCCGCCCGCGAGGTCGGTTCCGGACATGGTCGTGAGAACGACTCCGAAAATCTGGGTCATGGAATGCGGGATTCCAGGAGTGTCCTTGTCGTTTATGCCCCAGTCGCCGACCATGCTCGGAAGCCTGTATCTCGCCGCCATCTGGCCGAGGCCGGCACTTATCAGCGCAGGCTCCGCCGTCATGTAGTTGATCGACCCAGTCCTCATGTCTATGGGGGCTGATGATGAGCAGTATATGTGCGGCGCGCCCGGAGCGGTGAACTGCGTGATGCATATGCTCGCGAGGTTCTCTGTGTTGGCGTTGATGATCGTCCCGGCCATGGTCACGGGCGCCGACCCTCCTGACAACGACATCGACATCGATGCGACAGGAATGCCATATCTTGCGAGCTCGGCCATGCCCTCGACGGCGCCCTCATCGTAGGAGAGAGGGGCGATGGAACAGCAGATGACCGAGAACAGAGGCCGCTTCCTGAGCGCGTCCTCGCCACCAGCCACGAACGAGGCGAGCTTGACCTGCCTGCGCGAATCCTCGATGCTCGAGACCTCAACGCTTTGGACATGCTTCGTCGTGTTTTGCATGGCTACCCAGAGCTCGTGCAGTCCGTGGGCAGGCTGGGGCACGTCCGTCGCCGTCAGCGATGTCCAGCAGTAGGCCACCGGGTCGAGCGCGTCCCCGAGCCTCACGAAGTCCGCGATGTCCTTCCTCGTCGAGGGCCTCTTCTCCCCTGTGTCGATGTCCCTCATGTAGATACCGAGGCCAGTCGTCGCTACGTTGGGCCAAGACTCGACAGGTATCTGCATGTCGTGCTTCCGATCCCTCGCGCACAACCTGATACTGCGCGGAGCCTTCTTCAGGGCCTCGGAGACCATGGCCTCAGGGATCTTCGCGACGCCGGTCTTGTAATCGACACTCGCCCCCGCCGTCTCGAGCGTCTTCAGGACCTTGTGGCTCCGGACCAGCACCCCGATATCCTCGAGGCATTTCAAGCTCTGTTCGTGTACGAAGTCCTCCTCAGTCTTGTCGAGGAACCTCAATCTCGCGACTGCCAACCCGCCTCACCTCCGACCGGCCTGCGCTTCTTCCGGCAAGAGGTGCAAGCAACCCAGTTACTAGAACCTTTGCATGTGTGACGCCCATGTCTAGAGCGGCAGCGCCAGCGATATGAATATGCGAGTATTTATTGAAATATTTCATATTTTAATTGCATAGCCTTCTGAGAACTGCAGGTCGATGCAAAAAGTTCAATCCCCGTAACGTCCATCCAGCTGCCGATTCCCCGTAGATTCGAAGAACCGATTGGGAGCATTCTGCATGGTCAGAAGTGCAGAAACTGAGACAGCGAATCCGATTCCCTGGGAGACAATCAGAGACGATCTCATAGAAGCCCTTGGTGCAAACAGAGTTCTCTGGAGGCCTGCGGACCTCCTCCCGTATGCCGCCGATGCTTTCAGCATAGACCCTACGGAATCGTGCCGACGCCTTCCGCATCTGGTAGTGCTTCCGGAGAGCACCGCTGAGGTCCAGAAAATCGTGCGTGTCGCTGCGGAGCACAGGGCTCCGCTGATCCCCAAGGGTGGAGGGTCAAACAGGACAGGAATGTTGATCCCCATCGAGGGCGGCATCGTTGTGGACACAATCAGAATGAACAAGGTAGTCGAAGTCAGCACCCCGGACCTGTATGTGACAGTTCAGCCCGGAATCACACTCAAGGAGCTCGAGACATACCTTGCGCGACACGGCCTCGCGCTGCACCAGGTGCAGGGCTCGTTCAAAGTGGCGACGGTCGGCGGGGCGATCTCCACTGCGGCCTTCAGCAGGAAGTACCAAAAATACGGCACGATAGCGGACCGCGTGATGTCACTGGAGGTGGTGCTCGCAGACGGGAGAGTGCTGAGGACGGGCCCTAAGGTCCTGTACACATCTACAGGCTACGGGCTGCGTCAGCTGTTCATCGGCGCTGAGGGCACGCTGGGAATCATAACCGAGGCAACCTTGAGGGTCGAGCCCCTACCAGAGTCCAGGGGGGAACTCCTTGCATTCTATGATGACTTCTGGAAGGCCTATGATTCCAGTCTCAGACTTGCGGGATCTTCGGTGACTTTCGTGGGAGCAGAAGTGGGTGAGCTGTCCGAGCCCGCCGCGTATGGATCTCCCCCTGGAAAGACTGGTTTCCTAGTCGTTGCGTTTGAAGGGACGAAAGACGAGGTCACGGCCGAGGTCGACTATGTGAAGAAAATCGTCCAGGAGACCGGAGGCGTTCTCGCGAGCAGGGAACATGCGAGCAGGCTGATTGGCGAGTACACAAGTCAGTGGTGCGGCGATAGAGCCCTCATGAAACCAGAAGATGAGATCATCGCCTATGTTCCGGCAAAGAAGGTCAGGGAGTTCTATGAGAGCTTGTGGAAAGACATCATGCTGAAATATGGCATGACCCCCGTACCGGGCAACAGATGGAGTCTCGACATCGGGCGTTATGCCATGACGTATTGCCGGTTCTTCATTCCAGAAAGGGATGCTGGCTGGGATGACCGCAGAAAGGCGCTGACCGAGGTCGCCAGACTCGCAACCAGGCTTGGAGGGTCGATCTCTGCCTGTACGGGTGTGGGTTTGAAAAACAGAGATGACCTCGTATATGAGTTCTCGGCCGAGGCTTTGGCAACGATGTGGAAGATAAAGAGGATAGTTGATCCAGACAACATCATGAACCCTGGGAAGAAGTTGCCAATGCATGAAATGACTTGTTAGTTCAAGATTCGAAAGAGGATTCGCATACTGTGCCTGTTCTAGGCGTTTAGATGGACCGAAGGGGATTTGAACCCCTGACCTTCTGCTTGCAAAGCAGACGATCTTCCGCTGATCTATCGGCCCACGCAACCCTGGAGATGTGGCTGATTGGACGCGGCTGTTAAAAAGCTTTCCAGGTGCGGGCAGGGAGGCTGGCTCATGACAGAGGGTAGGTGTGGTCCAAATCGTAGCACCTCATCTTGCCTTCTATCAGCAGAAACCTGGAGACAATCTCTTCCATCTTCTCGGCCTCTAGCAGGAAGGCGTCGTGGCCGTAGCTCGACTCGATGACTTGGTGCTTTGCTGAAAGGCCGTTCGCGCGTATCGCTCGGACGAGCTCCTCCGACTGTTTCGGAGGATAGAGCCAATCGCTCGAGAAGGAGAGCACCAGGAATCTCGATCTGCAGCCTCTGAAGGCTGGCTCAAGTGAGTCGCATCCGGGAGCCAGGTCGAACAGATCGATAGCCCTCGTGATGTACAGGTAAGAGTTGGCGTCGAACCGCTTCGTGAACGAATCGCCCTTGTACCTCAGGTAGCTCTCGACCTCGAAGTGTGGTTCGCTGAAGCAGCGGACTCCGTTCGGACAAGTGCCGTTTCTTGCTTTCCTGCCGAACCTCTGCCTGAGCGTCTCATCGCTCAGGTAAGTCACGTGGCCAACCATCCTGGCTATCGCAAGGCCGTCTACTGGCTGTTCGCGTCCGTAGTAGGAACCGTTGTTCCACCTGGGATCGGCGATTATGGCTCTCCTCCCGATCTCGTTGAACGCGATGTTCTGGGCGGACTGACGGCCGGCGGTGGCAATGGCGAGCACCAGCCGGCACCTGTCTGAGAAGGTCACGGCGAACTGCAGGGCCTCGAAGCCGCCCATGGAGCCGCCGGCCACGGCCAGCAGCTGCCCTATGCCCAGATAGTCGAGGAGTGCGGCCTGCGCCCTCACCATGTCTCCTATGGTTATCAGGGGAAAATCGGTCCCGTACGGTTTGCCCGTCTCAGGGTTGATAGAACTCGGGCCTGTCGAACCTCTGCAACCTCCTATCGTGTTCGCACACACGATGAAGTACCGCGTCGTATCGAAAGCCTTCCCCGGACCTATCATCGAGTCCCACCAGCCAGGCCTCTGATCGCTCCTGGTGTGGAACCCTGCGGCGTGCGCGTCACCTGACAGCGCGTGGAAGACGAGTATCGCGTTCGACTTGTCTTCGTTGAGCCTTCCGTATGTCTCATAGGTCAGGGTGATGGGGCCGAGCCTCCCGCCCAATTCGAGCTTGAGCGAGTCCGGAGGATGCGCGAACGTGAACTGCTTCGGCCTCACGATGCCGACAGAGGATTCCCTCACGGGAGACCACCTCGGGAAAGCACATCACGCGATAGCCCGATCACCTCTTCGTTGCCCTGTCGAGCGCCTGGTCGACGTCCCCGATGATGTCGTCAACTGACTCCAGACCTATCGACAGCCTCACGAAGTCATCAGTCACGCCCGTCGCCTTCTGCTCCTCTGGCGAGAGCTGGGAGTGGGTCGTGGTGGCTGGATGTATCGCGAGGGATTTTGCATCCCCGACGTTCGCGAGGTGGGACAGCAGCTCCAGGCTCTCGATGAATCTGCGGCCCGCCTCCTTCCCGCCACGTATCCCGAAACCGATTATCGCACCATAGAGGCCGCGGTGGTGGTACTTCTTGGCAATCTCGTGCTGCGGATGGCAGCTGAGGCCAGGATAGTTCACCCACTCCACCGCCTCGTGAGACTGGAGGAACTCGGCCACCACCTGCGCGTTCCTGCTATGCCTCTCCATCCTTACCGGCAGGGTCTCCAGTCCCTGTAGGAAAAGGAACGAGTTGAACGGGCTCAGAGCCGGCCCGAGGTCACGGAGCAGTTGCACCCGGGCCTTTACGATGTATGCGAGCTTGCCGAAAGCTTCCGTATAGACTATGCCGTGATACGAGGGGTCCGGCTCGACGAGGTCAGGGAACTTCTCGGAATCCCACCTGAACTTCCCAGAATCGACGATCACCCCACCTATGCTCGTCCCGTGGCCGCCTATGAACTTGGTGGCCGAATGGACCACGATGTCGGCGCCATGGTCGATGGGTCTGACGAGATACGGCGTCGGAAGTGTGTTGTCCAACACGAGCGGGATGCCGTGCGCGTGGGCGATCTCAGCGACGGCTGCTATGTCGAGGGTATCGAGGCGCGGGTTGCCGACGGTCTCAGCATACAGTGCCCGCGTCCTGTCCGTTATCGCCTTCTGGAAGTTCGCAGGGTCGACCGAATCCACGTACCTGACCCTTATCCCCATCTTGGGGAAGGTGGCCGTGAAGAGGTTGTACGTGCCCCCGTAGAGGCTGTATGACGACACGACCTCCTCTCCCGGGTGGACCAGGTTCAGGAGTGCGAGGGTGATCGCTGCCTGGCCTGAGGCGACAGCAAGGGCACCGGTGCCGCCTTCGAGGGCCGCGATCCGCTTCTCGAAGACATCCGTGGTCGGGTTCATCATCCTGGTGTAGATGTTCCCAGATTCTCTGAGCGCGAACAGGTTCGCCGCGTGCTCAGCGTCGTTGAAAACGTACGACGTGGTCTGGTATATCGGCACTGCCCTCGCATTCGTCACCGGGTCGGGCGACTGCCCGGCGTGCAGCGCGAGGGTCTCGAAACCCAACGACTTCGCCTGCCTCCGCACGGTATTACCTCCTATGTCTTAACGGCGTTAAGACATCGCAATACTTAACTCTCACGCCGCAACGGGAGAGCATATCTGCCTCCCGAGAACAGTGGCTTCGGCGATGCCAAAGCAGATTACATTTTTGATTCAAAGACGCCGAAGCCAGATTACGATTGCGAACAGAAACGAACTCAGAGATAACCAGCGCTCACGACCTGAGCACGATCTCGATGTTCACTCCGTCGGGCACCTGGATGCGCATGAGCTGCCGGAGCGCGCGCTCGTCCGCGTCGAGGTCTATGAGCCTCTTGTGAACTCGCATCTCCCACCTGTCGATGGTGCTGGAGCCGCCCCCGTCGGGCCCCTTCCTGCAGGGCACGATCAGCCTCTTGGTCGGAAGCGGTATCGGGCCGGCCATGGCCACGCCAGTCCTCTCGCTGATGGTCTTGATCTGCTTGCAGACGTTGTCGACCTTGACGGGGTCCGTCCCGCTCAGCGATATCCTGGCCCTCTGAACCATCTTTCACACACCGTCACACAAACACATGAGAAGAACAAGGGGAAGGGGTTTCTACATCTCCTTCTTCTCGACCTCTATGACCATCCCGGCCGCGACCGTCTGGCCCATGTCCCTGACCGCGAACCTGCCCAGCTGCGGGAAGTCCTTGGCCCTCTCGATGACCAGCGGCTTCGTCGGCGTTATCTTCACGATCGCCGCGTCACCGGTCTTCAGGAACTGCGGGTTCTCCTCCTTCACCGCGCCCGTGCGCGGGTCGAGCTTCTTCTGCAGCTCGCTGAACGTGCACGCGACCTGGGCCGTGTGGCAGTGGAACACGGGCGTGTAGCCGACCGTGATGACGCTCGGGTGGTTCAGCACCATGATCTGCGCCGTGAAGCTCTTCGCGACCGTCGGCGGGTTGTCGACGGGGCCCGCGACGTCTCCCCTCTTGATGTCGGTCTTGGCGATGCCCCTCACGTTGAACCCGACGTTGTCCCCCGGCACCGCCTGCGGCAGCGCCTCGTGGTGCATCTCGATGGACTTCACCTCGCCGACCTTGTTGGCGGGCATGAATATGACCTTCATGTCGGGCTTCAGTATGCCGGTCTCTACCCTTCCCACGGGGACCGTGCCGACGCCGGTGATGGTGTAGACGTCCTGCACCGGCAGCCTGAGCGGCTTGTCCGTGGCCTTCGGTGGCTCCTTCAGGCTGTCGAGGGCCTGCAGCAGTGTCGGGCCCTTGTACCAGGGCATGTTCTCGCTCGGCTTCGCGACGTTGTCGCCCTTGTACCCGGATGCCGGGACGAACAGTATCTCGTCAGGCTTGTAGCCCACGGTCTTCAGAAGCTCCGAGACGGCCTTCTTCGTCTCCTCGTACTTGGACTGCTGGTAGCCCACAGCATCCATCTTGTTGACCTCGACGATGATCTGGTTCACGCCCAGCGTCCTGGCGAGGAATATGTGCTCCTTCGTCTGGGCCTGGGGGCCCTCGATGGCTGACACGACTATGACCGCCGCGTCTGCCTGGCTCGTGCCCGTGATCATGTTCTTGACGAAGTCCCTGTGGCCAGGAGCGTCTATGATGGTGAAGTAGTACTTCGGCGTGTTGAACCTCTTGTGGGCGACGTCGATGGTGAGACCTCTCTCCCTCTCCTCCTTGAGTCCATCCATGACCCACGCGAACTCGAAAGTCGCCTTCCCCTTCTGCTCGGCCTCCTTCCGGTACTTCTCGATGACGTGGGCCTCGATGTGGCCCGTGTCGAGGAGCAGCCGGCCGACGGTGGTCGACTTCCCGTGGTCAACGTGTCCGATGAACACAAGGTTCATGTGCGGTTTTTCTGCCATTGAACTCACTCCGTTGGCTTCTCTTCGAGCATGATGCTAGTGGTATATTAGGCTTTTTCCCCAGCGCACGGGATGGCCAGGAAGCTCAGCCGGCGTAGTAGGCGGCGTCGTACGGCTCCGGCTTCAGCCCCTTTCGCTCCCTGATCTGCCTCACGACCTTCTCCTGGACCTCGCGCGGCATCGGCTCGAAGCCGGCGTTCTCGGTCGACCAGAGCGCTCGCCCGCTCGTGGCGCTCCTGATAGACGCCGCGAACCCGAACATCTCGCCCACGGGGCACTTGCCCTGGACCACCGTTATGTCGCCCTCCTGCCGCATGTCCTCGATTATGCCGCGCCTCTGCTGGATCTCGCGAATCGCGTTCCCCATCTGGTCCTCGGGCACGTTGATGAACACCTTCTGGATGGGCTCGTAGAGCACGCGTCCCGCCTGGCACATGGCGCCGTAGATGGCGGAGCGGGCCGCGGGTATCACCTGCGCGGGCCCCCTGTGTATGCTGTCCTCGTGCAGCTTCGCGTCTACCAGCATGACCTTCATCGCCATGCACTTCTCGTTCGCGAGCGGGCCCTGGTTCATGGCCTCCTCGAAGGCTTCCTTGATGAGCTCCATGGTCTCGTGCAGGTACTGTATGCCCTTGGTCATGTCCAGCAGCACGTTGGTCCCAACGAAGGCCACCACGCCCTTGGCCTCCTCCTTGTCCATGCCGAGGTCCTGGAGCTTCTTCGCGAGGGCCTTCGCGTCCTTTATCCTGCCCTCGGTCTCGATCTCCCCCGAGCGGATTGCCTCGACGACAGCCGGCTGGAGGGGCTCAACCTCGAAGTAGAACCTGTTGTGCTTGTTGGGCGACTTGCCCTCGAACGGCCCCCCTCTGCCCGCGACGCACTCCCTGTAGACCACTATCGGAGGCGATGTCTTGATCTCGACCTTGTGCTCGTTCACTATCCTGTACGTGGTGATCTCCAGGTGCAGCTCGCCCATGCCCGACATCAGATGCTCGCCCGTCTCCTGGTTTATCTCGACCTGGATTGACGGGTCGGCCTTGGCGATGGTGCGGAGGACGTCTATCAGCCTCGGCAAGTCCTTCGTGTGCTTCGCCTCTATCGCGACGGTGACGACGGGGTCGGAGTAGTGGACGATCTTCTCGAACGGCACCATGGTCGGATCGCTCGAGACGGTCGAGCCGGCGATCGCGTCCTTGAGCCCGGAGACGGCCACGACGTTGCCCGCGTCTATCTCGTCCACCGGTATCCTGTCAGCACCCACGGTCAGGGCGACCATCTGCGCCCGGTTCGGGTTGGGCATGCCGATGACCCAGAGCTCCTGTCCCTTGACTATCTTCCCGCTGTAGAGCCTCCCTACGGCGACCTCGCCCGCGTGCGGGTCGACTATGATCTTGGTGACCATGAAGGCGACGGGCCCGTCGGGGTCGCAGTTCATCATCGCCTTGCCATGGACGGACTCGAGGTCGCCGTGCCATATGACGGGTATCCTGAGCTTCTGGGCCTCGAGGGGGTCCGGGAGATGAGTGATGACCATCTCCAGGAGCACCTCGTGCAGAGGCGCCTTCTTCGCGAGCGTCTTCTGGTCCTGGTTCCTGCAGTACTCGTAGATCTGCTTGAAGTTGATGCCCGACTTCCTCATGTAGGGCACGGTGATGGCCCAGTTGTTGAAGGCGGAGCCGAATATGACGTTGCCGCTCTCCACGCGCAACGCCCACTTGTCCCTGAGCTCGGGCGGCAGCAGCTTCCTGATCTTCTCGTTTACCTCGTTCACTATGTTCGACAGGCGCTGCTGCATCTGCTCCGGCGTGACCTGGAGCTCGTTTATCAGCCTGTCGACCTTGTTGACGAACAGTATCGGGCGGACCTTCTCCTTGATGGCCTGCCTGATGACCGTCTCAGTCTGCGGCATCACACCCTCGACCGCGCAGCAGAGTATGATGACGCCGTCGATGGCACGCATGGCCCTCGTGACGTCCCCTCCGAAGTCGACGTGGCCTGGGGTGTCGATGAGGTTGATGAGGTACTCCTGCCCCTTGAAGTTGTACACCATCGACGCGCTCGCCGCGTTGATCGTTATGCCCCTTGCCTGCTCCTGCTCGTCGAAATCCAGCAGGAGCTGCTTGCCGGCCAGCTCCTCTGACATCATGCCCGCGCCGGCTATCAGGTTGTCCGATAGGGTCGTCTTGCCGTGGTCTATGTGCGCCGCCGTGCCGATGTTCCTTATGAACTTCGGCTTCCTCATCAGCGCCTGAGCCCTACGGATGTTGTCCTCTTTCCTTCCCATACCATCACCATGGACTGAGCGTTCAGCATCGTTCCGTGCTCGAGTGGCTCTCGATCGGCTCCAGCCCGATCAGCGTGCTGAGGAGGCCACTCTCTCTATCTCCTCTTTCTTGGCGACTGAGAAACAGTTCACATCGCCCTTGGCCGCGGCGATTATCTCGTCTGCGAGGCACTCCTCGATGGGCTTCTTGCTGCCGTGGGAGGATTCGAGCGCCCCCTGGCAGATGTACCTCAGGGCGAGGTCGACCCTCCTCGCGGGGGCCACGTCGACCGCCTTCGGCACGGATATGCCCCCGTACTGTAGCCTCGTGACCTCCTCCCTCGGGGCGACGTTCTGAAGCGCGTCCACGAACTGCTGGAGCGGGTTCTTCTGCGTCTTCTGCTCGATGATCGCGAACGCGCGCTCGACCGCCTTGTACGCCTTCAGCTTCTTCCCCGTGAAGTCCTCCGTCCTCATCATGCCGTTTATGAGCCGCTCGACGATGCTCATCTTGGCCTTGGCGAAGGGCTTGTTGGTGTGTCTCCCGCCGGAATGTGGCACCGAGACTGGTGTGATGTCTATGTACCTCGCCATGCCGACGTCCCTGATAGTCACGCCCGAGACGTCCCACTTGCCGAACAGGAGGACGTTGCCAACGACGGGGCGGGGCTCCTCAGGGGGAGCTGCCTGTACCTCGGGCTGCGAGGGTGCAGGCACGGACTCCTGAGCTGGCTGTGGCGGTGGTGCAGCAGCCGCCTGCGGGGTCTGTGCAGGGGCCTCCGGGGCCTTCTCCGGTGTCGGCTGTGTGTTATCGCCCTCGCCCATCATCCGCCTCACCTCACAGGCTTCTCCTTTCTGCCCTTCACGAGTTCCCTGAGGGACACGTTGTTGACCTTGATGACCTTGTACCTCACGCCAGGGATGTCGCCGTACGACCTGCCCATCCTGCCTCCGATCCCCTCGACGAGGACCTCGTCGTGCTCGTCGATGAAGTTGATGGCGCCGTCCCCCACGGCGAACGCGGTGATCTGCCTCCCGTTCTTTATGAGCTGTATCTTCACGCACTTCCTGATGGCCGAGTTGGGCTGCTTCGCCTCGATGCCCACCTTCTCGAGCACGACCCCTTTCGCCTGGGCGGAGCCCTCGAGCGGGTCGGACTTCTCCTTCAGGTGGAGTGTCCGGCGCTTGTAGTATCTGTCGCTCCAGCGCCTCTTCTGCCTGTCGAGTCGGAGCTTCCTGGCCGTATACAGTCCTCTGGGCAAACAGTCACCTTTCTGGTAGAGGTATGCCCTAGAAACGGGACGGCCTATTAAACCTTGCGATTGTACGAGCGTGCCAGCCAGCATGACGGAATCGGCCGCTCAGAGCCTGGTGCCGCAGAACCTGCAGAACGAGCCAGCGCCCTCCGCTGGCGCGCCGCAGTGAGGGCATGCTCTCGACGACTCCGCAGAGGCCGGACCCTGTGGAGGCTGTGGCCCTCTTGGGAGAGACGCGAGATGACTCCAGAACTCGGCCATCATCCTCTGGGCATCGTTCTCGTACTCGACGTAGGATATGGCCCCCACTGCGACGGTCACTACCGGCACTATCACGGCAGTCGCGATCCCTGCAACCGCCCCAGCATCCGTCAGCTCCGCCGAGAACGAGAGGTCCACGCCTGTGCCGGCCCCCTCCTCGACCGCGATCACATCGACCGATTGCCTGAGGCCGAGCTTTGACTGGAACTGCTCGCAGTGGAGGCTGTACGGCGCGGTGAAGTTGACGCCGAAGTTCCTCGAGCGCCAGAACCGTGCAGAAGCCTGCATCACCTCCTCCTTCGTGACGCCCTGCATGTTCCTGTGTTCCCTCTTCGAGAAGAGGTTCTTGATCATCCGAACCACCTATCTGCCGCCTGAAGATGATTGGATCTCACTAGACTTATGTTTGTCCCTGGGAATCCACAGGCGCTGGGTTCACGACCGGCCGTAGGATTCCCCCTTCACCATGGCGGAGGCGACGAGGTGCGCGATCCTCAGTGGCTCGGGCACCACGCCCCTCACCGTCGTGGCGCGTACGATTGCGGCGAGCTCGCGCCACTCGAGACCCACGCCGCAGGCGTACACTGGGTTGTGGGACGTTGGAAGCTCCCGGAGCTGGTGCTTGGTCATGAGCCTGTAGCGCTCCTCCCAGTCCTCGAAGTACTTCTGGAGCGCGCTCCTCATCTTCCCGAAGTCGGGCCTGTCCCTCGTCACGGTGAGCACTGGGATGCCCAGCTCTCCGTGGATGGCGTCGATGTCGACGACGTTGAACCCAGCCAGGGCGATGCCGTCCAGCATGATGAGCTTGACCTGATCCTTGAAACGGGATCCGGCCACAGTGTCTATGATGACGCGCGTTGAGTCCGTGCCGTCCACAGCGACCTCTGTGCGCAGCACGCCCTCGAGGTAGCTGGGCACCCTCACGAGGGCCCCGACGACCAGCGCCTTCTGGTCGCCGAACCTGAAGGGGGAGTCGTCGATACCGAGCACGCGTATCTGCTTCTTCATCGTACGCCTCATGCGAGCGGCAGAGAGCCTGTGATCGGGTCTATCTCGGCGTCGGGGGCCGGACCGATGCCCAAGCATGTGACGGTGCTCGGCGGGAGCTCGGTCAGGCCGGCGTCCGTGATCATGGCGACCGGGAGCCTAGCCCTCGAAGCCTTGTCCCTCAGCGTCTCGAGATGTTCGAGGCTCTCGGCCCTGAGCACGACCTTCCGCTGGCCCTCCTTGAGCCACTCGGAGAACCATTTCGGCCTCCTGGTCTTCGCATCGAGGGCGCAGGTCACGGCCGCGTGGGCGACCTGCGCGGCCAGCTTGCCCACGGACATGTCGAGGTCGTCTCGGACGACGACCACGAGCTTGTACTCCGTCTCACCCTTCCGGACCATTCACTTCGCCCCGGACCCGAGCTTCCTGAGCTCTTCGTTCACCTGCTCTATCCGCAGCCTCGTCTGCTCTAGCCGCCTCGAGTAGTAGAGCTTCCTGTGGGGATTTGAAGTCGCCGCCCTCTCGGAGAAGAGCTCCACATCTCGCAGGAGCTGCTCCCGCTCGATTATCAGCCTGTCAAGCTTGCGCTTGCGCTGGAAATCCGAGCTCACCTCCTTCGGCAGGCCTGGCACAGGGGGGGAGCGGTAGAGCTTCGGATGGATGTAGCCCGCCCACGGATAGGCGCCCCTCAACCAGCCGGCGACGCCGAACAGCAGCGTCAGGGACCCCAGGATCAGCCACAGGGGTCCCGCGGACACGTACCCGCGCTCCTCGGTGCTTATCGCGTTCAGTCCGAACCCCACCATTATGGCGATGACTATGCTCATGCCCATCCCCAGCGTCACGCGGTAGACCTGGTCGTATTCGGGGTCGAGCTCCCCGCGCCTCGGGAACAACATGTTGATCATCGTCCAGCCGGGAAGGAAGAACACTATGGCTATCCCCGCAATCACCTGGAGCGGGTTGCTCATTGCTATCGAAGGACTCGCAGAAGCTGGAGCGTATTTAATTGTTTGCTGGCTCGCTTCAGGTCGGGGCTGTGAAACAATAATTATCATGAGGCCGTTACGAGTGCCGCTATGTTCGAGCTCAAGGAGCGAGACGGGCTCGCGAGGATATGCGAGCTGACGACTGCTCATGGCAGAGTCGAGACTCCCGCGCTGCTGCCTGTCGTCAACCCGAACCAGCTCACGCTGACGCCCGCCGAGATGAAGGACAGGTTTGGCGTCCGCATGCTCATCACGAACTCCTACATCATCAGGAGTTCTCCCGAGCTGCGGGAGAGGGCCGAGGGGTCGGGGGTTCATGCGCTCCTCGGCTTCGACGGCGCCGTAATGACGGACAGTGGCACCTTCCAGGACCATGTGTATGGCGACGTCGATGTCGACCACAGGGATATCGTGCGCTTCCAGGCGGCCATCGGCTCGGACGTAGGCACAACCCTCGATGTCTTCTCCGAGCCGGACTTCAGCAGGGAACAGGCTGAAAGGGCCGTTGCCGAGACCGTGATGCGGGCGGAGGAGTCGGTGCCCCTCAAAGAGAAGATGCTGCTCGCTGGAACGGTCCAGGGAGGCCTCTACGAGGACCTCAGGGAGAAGTGCGCTCGCGATCTCTCAGCCCTGGACCTCGACCTGCATCCCATCGGCGGCGTCGTCCCCCTGCTCGAGAGCTACAGGTTCGCTGACGTGGTCAGGATCGTGCTGGCGTCGAAGAAGGGCCTGAACCCGGCCCGCCCCGTCCACCTGTTCGGAGCCGGCCATCCGATGGTGTTCCCGATGGCAGTACTGCTGGGATGCGACCTTTTCGACTCGGCCTCATACGCGAAGTACGCCCGTGAGGAAAGGCTGATGTTCCCGACAGGTACGAGGTTCCTCCGCGACATGCATGAGCTCGCATGCCTCTGTCCTGCGTGCTCCAGGACGACTTTGGAGGATCTCAAGGCGATGGACAAGCGCGAGAAGACCCGCACCATAGCCGAGCACAACCTCCACGCGTGCATCGGCGAGATAAAGACCGTGAAGAACGCCATACACGAGGGCTCAATCTGGGAGCTGGTCGAGATGCGCGCGAGAGCGCACCCCGCGCTGCTGGAGGCGCTGGCTGTGCTGAGGGAGTACAAGGAGTATCTCGAGCGGTTCGAGCCCGCGAGCAGGCGGTCCGCGTTCTTCTACTGCGGTCCCGAGAGCTACGACAGGCCTGCAGTCGTGCGATATCAAGAACGGTACTTCGAGAGGTACAGGAAGCCCGACAGGAAGATACTCGTTGGCTTCCAGGAGGGCCCGAAACCGTACTCCAGGACCTATGCGAAGGAGATGACCGAGGTCTCGAGGGTCGCCGACGCGAGCTTCCTGGTGGCCTCGTTCTTCGGGCCCGTGCCCTTGGAGCTCGACGAGTACTACCCTATAGCACAGTCCGTCATCCCGAAAGAGCTCGACCCGCATGTGAGGCAGCGGATGGACAAGGTGATGGAACGGCATGCACACTCGCACGGATACGACCTCGCGTTGATGTGGGAGGGCGAGGAGACGCTGAGGTTCCTGAGTGAGATGTTCGGCCAGGGTTCCCGCACCCAGGACACCGACCTGCTGAGATGCAGGGCGGTGCTTGACATGCAGTTCGGCAGAGGTGCCGGCGACATGTTGAAGATGGGAAGAGTGGAGTTCGTGAAGTCCGAGAGGACAGGGAAGATAAGGAACGTGATGATAGACGGCGCGCACGCGCTCTCGATGCGCGCGTCCGACGGCAGGTTCTCGCTGAAGATGGCTGGCGCGAGGCTGCTGATGCGCCTACTCCCGCCTCCCAGGATGAGAGTGAAGGTCGAGGACGAGCCCGCCCAGTTCGCCTCCAGAGGAAACAACGTCTTCGCCAAGTTCGTCGTCGACTGCGACCCCGACATCAGGCCCGGGGACGATGTGATGGTGGTTAACACGAGGGACGAGCTCGCGGCCGTGGGGCGCGCTCTGATGAACAGGGAGGAGATGCTGGCCTTCAAGAGGGGTATCGCCGTCAGGGTCAAGGATTCGCCCGACTAGCCCTTCCTGGAGACTATCCTCTCGGCGACACCCGCGCATGCGAGGAAGTCGTCCAGCGTGTGGAGGAGGCTCTTCAGCGACTCCGCCTCGATCCTTGCGATGATGGAGCTGCCCTCCACCCTCGTGCGGATGTAGCCCTGGTTGTCCATCTCGACGGATCTGTGGACCTTCTCGGCCTCGTCTGCGGAGGCGTATCCCAGGCGGAGCTCGCACACGACGTCCGACAGCACGCATCACCTTCCGGGGAACTCCGATCACATCGACCGCGGACAAAGTACTTAGAAGTTCCCGATGATGCCCTCATTCGAGGTGGCGTGGTTGGACATAGTGACGTGCATAGAGGGCAGGACCAGCACGAGGGACTTCTCATCCGAACCGGTCGACGACGAGGTGATCGACGAGGCACTGAGGATGGCCAACCTTGCTCCGTCGGCCGGGAACCTGCAATCGAGGGACTTCGTGGTCGTGAAGGACCAGCGCACGAAGGAGCTCCTCGCCGAGGCGGCTCTGGGCCAGCGGTTCGTAGCGCAGGCGCCCGTAGTCGTGGTGTTCTGCGCGAACCTCGAGAGGGTGAGGCACTACGGCGAGAGAGGACGCACCCTGTATTGCCTCCAGGACGTCGCGGCGGCGGTAGAGAACATGCTGCTCTACCTGCACAGCAGAGGACTGGGGAGCGTCTGGGTGGGAGCGTTCGACGAGAGGAAGGTGGCCCAGGCTCTCGGGCTCCCGGCCCATGCACGGCCCGTGGCCATGGTGCCCATCGGCTTCCCCGCGCGTCGCCAGGCCTCTCGCCGCTCAAGGCTTCCCCTCGACCAGCTCGTCCACAGGGAGAAGTGGTAGGCGCCATGAGGCTCAGGATCGACCGTGTCGCCGCCCTCTGGGGATTGGCCTTCGGAGTCGCCGCCACGCTCACAGGCATGTACGTTCTGTCCGCGGTCCAGGGCGGCTTCGTAGCTGAGGGGTTCTTCCTCGTGGTGCTGTTCTGGGTGCTGTTGCTCGTAGGTGTCGCGAAGCTCGCGGAGCGCCTGAGGAGAAGATAGCCCCGGGAGGATTCGAACCTCCGTCGCAGGCTCCAAAGGCCCGCATGATTGACCTCTACACCACGGGGCTGTCCCGGCAGTGTGCCGGATGGCCCGTACGGGTTATTAACGATTCCGCGCGGCATCGCAGAGCATCACCGCTGGCCTCTGGTTATGGCGACGACGCCCGCGAGCACGAGGACGCTCCCGAGCGCGGCGACGAGGCCGATGCCCTCACCCAGGATTATGAAGGAGAAGATGACTGTCACGACCGGCTCGAAGTAGAGCGTCGCCCCAGTCGCAGAGGCTGACAGCCCCGTCAGGGCCTTGAACCAGAGGACGTAGCCGACCAGAGTCGCAAGAACGCCGAGGTAGACCACGCACAGATAGTAAGTCGGCGGGAACTCGGAGGGGTTCAGGCGCGACTCCGCAACAGCTATGGGCGCGAGCATCGCAGTCCCCAGCAGCGCTATGTGCCCCGTGCTCGCGAAAGGCTCGTACTTCCTGACCAGCTTCTTGCCCTCGACCGTGTAAACGGCCCAGAAAAACGCACACGCCACCCCGAAGAGCCCGCCCAGTATCTGCATGCTGTTCGAAAGGAAGTGGATGTCGCCATCTGTGATGACGAAGAACGAGCCGACCGCGGCGATGACCAGCCCCGCCATCTGCTCGCGCGTGATACGCTCTCCGAGCCGGAAGGTGGACATCAGGAATATGATCACAGGACAGAGGAGCGTGACTAGTATCGCGGAAATGGATGCTCCAGCGTACTCGATGCCATAGTATTGGAAGACGTAGTACACACCGACGCCCACGAGCGCGAGCAGGGCATAGGTCTTCAGATCGGCTCTGGCCGGCCACGGCGGCCTCCGCAGCACGATGTACGCGCCGAACACGGACGACGCCAGGAGGAACCTCCCCAGGGCGATCATCACGGGCGTCGCCCCGTCCTCGATGGCGAGCTGGACGAGCACGAACGAGTTCCCCCAGATGAGTATGGTGAGGGCGAGCGCGAGGAAGAGCCAGGTCTGCCTCTTCATCCTCCACCATCCGTCCTGCCAACGAGATGTGTTGGCGTGGCATCTGTGACGGCGATATCATAGAATCTGCGCAGGGCGAGCTCGCGGGCGACCACGACCTGCTTGTACTCGTCGGTCCTGAGTATGGTCGAGCCCCCCTTGCCGCGCTCCGTCGCGAGGGCCCTCACCCGCCTGCCCACCCACTCGTTGTTTCTCTCGAGGGCGACCTCGAATCGAAGGGCGGTGAGTTCCCTCGATCTTTGCTTCGCCTTCCAGCCCGGAACCTGCCTGGAATGTTCCGCGGCGCTCGTCCCCGGCCTCGCGGAGAACCGCGTCACGTTGACGATATCCGGCCTCACGCGCCTTACCAGCTCCACGTTCCGCATGTGGTCTTCCTCCGTCTCGCCGGGGTAACCCACAATCAGATCCGTTGAGAGCGTTACATCGGGCACGGCGCGCCTCACCTCGGCCACGGTCTCCTCGAACTCGCGCACGGTGTGGCCGCGCCGCATGTCCGCCAGGATCGAGTCGCTCCCGCTCTGGACGGGCAGGTGTAGGAACTTGAACACCTTCGGCTCGCGGTACATCACGGCGAGCGCCGCCCTGATGGGGTGAGCGCTCGCAGGGTTCATCATGCCGACCCTGAGCCGGAAGTCGCCGGGAAGACCGCACAGGCGATGCACGAGCGACGGCAGATCTGTCCCGAGGTCGGAACCGTATGCCGCTGCATCTTGAGCTGTCAACTGAACCTCGTTGGGGCCTTCCGCCACAGCCT
>JAWCKF010000012.1:0-47636 GCA_038852315.1 Thermoplasmata archaeon | reverse complement strand
ATCCTTATCGCGGTCGCTACTGTCTCAGGCCTCTTCACGGGGACGATCTCGCGCCTGTCGTTCTTGAACATGTCTGCGATGGGCGCTGCGCCCTCCGCCTGGATGCCGCGCACGATTGGATGGCCTGGGACCATTCCCAGCGCCTCGTACTCAGAGAACCCCTTCCAGTAGGCCGCCGAGTTCCCTCCGTTGCCTACGGGGATGTACAAGTAATGCGGGCTTCTGCCGCCCAGCTGATCGCATATCTCGTACGCCGCCTTCTGCTTGACCACGATTCTGAACGGGTTGACCGAGTTGAGCACATACAAGCCCAGGCTCTCGGATGACCTCATGACCATATCCAAGGCCTCGTCGAAGTTCCCCCTCACCGTCACGACCATCGCGCCGTGCATCATCGCCTGGGCGAGCTTCCCGAGAGCGACCTTGCCCTCAGGTATGAGGACGATGCACTTCAGGCCGGCCAGCGCGGCGTACGCAGACAAGGAAGCCGACGTGTTGCCGGTCGATGCGCAGGTCACCACGCGCATGCCGAGCTCCACCGCCTTAGTGATTCCCACGGTCATGCCCCTGTCCTTGAACGACCCAGTAGGGTTGGTCCCGTCGAACTTCAGCCACAGGCTCTTCATGCCCAGCTCGTCAGCTAGCCGCTTGCAGCGCAGCAGCGGCGTCCCGCCCTCACGCAGAGTGAATAGCCGGGAATCCTTGCCTACAGGTATGAGTTCCCTGTATCTCCACACGCCGAGCGGCCTCGACAGATGGCCGGCTGTCGCAAGAGCCTCTCTTGAGGACTCGATGTCCAGCTTGACCTCCAGGAGGTTTCCGCAGGCCGCGCACGAGTAGATGGGCCGCGAGTCTTCGTATCGCCTCCCGCACTCTATGCACCTGAGCTCGTAACGAGACAAGATGGCAGTCCCCACAGGTTGCGCCCACTATGTCCCGGGGGAATATAATTCCTTCTAGCACCTGGATGGTGTAGGGAGCCGGCCTGAGTGCCATCCTGGCAGGGCACCTGGTGCACAAGACTGTCCAAGGACTGCCCCGATGCTCAGATTAATATCCGAGCATCCCATCCCAAGTCCTTCGGGAGAGCAGATGCGCGACAGAGTCGTTGTCCGCTCGCCAGCAACGATCGCGAATTTCGGACCTGGCTTCGACTGTTTCGGGATATGCTTGGAGTCGCCCTCAGACGTCGTCTCGATAAGGAAGGCCCCGGAAGGTCGGAGGGAACTCAAGGTGCTCGGAGGATATCCCGTTCCATCCGATCCAGCGAAAAACACAGCATCCTATTCTGCCATGCGGCTCGCGGAGCTTTGCGGCTTCCCAGACGCGGGCTTCTGCATGAGCGTGCGGAAGGGGATAAGGCCGGGGAGCGGTCTGGGCAGCAGCGCAGCCTCGTCAGCAGGTGGCGCACTTGCGATGGCCGTCCTGCTGGGCGTGCAAAGCAAGGAGGTCATCCTCGAGGCCGCGGCCATGGGGGAGGAACTCGTCTCAGGTTCCAGACATTTCGACAATGTCGCTGCTGCGCTGTACGGAGGGTTCACAGTCGTCTCGGACCACAGCACAAGAAGAGTCATCCGCCTGCGTCCGCCCAGCTTCAAGATAATCGTCGCCCTACCTGAGATATCGGTGGAGACCAGGAGAGCGAGGGAGATACTGCCCGGTCACGTGCCGATTGAGAGCGCTGTCCGGAACATCGCTCTCGCGTCGGGGATGGTGCACGCGGTCATGAAGCGGGATATCAGATCCATGGGCGTTCACCTTGACGACAATCTCGCCGTGCCATACAGGCAGTCCCTGATACCGGGGTTCGAGGAGGTCAAGAAGAGTGCCCTAGCTGCCGGCGCACTGGGCGTGTCCATAGGCGGCTCGGGTCCTGCCGTGTTTGCCATCGCCGAGGCAAATGCCCGGAAGATACAGAGAGCCATGTCCGAGGCCTTCAGACGCGCCGCCGGGCTCAGGTGCGAGACGTTCGTCACCGTACCAGGATTGGGCGCGAAGGTCGAGGTCGTGCGCTAGAAGACGATGTCCTCGCCCGGGACCCTTGGGAATATCGTGACGTCTCTGATGTGCCTACGGCCGGTGAGGTACCTGACCATCCTCTCGATGCCGAGCCCTCCGCCGACGGTCCTGGGAATCATGCCCATCTTGGCAACCTCGAGGTAGGTCCTGAAGGCCTCTGGGTTCGTCTTCCTCTCGGCCATCTTCCGGACGATCTCCTCGTACTCGTACTCCCTCTCTCCGCCCGAGAGGGCCTCACCGAACCCCTCGGGCCATATCACGTCGTAGTTGTGGTAGTAACCACGCCTCTGCTTGTCCTCGCGGTCGTAGAACTCGCGCCGGAAGTTCAGGATCCAGAAGGGGTCCTTGGCCCTCTCGGAGGCAACCTTCTCGAAATGCTCCCCGTGCTCCCTCCTCAGGTCCTCGGACTCGTACACCTTCAGCGGCAGCTCGGGGACCGACAGCCTCCTGTCCAGAGCTTCTAGGTCGGCCGCGCAGGTCTCCTTGACGAACCTGATGATGTGGACGAGCAAGCCGTCGACGAACTTGATGAAGTCCTCTTTCGTCTTGTCCCTGAATTCAATGTCGACCTGTGTGAACTCGAAGAGGTGCCTCCCGCTCTCCCTCAGCTTGGCCTCCTCGAGCCTGACGTTGGGCGACATGAAGTAGATCTTGTCCACTCCGTCGTTGAGGAGCGAGAGCTGCTTGTGCAGTATCATGCTCTTGGTCAGGTGTAGCTTCCTGCCGTAGTAGCTGACACAGGCGTCGAAGTGGGGGTGGTTTAGCGGGTCCGTCTCAGGGGAGAGTATCACGGGCATGGCCTGCACTACGCCCTGCTCGTACATGTAGTCGTGGATGGCCTTTATCGCAGCGCTCTGGACCCTGAGTATGTGCTTCAGAGTCTCGGACCTGATGTGCTGGACTGCCTTCTCCATGCTTCACCGTCCGAGTAAGGCCGCAGGCCGCGGCCGGTATTTCATCATTTCGACGGACTATCCGTCTAGATTCCGATACAGAGGCAATAAATTTATAGCGATATCGGCATTATGACGGAAGATGCTTGACGAGAAGGACATTCTGATATTGGAAGAGCTGATGAAGGACTCGAGGAAGACCACGAAGGCCATAGCGAGGGAGCTGGACATGCCTCGGGCCACTGTCCATGACAGGATAGTGAAGATGGAGGAGCGGGGCGTGATAAGGAAGTACACCGCCGTCCCGGATTACGCGCAGCTCGGCCTCGGTGTGACGGCGTTCGTGCTCGTCCAGTTCGAGCCGGAGAAGGGCGTGTCCCAGCGAGACACCGCCGAGGAGATCGCTCTCCTGGATGGCATCTTCGAGGTCCACATGATCTCGGGCGAGTACGACATGCTCCTGAAGGTCAGAGGGGCGAGCATGGAGGAGATAGGCAAGCTCGTGATAGACAGGCTCAGAGACATCAAGGGCGTCGCCCGGACGCTCACATGCGCGGTGTTCACGACCGTGAAGGAGTAGCTCGTCCCGCGCTCTGTCCTGTGCGCCTGCGCAAGAGCCGCTGGCAGACCTCGCCGACCTCGGACCTGACAGGCTCGACCGAGTGCTCCCTCAATATCCTGCGGACCTCATCCCGGGCTCTCTCCAGAATGCTCCTCGATCCCTTGGCTTTCCACGTGTCGTACGAGGTCCTGTCGGAGACGACAGGCATGAAGTGCTCCCTCCTGAAGTGCTCCATCGTGTGTCTCTGCCCCAGGTAGTCTCTGCCCACACCGACTCTGGTTATCACGTCGAGTGCGACAGTCTCCTCGTCCACTACGATGCCCTCGGCGATCCTCGCAATAATCCTGGCAATCTCGTCGTCGATGACCAGCTGCTCGAGCCATAGCGTCCTGCAGTCCTCGAGCAGTCCTATGCCAGCTATCATGTCTGCTCCCGCGAGTATCGGGCTGACGGCGCTGGCGAACTTCTCATATGCGGCCTGTTCGTCCGGCTCCTTCGCGGTGGTCACGAAGCCCCCCACGAGCGCAGGGAAGCCGTAGTAGTGGGCCATCTGGGCGTAGGCCGCAGATGTGAGCCCGTGCTCCGGACCTCCACCAGCACGGGTAGAAGTCTTCATGTCCAGGTTCGCGATGCCGCAGCTGAACACGAAGGCCGTCCCAGGCCTGTGAAGCTGGAATATCGTGTTGCCCGCGAGCGTCTCTGCGACGGCGAGTGCGACGGAACCTGCCAGGGTTGCGGGCCCCGTCGACCCCGGCCCTGGCATCACATAGAAGCATATCGGTATCCCGGCATCCGCCATCACCAGGCCGGCATCTAGCGACTCTCCTTCGATCTGCAGGGGTGAGAAGCTGGTGTGTATGGATGATATCAGCGGCCTCCTCCTGAGCTCATCAGCGCCGCCAGCCGCCGCCGCTGCGATATCGAGGACGTCCTCCGCCTCCCATGCGGTGGTGTTGGTGGCAATCGTGATGTGTTTCTCCGTGTTCTCGAGAGAGGCTTGCAGATCGTGTATGTGCCTAGTGCCCTGTGGCACGTCCTGAGAGGTGACGTTCGGCCAGTTGATGGCGTGCCCCTTCAGGGCATCGGAGACGAGGGCGCTCATGGCAACATCAGATTTCCTGGAGGGCCTTCGTGAGCGCGTTTCGAGATCAACGGCTTCGGTGCCGTTCCCGTCGCTGCAGACGTAAGTGTGTTCGAAGTCCAGACGCGCGTCGTGCCTCTTCGTCCTGCCGCAGAAAACCACCGCGCGGTTGTTCTTGCGTGCGCACTCGACGACAAGGTTCTGAGGTATGCGGACCAATGCACTTTTTTCGTTGACTTCGCAGCCACCTTCACGGAGAAGCTTCCGCGCTTTTCTGCTATGAACTGCGATGCCCGTGCCATCGAGTATGTCCAGGGCGGCGAGGTGTATCCTCTCGACGTCGTCACGGCTGAGGATCTCCCGCTTGCGTCTGACGCGGATTGCGTTGGCCATGGGTTCCCTTCTCCCTCGTGCCCTCCTTCTCGAGAGCAGCTCTGGCCCGTTGCAGACGGGCGTCTGAGGAATGGTCCTTGGGCCGACGCCGTTTTCGGCATCGGCCAGCAAGATGTTTCGCATCTAGTGGGTCCTCGATTCCCCTCCCCACATGGGCTTCTTCGCCTTCTCTATGACAGCGTTCAGCTTCGCCTGGACTTCCTTGTCCAGCGGCGGGACCTTGTGCGTGGCGAGTATCTCCCTGACCTTCTCCCTCGCTCTGTCCCTCATGCTCTTGGCCCCGTCCTGAGACCACGCATCGAAGGAGCGCCGGTCGATCAGCGTCGGCATGAAGATCTCCGTCCTCATGTGGGTCAATGTGTGCCTCTGGGCCAGGAAGTTCTTCCCCGGACCGACCTTCTCTATCACGTCCAGCGCCATCGTGTCGTCGTCCGCCCACTCGCCCCTTATCAACCGAGCGATCGCGCCGACGATCTCGTTGTCGATGACTATCTGCTCGTAGAACAGGCAGCTCGAATCCTCGAGCAGCCCGACGCCGCACATCAGGTCCGCGCCGGCCAGCATCGGCCCGACGCACCCGGTGTAGTATTCTAACACCGCCTGGTCACCAGGCTCCTTGGCGGTCGCGGAAACACCCACGCACGAGGGCATCCCGTAGTAGTGTGCCAGCTCCGTCGCCATCGCGGACGATATCGCATGCTCGGGGCTGCCGCCGGCCCTGATTGTGGTCTTCGGGTCCAGAGGGGCGTTTCCCATGCCGTATATCACCGCCGCGCCTGGCGTTGAGAGCTGCGTCATCGTCAACGCGCTCAGAACCTCCGCGTTGCCCACGACCAGAGAGCCGACCAGAGTCGCCGGGCCAGTGGCGCACGGCTGAGGCATGCCGAAGAACACGAGGGGCACTCCGGCCCTGGCGAGCTCAAGGCTCGCATCCATCACGCCGGCGTCGTGTTGTAGAGGCGCATAAGTGCACTGCAGGCAGGATGATATCGGCCTCCTCCTGAACTCCTTCTCCCCTCCGGCAGCTATGTACCCCATCTCCGTGAGGTATTTCGCATCAGAGAGTGTGACCGCCGTCTCGTACATCACGTGCTTCTCGGTGTTGTTCAGGGACGCGTCGAAGTCGTGCAGATGGACGACCGATGGATGCTGGTCGGTCGAGCTCACCATCGGCCAGTGGATGTGGACGTTCTCGAGCGCATCGATGATCCTCGATGAGTTCTCGACGTCCTTCTTCGTCGAAGGCCTCCTCTGTCCGGTCTCAAAGTCCACGGTGACGGCACCGTTGCCGTTGGCGGTCATGTAGCTGTGGTTCAGGTCGAGCCTCGCGTCGTACTTGGGGTTCCTCCCAGCGAGAGTTATGCTGCTCTTCTTCTTGGCGAGCGCCTCCTCGACCAGATGGGATGGTATCTTGGCGATCCTTGTCTTCTCGTCCACCTCGCACCCGTTGTCCTTCAGGAGCCTCCTGCACGTCGGGCTGTCGACCTGGACTCCCACCTTCTCGAGTATGTACAGAGTGCCCCAGTGTATGCGGTCGAGATCGCTCTCGCTGAGGATTTGGAAGCGGACGCCCCGCTTGATGCCAAAAGCCATCCGGAATCACCTGACCAGTTTCTTCGCTACATCAACTGCGCCAGATGCGTCGCCGCTGTAGCCGTCTGCGCCGATCTCCTTAGCATACGTGTCCGTGACCGGTGCGCCGCCTACCAGGACCTTGACGGACGCGCTCTTCTTCTTGAGTGGCGCGATGACCTCCGCCATCCTTGGCATCGTTGTCGTCATCAGCGCCGACATCGCAAGTATGTTGGGCTTGTGTTCGTCGACCTTCTTCAGGAACTCGGCCGAGGGTACGTTGACCCCGAGGTCCACGACCTCGAACCCGTTCGATGCGAGCATCGTCGATACGAGGTTCTTGCCTATCTCGTGGATGTCGTCCTGGACGGTCCCGATTATTACCTTGCCCTCGCTGGCCCTGTGCTTGCCCTTTGGCACAGCGGGCTCGAGGACGGCTAGCGCGGCCTTCATCGCCTCAGCGCCCATCACGAGCTCGGGCAGGAATATCTCTCCCTTGCCGAACTTCTCACCGACGGTCTTGATCCCTTCAGCCAATCCCTTCTCGATGGCGACGAGAGGATCGACGCCTTCCTTCAGCGCCTGCTTCGCAAGGTCGGCGATGGTCTCCATCTCGTAGTTTATCACAGCGTTTTTCAGCCGTGCTATCATGTCTTCCATTGGTGTCACCTCCAACAGCCGCCGTCTGGGTTCTCCCAGGCGACTCTCTTTCGGAGTCTGTTCGCGAGTCCTCGGGACAGGCGATTTCCACCGAAATTTGAATCGGCATGCGCGCCCCCCTAATTAAGGTTTCGTTCTTCTGGAATCGGTGTGCTGATGAGCGTGCGGAACGGGCTTACTGCGATAAGATTGTTATAATAAATAGAGTTGAATTTTAGGCGGCATGTAGGAAGGTTTTTCAACGAAAAGGCGTTCACCCCACGCGGAGGAGGAGTGACAATGCCCTGCGCGACTTTGCCGGTGATAGAGCTGAAGGGAACGAAGAAGACTGTCAGGATCGGGGCCAGCAAGACGCCCGTGCTCGTGGGAGAGCGGATAAACCCCACGAACAGGAAGGAGGTCATCGCGAAGCTGAAGGCGGGCGAGTTCGCCTTCCTCGAAGGCGAGGCGAAGAAGCAGGTCGCGAACGGCGCGGAGATCCTGGATATCAACGTCGGCGTCCCGGGCATAGACGAGAAGAACGCGATGTTGGAGTCGTTGAAGGTCGTCCAGGCGGCCGTTGACGTGCCCCTGTGGATCGACACGTCCAACCCAGAGGTGCTCGCGGCGGCGCTGAAGAACGTCGAGGGGAGGCCGGGCATCAACTCGACCACGGGAGAGGAGAAGAGGATGGAGGCGGTGATACCCCTCGCAGCGGAGTACCAGGCCGCACTCGTAGGCCTCTGCATCGACGACGCAGGCATCCCTCAGACCGCCGAGAAGAGGGTCGAGATCGCGAAGAAGATCATAGACAGGGCCGAGAAGGCGGGCCTGGACAGGAACAGCATCATCATAGACTGCGTGGCACTCGCCTGCGGGACAGGGGAGACAGGTGCGAGGGCCACGCTGGACACGATAAGGATATGCACCGAGGAGCTCGGCGTGAACACGACCGTCGGCCTGAGCAACGTCTCCTTCGGCCTTCCCGACCGACCGGTCCTCAACGCCGCGTTCATGCTCCTCTGCGCAGGCCAGGGCATGACCTGCTTCATAGGGAACCCCAACGACCCCAACATGCAGGCTGCGATAAGGGCGTCGAAGCTCTTCTGGGGGGAGGACAAGTACGCTATGGGCTACCTGACCTGGTACAGGAAGAGGCAGGCCGAGCTCGCCTCGCAGGAGAAGAAGTGAGGTTCCGGGCGGCAGGGGCCATTCGAACGGGCAATCCATCAGCCTGGTTCGACCGCGTCTACCGCCTTCTCAGCTTCGGGTTGAGCACATCGTCTATAGCGTACCCCACGAGCGAGAACGACAGGACCATCAGCACGATGGCGATACCCGGAGCGCCTATCCACCACCAGGCGTTGTTGAGGAAGGCGTCCTTCTCGTAGGCAGCCTCGAGCATCGCACCCCAGCTGATGACTCTCGGGTCGCCTAGCCCGAAGAAGTCGAGGAACGCCTCGGAGAATATGGCGACCGCGATCAGGAGCACGGTGTTTGCGAAGATGAGCGGGAGCACGTTCGGCATGATGTGTGTCTTGATTATGTGGCCGTCCTGAGCGCCTATCGCCCTGGCCCTGACGATGAACTGCCTCTCCTTGACCGTCAGGACCTGGGACCTGACGATCCTCGCGGTCGAGGGCCAGCTCGTTACACCGATGACCACGATGACCCATATGAACTTCTGGCCGAGTATGGCCATCAGGACTATCATGAGCGGGAACCAGGGCAGAACCAGGAAGAAGTCGGTGACCCTCATGAGCACCTCGTCCGTGAACCGGCCGAAGTAGCCCGCGCCGAGGCCGACCAGGGTCCCGACGATCACCGATATCAAGGTGGCTATGATGCCGACCTGCAGCGAGGCCCGCGCGCCGTAGAGCGTCATGCTGTATATGTCCCGGCCGAGGTGGTCGGTCCCGAACGGGTGCAGCTGGCCGGTGTAAGGCGACGGCGTGAGCGAAGGCGGGAGCGGGTTGACCCAGCCCTCTGAGCCCTTCGTGGGCTCAAAGTTGCTCGTCTTGTTCGGCTCCGGCACGGTGGAAAGCCACGGCGCGAAGACCGCCATGACAGTGAAAACTATCAGCACGACCAAACCTGCGAGGCCCAGCCGGTTGCTTCTGAATATCCTCCAGGTCTTCTTCGCGTTCTTCCACATCAGCTTGCCTTTCTCTATGTCGGTCTTGGTCACGAGCGTCCTGTCCTTTCGGAGCTTTGAAGTCACCAGGAGGGCGACTACGATGATGATCGGCAGCCATATGAAAAGGAACACCCAGTGTTTGTCGATGAAGGTTGGCTTCTTCAGTATCTTGACCCAGCCTTCTGCCCAGCCGACATTGCCATTGACGTCAGTGACAGTCAGGTTCACGGACCAGTTCCCGCGTTTCAGGAAAGAGAAGGTTATGTTCTGCGTGGTGAAGAGATAGGTCTTCCCATCGTAGGTCACGTTCCAGAGGTAGCTCGCTATGCCAGCGTTGTCGGATGCCCTGCCGACCAGCGTTATGTTCTTGGCGGCGGGGTCGCCCTCCGTCAGCTGTCTGATCTTGGGGACGATGCTGACCACGGGGCTGAGCAGGTCCTCCTGGACAATTATGGTTGCAGAATCGGTGTCGTAGTTGCCGTCCGGGTCTGTCACGTTCAAGGTCACGTTTATGATCCCCGGGTATGGGAATCTGTAGGTCGGGGTCATGCCTGTTAGTACGACGTCCTCGACCCCGTCATTGAAGGTCCATACAAAGGTGAGGTTCTCAACGCCTGTGTCGTCTGTCGACCCGCCTCCGTTGAACCTGAATGTGTAGTTCTGCGGTATCTTGGTGCCGTTCAGAAATCCGACATCTGCCACAGGCGCCGTCTCGTCCTGAAGGATGAAGGCAGGAGCATAGCTCGTTGTTGTGCGCAGAGCCGGGCCGACAACCCCGATCAGAAGGAGAGACAGGACCACGAGGGCGCCAATGAGAACAATCAGTTCATGGCGATGCGCTCGAGAGAGAGGCCTCATGGTGGCTTCGGCAGGACGATGCAACTGATTCATCACTGATACCACTCTCAGATGTGTCAGATCTTGACCCGCGGGTCCAAGTACATGTATATGATGTCGGCGAACAGGTTGGCCACCAGCACGGCGATAGCCATGATGAGGAAGACGGCCTGCAGCACGGGAAAGTCTCTGTTGTACACCGCCTCCCATGTCAGGAGTCCTATCCCCTTGTAGTTGAACACGATCTCCACCATTATGTCGCCGCCGATGACCCATCCCACACTTATCGCTGCGACAGTCACCACGGGCAGCAGCGCGTTCCTCATCGCGTGGTCGCGGAGTATCGCCTTGTTTGAGAGCCCCTTCGCCCTCGCGGTGATGATGTAGTCCTCAGTCAGTACATCGGTGAGCGAGTTGCGCATTATGAGCGCATACTCTGCCATGACCTCTATCGTGAACGCGAGGACTGGCAGGACGAGATGGTACGCCCTATCACCTATCTTGCCGAGGAGATCCATGTTCGGATACCTTTCTGAGTCGTACGGGCCGGCGATGGGGAACCAGCCAAGGTTCCCTGCGAAGACCATCAGCATCACCAGAGCGAAGAGGAACGTGGGCATCGAGTAGAACGTGAGGGCGAATGCCATCCCCACGGTGTCTGCGAACTTCCCCCTCCTCCACGCGGCGGCGCGCCCCAGCAGCACTCCCCACCATATCGCCAGCGCCGTTCCGATCCCCACCAGGAGGACAGTGTTGATTACGGCAGGACCCAACAGGTCGCTGATTGCAGCACCTTTAGTGACGCTCAAGCTGATGCCGAAGTCAAGGGTGAAGACCTGTACGATATACAACCCGAGCTGTTCGTACAGAGGTCTGTCAAGCCCGAACTTCGCTCGTAGGAGTTCTACGACGACCGGATCAGCCGTCTTCGGGGCGAGCACCTTCGCAGGGTCGCCTGGCATGATTCTGAAGAGAAAGAAGTTGAATGCTATGATCGCGAACAGAGTTATGACAAGATACAGGAGTTTCCGTGATAGGAAGGTCCTCATGTCCATTGTGATGCCACCTTATCAGTTTCTTCCATAGCTCTCGCTAAGCTCCGGGCCGCCCTGACTCCCTCATCCATCCCCCTGAGTCTCGGTATCTTATCCTTTCTCCTTCGTGCGTCTATGTTCAGGCGAGGTAGTGTGGTGAAATGAAAGGGTTTCATGGGTTTGCTCTCTCACCTTCCGGGGCACTCATTCTCCGAGTGGCCCTGTCTCCTTGCTCTTGCCCTCCTCGGGCACTCCGCCCTTCTTCTTTCCCTTGAGCATTATGGCAACCACTGCGACGACGACTGCCGCGGCAACCGCACCTCCAATCGCTAGATAGATCCACTGGTTTTCCGGCTCCTCTTGTCCGCCCTGGTCGAGCTTGTACGTCAGGTCGAAATACAGCGGGTTGCCCATCCAGAAGTTGTCCACCGTCCTGCCGGGGTGCGCTCCCCAGTCGCCCCAGCCGTCAAACCTGTCTGTCCTCCAGGCGTATGTCTGGTACACATAGGCGAGTATGATGTACACGCTGTCCTGGTAGAACACCTTCTGGCAGTTGTCGACGTAGACCTTCCTCTGCTCGCGGTCGAGCGTCGCGACGCTCAGCGTGTAGTTAGTGTCGTATGCTTCGCTGATGTACTTGCAGTCCGACCATCCACCGATCGAGAACGAGGACACGCAGAAGAGCTGGTAGTTCGGGTCGATGTCCGCGCTCCAGTACCATATCATCGTGTCGTAGGTGTACGAGTACACCTCTGTTGATAGCTGCGACTCGTCCAGTATCCTGTAGTTGATGTCTATGCCTATCTGCGCCCACTCCCCCTCGAGGTACGCGGCTATATCCTTCTCCTCGGGATACTCGCGCCTGATCAGCATCTGGTACTGCAGGGGCGTGCCCTCGACGACCCAGCCCTCCTGAACCGCGAGGCTATCAATCGTGCACTCCCTGATGCCATCTTTGTTCTCGTCCCTGTACCCGCTCGCTTCGAGCAACGCCGCAGCGGCGCTCAGGTTGTACTGGAACTTCTCAGCCTCGGTGGGCTCGTAGTGCCAGTAGCTGTTCACGGGCGGTATCAGGGTGCTGCCAGGGTCGGCCAGGCCGAGATAGTGGTTCTCGACGATGTACTCCTTGTTGGTCGCCATGTGCATCGCGTGCCTGATTGCGGGATCCAGTCTCGACGGGTTAGGACCCGCAGGGTTCATGTTGATGCCCACCTCAGTCCAGTACTGGGTGACCTTTGGACCGTCATAGGTGACGATGTTCGGGCCAGGATTCTGCTTCACAGACCTGTACGCCTGCGGGGGCAGTGCGGCGACGTCTATGTCGCCGTTCCTGAGCGCGAGCGTCATCGATGTAGAGTCCTCGAAGAACCTCATGACGAGCTTGTCGAACTTGATCTCCTTGCCCTTGTCGGCCTTCCAGTGATATTTGGGGTTAGTGACGAGCGTTATGTGATCTCCCGCGACCCACTCGTCGTATATGCTTGGGGTGCCCATGAACGGGCCTGTACCCACTATCGGCATACCCGGCGAGATGCTCTCCGGCCACACGCCCGTCCAGTTGAATCCTATGTCGTACGGGCTCTTCCCCTCGAGGAGGTGCTTGGGGAGCATCGGTATGGAGATCAGGTAGGCGTACGCCGCCGGCATAGGCTCCCTGGTGGCCTTGTTCCAGAACGATATCCGCACCTTGTAGTCGTCGATCTTCCATGCACCAGACATGAAGTACGAATATGGCTGGTAGGCCCACATCGCGTCGTAGTTCTGGTAGTTCAGCTCTATGTTGAAGACTACATCGTCTGCGGTGAACGGCTCGCCGTCCGTCCAATAGGCGTTGTGAGTGAGGTTGTACTGCCAAACGGACCCATAAGGCATGCCGACCAATCTGGGGTCGGCATCGTAGCCCTCGGGTACGGGCCAGGCTTCGAGAGCGAGATTCGATTCGGAGCCGAGGTCCTCGTCCACGCAGATCAGTGCGTCATACACTAGGCCGTAGAACACATACGAGGCATCGTTCAGACCCAAGTATGGGTTCATCGAGTCTATCTTCTGCAAGGACCCGATTCTCAGGACACTCTCCCAAGACTGAGCGCTCCCGACGCTGACGACCACTGTCAGTCCGGGGATTGGAACGCTGATTACGGCTACTGCAAAAGCAGCAACGCACAGAGTGAGGACGCCCACCCGCCTCCTTCGGGTCCGCACCCGCGCGTGTCCCTTTAGTGTCTTCTCGCACTTCTTCGAGAGTTCGGTCTTCATCGGACTGCAGCACGCCATTCCCTCATACCCCCACCGAAAATCTCCGATATACGGCCTGTTGTAACGGGGCTTCTGGATATTTCTTGATTGCGGAACCCAGGCCCCGGTCAATCGTAAAATACCTCTGTCTCAATCTCGGTGAGGCGCAAGAGGCCCCCGGGATATCAGAGGAGCTTAGCATGGATGATTCTCAGCTTGAGCAGATGATCAAAGTGGTCGAGCAGTGCGCATACTGCCGGTGCGGATGCTGCAAAGACGAGTGTCCCATGTACTCGGAGATGCTCGAAGAGACAATCTCTCCCAAGGGCAGGAACTTCGTGCTCCGTGCGCTCCTCCGCGGGTTGATAGAGCCTGACGAGCGCGTCATGAGGATAGCCTACTCATGCTTGCTCTGCAGACGCGACGAGCAGACCTGCACCGCCAAGCTGAAGAACGCCGAGGCCACAGAGACGTTCAGGAGGTATCTGTTGGAGCGCGGCGCCCCCCTCCTAAAGGAGCACGAGTTGCTGGTGAAGAGCCTCGAGAACTACGGAAACCCATGGCAGGAGCCCAAGGGTGCAAAGAGGCGATGGGCCAGGGAGTTCCTCGACGCGAAGGCGGCCCCTGGAAAGATCGACACGCTGTTCTATGTGGGGTGCACCTTTGCGCTGGACCGGTCGCTTCACGAGAGCCCGCGGGCGCTCGCCAGGATCATGCGCCGCGCGGAAGAAAGGTTCGGCATGCTCCTCGATGACGAGGTATGCTGTGGCTCCACCGCCAAGCGCATAGGGCATGAGAGGCTGTTTCAGAGGTTGAGGGCGGAGAACGAGCGGCGGCTCCTGAAGACGGGCGCAGGCAGGGTGGTGACCGCCTGTGCGGGATGCTACAAGACCATGAAGCAGGATTATCCTGGCCTTTCGGAGAAGGTCGAGTTGCTTCACGCAACTGAGTATCTTGCGCTCCTCATGCGCGGGGGAAAGCTGAAGGCTCGCGGAGCTGGACTCAAGGTGACGTACCACGACCCATGTCACCTGGGGAGGCATTCGGAGGTGTATGATGCGCCTCGCGAGATACTCAAGTCAATCCCGGGCCTGAAGCTCGTAGAGATGGAAGCCTCGCGGGAGCTCTCGAGATGCTGCGGGGGCGGAGCAGGCGTGAAGACTGCGTATCCCGAGATATCGCGAAAGGTGGCGGCTAGGAGATTGGTTGATGCGGCGAGGACGGGCGCGAGCATCTTGGTGACGACCTGTCCGTTCTGCGTCCAGACGCTTAGAGGGGCAGCAGAGTACTCGAAGTCCAGCATCGAAATCGTGGAGCTGACGGTGCTCCTCGACAGGCTCACGGGAGCTGGAGGCGAAGAAGCATGATGGATGAAGCTCTGCGAGAGAGAGTACGGCGAGAAATCGCAGAATCCATCGGGGATGACAAGGTCCTACACGATAAGGCCGACCTCGCGCCATACACAAAGGACACCTACAGGATAAGGTTCGAGGACGAATACAGATACTTCCCTGACCTCGTCACGCTCCCCGAGTCTACTGAGGACGTCCAGCGTATCGTGAGGATAGCCGCTGCCCATAAGGTCCCTCTGATCCCGAAGGGCGGGGGGTCGTCCAGAACAGGTATGCTCGTACCGATAAGTGGTGGAATAGTCGTCGACACCATCAGGATGAACAGGGTAGTCGAGGTCAGCGTGCCCGACCTTTATGTGACTGTCCAGCCAGGGATAACCCTAAAGGACCTCGAGTCGAAGCTGAAGGACCACGGTCTTGCTCTGAACCAGGAGCAGGGCTCGTTCAGAGTCGCGACTGTGGGCGGGGCGATCGCGACATCGGGTTTCAGCAGGAAGCACCAGAAGTACGGCACTATAGCTGACAGGGTTATGTCACTCGAGGTGGTGCTCGCGGACGGGAGGGTCCTGAGGACCGGCCCGAAGGTGCTCTACACGTCGACAGGCTACAGGCTGCACCAGCTCTTCATAGGGTCCGAGGGCACGCTGGGCATCATCACAGAGGCGACCCTTAGGGTCGAGCCGGTTCCGGAGGCGAAGGACCAGCTCCTGTCGTTCTATCCCGACTTCTGGGCGGCTCTCGAGGCCGCGAAGAAGGTCATGGCCTCAGGTGTCACATTCACAGGCGGGGAGGCTTTCGGCACGGAGCACGCGGCCGACTACGGCGGCCCGGCCGACAGGAAGGCCATCTTCTACCTCGGCTTCGAGGGCACGAAGGGCGAGGTCGAAGCGCAGAAGCGGTTCGTCTCGAAGATCATCGAGAGCACGGGAGGCACACTCGCCAGGGACGAAGACGCGAGCCGGTTCATGCAGCGTTATACGCTCCAGTGGTGCGGGGCGAGAGCGCTGACCGGCTACGAAGACCCGCTGACAAGCTATGTGCCGATCGAGAAGATAAGGGAGTTCTACGAGAAACTCTACGGGGAGATCATGCCAAGGTACGGGATATCCCCCATCCCTGGGGAGGAGTACTCTCTCGATGTGGGCAGGTACAGGATACTAGCAGCGAGGTACCTGATACCCACAGAGGAAGGAGGGTGGGAGAGGTTCCAAGCCATGCTGAAGGACATCGCGAGGCTGGCCACGAGCCTGGGCGGGTCGATTTCCGGGTGCCATGGTGTTGGGATACAGCACAGGGACAACCTCTGGATGGAGTATTCGGATGTCGCCTTGGACGTGATGCGTGCAGTCAAGAAGGCGTTCGATCCGGACAACATCATGAACCCGGGTAAGAAGATTCCCGACAGGAACGGGCGACCTTCCTGAGGACCTTCAGCAACGAGTATATACTGCCAGCCGAATGGACCATGCCGAAGGCTGATATCGAATGGATGCGGTGTGGAAGCACGCGGTCCGCAGGTTCATACTCAACCACATGGGCCAGATGACCCAGGACGACGTCGATGCGTGGGTGAACGAGGAGATCGAGCTCGCGCCTGGCATGGAGGAGCAGCTGGAGGCTCTGTCGCAGTACAGGGACTTCATCCTGAGGGAGCTGCATCAGCTCTCGCCTCCGGAGGTGTTCGACATGTACTGTAAGGAGCATCCCGAGATCGCCTTTCCGGACAAGCATAAGGCGCTTGTCCGCATAGGGAAGGAACTCGACGAGCTGAAGTTATTCTTGATGAACATGTGAGTCGTCTTATCCCGCTATCGTCTGAAAAATGACCTGCCCAATGCGGGCGTTGTTCGGGATGGGGTTAACGCGTGGCAGACTGCTATACAGGCGTCGAGGTGAGTAACTGAGGCCACAGATGACATCCAAGGCTAGGATGGCTCCGCGCAAGAAGCAGAAGCACACGTGCCCTGAGTGCGGGCACGACATCCACACGCCGGATTGCGCCTATTACAGGGAAGATGCCTGACACGCCCTGTTCCATACATGGCCCACGCTCCGACGGTGCCCTGTAACGAAAGCTCTACACAGGGATGGCGGCAGGTCCAGAAAGCAAGCGTCCGGCAATCGAATCTCGGCCAAAGTACGTTCAAAAGCGTTAATATCGGGTACCTTAATCGCAGACGGTGGTCTTCATGTCCACCAACTCGTCAATCGCGGACTTCTCCACAGGGGTGACGGATCGCCTCAGGGATCCGAACCTGATGGCGGATTGGCAGACAAGATATCCCGATAAGGTCAGGACGCCCGAGCAGGCTGTATCGACGATCAGACGGGGTGACAAGGTTTTCATCGGGTCGGGGGCCGCAGAGCCGCAAGTGCTCGTCAAGGCGCTCATTGACGCCGCGGGGAGGTTGGCCGACACCAGGATAATGCACATAATGACGCTCGGCGTGGCGCCTTACACAGAGGAGAAGTTCACCGACCAGTTCAGGCACAATGCGTTCTTCATAGGCGCGAACACCAGGCAGGCTGTCGCGGAGGGCAGGGCGGACTATACGCCGGTGTTCCTCTCTGAGATACCAGCCCTGTTTCGGTCAGGGCAGATACCGATCGATGTCGCGCTGATACAGGTCTCGCTCCCTGACAAGCACGGGTACTGCAGCTACGGCGTGTCTACGGACGTCGTCAAGTCGGGTGCGGAATCAGCGACAAAGGTCATCGCCGAGATAAACCCCAGGATGCCGCGCGCTCTCGGCGACTGCTTCATCAACATGGACGACATAGACATGGCTGTCCCCGTCGACGTGCCTCTCCTGTACGCCAAGCGAGAGAGGGCAGACGACGTCGCGCGGAGGATAGGGAAGAACATAGCGAGCCTCATAGAGGACGGCTCGACCCTTCAGATGGGCATAGGCACAATCCCCGACTCGGTGCTCTACTACCTGACTGACAAGAAGGACCTCGGCGTTCACACCGAGATGTTCTCCGACGGGTTCATGGAACTCGCCAGGAAGGGGATCATAAACAACTCGAGGAAGACCATCCACCCAGGAAAGACCATAGCATCCTTCTGCATGGGCAGCCAGGAACTCTACGACTATGTAGACAACAACCCGGGCATCGAGTTCCACCCGACTGAGTACACGAACGACCCGTTCGTCATAGCCCAGAACGAGAAGATGGTGGCCATCAACTCGGCGATCGAGGTCGACCTCTCAGGCCAGGTGTGCGCTGACTCGCTGGGCGTGATGTTCTACTCGGGAATAGGCGGCCAGGTGGATTTCGTCAGGGGCTCCGCGAGGTCCAAGGGCGGGAAGCCCATCATAGCTCTCCCGTCCACGGCGAAGAACGACACCGTGTCGAGGATATCGATGCACCTCAAGGAAGGCGCGGGTGTCGTGACGACGAGGGGCGATGTGCACTATGTCGTCACCGAGTGGGGCGTCGCGTACCTCCACGGGAAGAACATCCGGGAGCGCGCGATGGCGCTCATCAACATCGCCCACCCGAAGTTCAGGCAGATGCTGCTCGAGGAGGCGAAGAGGCACAATTACGTGTACAAGGACCAGATGCTCACGCCGGAGGGGGCTGTCTATCCCGAGGATCTCGAGACGACCATGACCACTAAGGACGGCGTAGAGCTCCTCGTGCGGCCCGTGAAGCCCACCGACGAGGAGATGCTCAGCGACATGTTCTACGACCTCAGCGATCAGACGATCATAAACAGGTTCTTCAGCATGCTCAAGTCGATGCCTCACAGGAAGCTGCAGGAGTTCTGCTGTATCGACTACAACACTGAGATGTCGCTCGTGGTCGTCGCAGGCTCCCCGCCGAAGGAGAAGATCGTCGGAATAGGTAGCTATCACCTGAATCCGGCTACCCAGAGGGCGGAGGTGGCGTTCCTGGTCGCGGATGAATGGCAGGGGAGAGGCATCGGGACGTTCCTGATGCAGATGCTGGTCAAGATCGCGAAGTCGAGGAACATAAAGGGGTTCACCGCCGAGGTGCTGAGGGACAATGTGGCCATGATAGCCCTCATGCACAAGAGCGGCGTGCCCCCGAAGTCGACCCTGGCAGGCGGTTCGTACATCTTCACCATGGACTTCTAGCCAGGATTATCTACCTGCGACGGGATTACTCTCCGGGGGTCGTCACCGTTGATGCTCGGAGGGCACATATCTATCAGCGGCGGGGTGTCGCAGGCCCCGGCTAGGGCTAAGGCCGTGACCTGTGACTGCATGCAGATATTCTCGAAGAACCAGATGCAGTGGAAGGCCAAGCCGCTCCAGCTGGAGGAGGCCGAGAGCTTCAGAGATAGCATGCGGGAGAACGGCATCTCCGAGGCCGTCATACACGACTCCTATCTCATCAACTTGGGAAGTCCAGACAAGGCTCTCCTGAAGCAGTCTCGGGAGGCGTTCCTGGACGAGATGGTCAGGGCCAAGCACCTCGGCATAAGGAATCTGATATTCCATCCAGGGGCGCACATGGGCTCGGGCGAGCAGGCCGGTCTGAAGACGATCGCCGAATCGATGAACTGGGCCAGGCGGGAGTTCGGGTCCGGCGATGTGACGCTCGTGCTCGAGATAACTGCTGGCCAGGGGAGTGTGCTCGGATACTCCTTCGAGCAGCTCGCGAGGATAATCGACCTTGTGGAGGATCAGAAGCACGTGGGCGTGTGCTTCGACACGGCGCACGCCTACGCCGCAGGATACGATGTGAAGACGAGGGCGGGATACGAGAAGACCTTCGACCAGTTCGACGAGATAATAGGGCTTGACATGCTCAAGGCGATGCACCTGAACGACTCGAAGGTGAAGCTGGGGTCGCGCATAGACAGGCACGAGCAGATAGGGAAGGGGTTCATAGGTCTCGAAGGCTTCCGCCACTTCGTGAACGACAAGAGGTTCGAGAAGATACCGATGGTTCTGGAGACGCCAGAGGGGGAGAAGGGGTACAAGAAGGAGCTCAAGACGCTGAGGTCGCTCATTCGGAGATAGACAGGCCGACCTGCTCCACCACGCGCACGTCGCCCGGCGGCAGTATGCTCTGGATCTCCTCTATGGGCACCTCGAACACGTCGGCGAGCTTCTTTGCGAACTCGTTCTTGTCTTCCTCGCCAGGCTGGATGATGACATAGCGTCTGCTGTGGGCCTTGACGGCATCGACAGGCCCGCACATGATCTTCCGGCTGCCTTCGAACTCGATCTCACCTATGGCCAGCTTGATCTCCTTCTTCGGGGGGTAGTTCCTCTTGCCCCTTATGACGAACGCGCCCTTCGCCAGATACTCCCCGCTCTGCGGGGTCTTGCTGACCTGCTCCGGGAGCACCCAGTAGCCGGCGGCCGAGCCTATCTTCGCGTTCCAGGCCCTCGATGTGGCGACCGCGAATTCGCACGCCTCTTCGAGGGTCTTCTCTGTGACGCCCTCCCTCGTCTTCACGACAACGCTCGGTGCTCCATGGATGTCCGCGTGCGCGTATCGGTCGCCCGCCTGCAGATGCTTCTTCACCAGCATGTCGTTGCTCTTGGCGTCCTTGCCTCCGAGCACTACTGCCCCCTCGCTCGATATGAACCACCGGAAGCGCTCGAACCAGAACCGCTTGGTCGGCCTGTGACCCGTGACCTTTGGCTCCTTTCTTTCGGCCATCTCCTTCTCCCGCCTCTCAGCATCCTTCCGGGCCTCCTGCATCGCTGACAGCAGCCCCTCGAGCTTCTTCCGGGCCTTCTTCGCCCTCTCGTAGTATCTCTGGGCGTTGGATTCGACCGTGCCCTTGGTATCGAGGTCGATGGCGACATTCCCTATCTTGACCCTCATGGTCGATGTCTTGGAATCGAACGATTCGAAACCCTGTATACCCCGCATGGCTCTGACGTCGCCCTCGCATCTCTCCGCATCCTTCAGCACGCTCGAGACACGGTCGTAGCTTGCGAAGATGAAGTCACCCAGCATCTGCAGCTCACGAGCTTCATCCTGGAGCTTGATCGCCCCTGCCTCCTGCTGGGCTATCCTCCGCCGGATCCTATCGAGCTCGCCGCTCTCACGACTCCTCTCAGCCATCACTGGGGGAGGCATCCGTGAGACGTATTCCCTCACAGCGTCGGAGAATGTCGGGAATTCCTCGTGGGGGAGGTCTCTGTATATGCTCATCTTCACTGGCACCACGTCCTCGACGACGCCTGCCTTCGTGATGACGAAGCCGCCAGAACCCTCGAGGATCTCTTTCCTGAGGCCGCTGAGCGCATCGAGTACGGCCCTTGCATCCTCCTGGGTGCACTCGGCCGCCCTCTTCGCTTTGTCGAGACCTGCCCTCGCCAGCACCTCCTCGCTGTACCGTCCGCCGAGGTTCAGCATCGTCGCGAGCGTCCTCACGAGGTCGTTGTCCGAGGAGCGCAGTATCGCCATGAGATCGCTCTCACTCATCGATGCCGGGTCGGGCACGGCCGGCGGGAACTCGAACGGCTTTTTCGCCCTCACATCCCTGTGCTTCCACGTATGGCTCGTCAGCGGCTGGACTATCACACCATCCTTCACCAGGATGATGTTGCCGTCGCCGAAGAGCTCGAGGACGAGCTCGTAACTGACCTCCTTATCGAGCGAGAGCACGACGATGCGTTCGAAGCCTTGCTGCCTCACCGCACCTATCCTCGCACCCGCGATACGCTTCCTCAGCATCATAGCGAAGTCAGAAGGCTTCTGAGGCATCTCCTGGCCGGTCTTGGATAGGTACAGCCAGCGACCGACGTGGAAGTGGAGGAACGACTTGCCCTCCTCGGGAAGCTTCAGCGACAGGACGAGATGGTCGAGGGCAGGATGATAGATCTTCTCGACTCTCGCACCCACGATAGCCTGCAGCTCCCTGACCGAGGCGATGATATCGAAGCTGCTCTCCGCTTCCTTCATCGGCCGTGCTTATCCTGCGGCCGTATAATAAATGATGCGCATCATGTGCCCTGGCCGCAATTCAAGCTGCTGGCCGTCGCGATCCTCTCCTCGAACACCTTGGAAAGCGTGTCGAGGAAGACGAAGGTAGCACCGATCATCATGATTATGGCGACCAAGGGTGGGATGAACGTCCACCACGCGCCCCGCAGGAACAAGTCGCTCACGTAAGCATGGCCGAGCATTTCGTTCCAGTACACCTTGGTGGGGTCATATACCCGCCAATTCAGAAACGCATAGGCGAACACCGAGAGGTACGCCATGATTGCCGTATACTTTCCGATGAAGAGCGAGCGGGCGGCGATCATGTCTACGGTTGCGTGCCAATGCGCAGTTCTACTGCCCGCATCCGTCTTCACGGCTTCCCGGCTGATGAGTGCTGCTGGAGCCCACGCCCAAAGTGCGATGTGAATCCACATCAGCGAATCTCTCGTCTCGAGGTCGCACACGGCGAGTGTGAGGACAGGCACAGCCAGGAGCGAGTAGGCCATGCCGGAAAGGCTCCGGTCTACGAACCAACCCACCAGCCCGTGCAGTCCCCGGAAGAAGTGTGCCAGAAGCCCCGTGGCGAACGCAATGAGCACGCAAAGGAGGCACAGCGACACGATTCTGACCAGCTCTGTGCCGGATCCGTACAACATGAGCGCCGAGACGTCCCTTCCGTATGCATCCGTTCCGAGCGGGTGAGTGAACCCCGTGGCTGCAGACCTCGAGAGCGTTGGCGGAAGGGGGTTCTCTCTTCCGCTCGCATAGTCGCTGGGCTCAAGATTGTCCGCGTCGAGAGGGTTACCCACAGGGGACAGCATCGGAGCGAGAAGCGCGGTGACCGCCATGGCAAGAAGAACTGCTCCTGCTACCACTCCCCGCTTCTTGTGCCAGAATGCAACGGCGATTTCCTTCAGCCATTGCGTGTTCGAGGCCGTTGAGTTCTGCTCGGACGTCTCGACAGGGTTGGCGCTTCCTTCCTCGACCGCTTCAGCGCGCCACCTCGACTCCCGAGGCACAGGAGCCCAAAAGGGATAAGACACCATTACCACGAACTGGAGGACCGCGACCAGGAACGAGATCAGAACGACAGATGCAAGCAACACCTGCCAGTCTCTATCGTAGACCGAGTGCCAGAGCAGAGTTCCGAGACCATGGTATTGCATGACGATGTCGACCGGGATGGTCAGGAAGACGACCCACGGTATCAGGAACAGAACGGCAATCAGTTCCGTCCGCGGGCGCCCTGACCCGGCAGCGCCGTGAACAGGACTCCCGGTTGCAAGCATCGCTCCCTCGGGCGAGGATGCTCGTTGCAACCTGCGGCAGTCGTTCATTACGAGCGGGACGCTCCCCAAGGCCGACAGCATGAGCGCTGAGAACGGGATGATCAGATGTTTGCCGATATCTATCAGCCTCTCGAACGAGCTCATCTGACCGAAGTGCTCGCAGTCGTAGTGACCCCAGATTGGCAGATTCGACCACCGCGCGGACAAGTCAAGGATACAGAGAACAAGGATCAAGATAGGAAACGCGAACAGTCCAATCTGCAGAATGCGAAAGGGCGGGCCAAGTCTGCCGTATGCCTTGCTCCGCGACAGAGCTCTTGCGATTCCTGCGACAAGAATGAGTGTTGCCGCCACCGTCGCCAGTAGCATCAGGGTCCATTTCAAGTGTTCGTAGATGAAATCCCCCGTCGTTACACCCCTGTAGACCGACTGGCTGACGAAGAACCGCCCCGTGAATACCTTGACCATGTAGTTCGCGTACTGGACGTAGATCGGCTCACCGAGCTTGAGATCCTCTTCAATGGCCTCCCTTAAGGTGGGGGTGATACTCGGTGAGATGGAGGCAGATGGTCGCGAAGGCCACACGAAGAAGATGGAGAAGAACAGGGAGGCGATCAAGAACAGGACGATGAAGAGGGCGACAACCCTTTTCGCGAAGAAGATCAAGTACTCCTTCACTGCTCGTTCCCTCCCAAACGCCCTGATGCCATCGTGTCTTCTGCCCAAGAGCTTTCCCGTGAGATGTCACAAGGTCTGAGAGGAGTAGGTCGTCGAACGCAAGGAAGGTATTAATACGCCCGCCAAGATGACTCTGGCCGTTCACCGCAGAGCCACTGTGGCTTAGAGGTATAGCGACGCCTTGGTAAGGCGTAGGTCGAGGGTTCGAGTCCCTCCAGTGGCTCCACGCTGACAGCCCAGCAGCGCTCGCGCATCACGGCGATTCTTTGGAGAAATGATAGCAGGGAAAGGGTTTCTCACAAGGCGTTTCTATCGGAGCGGCCTCACATCTCCTCTTTCTCGATCTCCTTCTCGAGCTTGGCGAACTCCTGCTCCACCTCGGACGCCGTCTCCTCGACCTCCTCGAGGCTCTCCGCGGAGCCGCCCCCGGACTGGCCGCCAGACCTGCCCTTCGCCATGTACCACACGAGGCCTATCAGTATGATCGCTATCGCGAACAGCATCAGCGTGAGGTACATCAGCATCGAGGCGAACGAATCCACGTCCTCTGCGGTCTGTTTCGCGTCACCCGCATCCTCCTGCGCTGCGTCTACGGCGTCCTGGAGCGCGTCCATCTGCGACTGCAGGTCGGCCTCGAGCGCGTCGAGCGCTGAGCTCAGTGCAGCTATCTGCCCGCTCAGCGCGGTCGCGTTGGTCGTCAGCGCGTTCCTGAGTTCGGTCATGTTCTCCTGGAGGGCTGTCTGGAGGGCGGCGAGGTCCGCATTCGCCGCGTCCATCTCGCTCTGCAGCATGGTTATGTTCTCCTGCAGTGCCGCCCTCTGGTCTGCGTCGGCCGTCTGGAGCGCGGTGACGTTCTCTGCGAGCGCGGCCTCCAGCGAGGCTATGTCGGCGTTCGCCGCGTCGATGGCATCTTGCAGGGCGTCTATGTTGGCCCTGAGCTGCGTGACGTTCTCCGCGAGAGCAGCTTCCAGAGCTGCTATCTCCGCGGTTATGGCGTTGATCTGCGCCTGCAGAGCGGAGACGTTCGCCGAGAGCGCCGCTGCGATGTCCGCTAGGTCGCCTTGGAGCGCGCTCACGTTCTCTGCCAGGGCGCCGGCCAGCGCGTCTATCTGCGCCTGGAGGACGCTCGCATTCTCCTCCAGCGACGCGGTCAGGTTCCCTATGAGGCCCATGAGCGCATCCTGGACGGCCTGCAGCTCCTCGGGAGTCACGTACACGGGCGGGATGTACTCCACGCTCACGGACACGCTGATGCCGTTGCCCAGGGCATCCTCGGCCGAGACGACGATCGTGTTCATGCCCTCGGTCAGGGCCACCGTGGCCGCCCAGTCTGTCGTGCCATCGCTCGCGACCACCCCGTTCACCCAGACAGTGGCCCCAGCCTCGGTCGTGCCCCACACCAGGATGTTGGGCTGTGAGGTGTTCGAGCCGTCCGATGGCCCGGTCACCGTCAGCGCCGGCGGTGTGGTGTCCAGCTCCACGTCGATCAACCGCGAGGCGCTGTTGCCGACGGAATCAACGGCCTCTATCGATATCAGATTGAGGCCTTCGGACAGGATCACGCTCGCGCCGAATGTCCCGTCTGGGTTGACCGGCACCGGCAGGCCGTTCACAGTGACAGCCGCGTCGCCGTCGGTCCAGCCATGTACGTCCACGGTCGCGTCTGTGGTCGGAGATGCTATCGGGTCGACCCACAACATGCAGAAGGTGTCACGTACGAGCATCTTGAGCATCGATGCCGAGACGCTCGCGTTGTTCACGACTTCCACCGTCGCGACGTTCAACCCTTCAGAGAGCGCGATAGCCGGGAAATCGTAGCTGCCGTCCGCCTTCGAGCCGGTCATGTACACATCCGTGGGCGTGTAGACGGTGATCTGCGAAAGCGGGTCGGTTACGCCCCGCAGCCCGACCTCAGTGAGAGCCACCTTCTTGCCATCGATTATCGGCATGCCCGTTGACGGGTCGTACCACTGTGCCGTGAACGTCTCGATCCGCGAGTTGATCCAGAAGGTCGAAACCCACATGTCCGAGTTCGACCAGCGGTCGTATACATACACCACGAGCGTGTGGCTTCCATCGCTTAAGAAGGTTGGGACTGCAATGTACACGGTGTCGCCCACCTGCTGCCAGGCGCTCGACCACGGCCCGAAGGTCCAGGTCGCGTCAATACTCACCCAGGAACTCCACCAGTCCATGCCGCTGTCAGTCGGCCGGTCGTCCGTCGCGGTGAAGCTCACGACGACGGAGTTCGTGCCGACGTTCTCGCCATGAGCCGGGCTGACGTCGGTTATCTCGGGCGGGTCGGCATCGATGTGGATGATCACATCGATGGCAAACATGTCGGCAGCTCCCATGAACCCGAAGGTAGCCTGGCCGGTGTACGTCCCGCTCACATACGGCACTTGATACTCCACGCTGAAGTCGTGGTAGCCGCTCGATACCCAACCCTCCCACATGTTCGCGTAGATGTATCCGGGCACGCCCACAGATACCGTGAGGTCAAACAGGCCAGGCATGCCCGTGACGGTGTATCCCAGCACCTTCACGATGTACTGTCCGTCCCAGGGCATGTCGAGCGTGATCGACTCCGTCGATCCGAATATGCCGACGTACCAATAGGGCTCTGTCAGATCAGCGACTCCGTCCATGTCTGAGTCATACCACAGGCCGAGGTCGATGTCCGGACATCCGAAGACCTCCCTGACAGACACCTCGAGCATCGAGCTGCCCGCCACGCTGAACACGTGCTGATATGCCGCGTTCGCGAGGTCCGCGAAGAAGTCGCCTGTGAGCACATCCTGCCAGATCTCCTGGGACGGGTACTCGCTGACCTGGAGAGGCCCTATGCCGCTCCCGCGGGCCTCGACAAACCCGGCGACGGTTATGTCATACCACGCGCTCACGCTCCCCGGGTTGGGTGTCCAGCCCCATTGGCCGAGCTCGATCTCGGTCGGGGCGTAGCCGTTCATGGTGAGCCAGGTTGTGTAGCCCCAGAGCGTGTCAGAGGCCTCGTAGCCGTCCATCACCGGGCATCTGGTCACTATGGCGAACGGCATGGGCCCTCCGCCCACCATGCCCAGCGGCGCCGCGATGACCTCCATCGGGCCGCCCGTGCTCGTGCCCACGCCGAATGTGCCAGCGCCGAGGTAGTTCTCGTCGCTCGAGGCCACTGGATATGCCACCATGTCAGGCCCGAACGGCGGAGCGTAGCTCGGCCATCCCCAGCCGGGGATCCCTACTAGCACATGGACGTTCACATCTGTGGGAAGGTCCGACCAGCCGACCGTCACTATGAGGTGCGAGTTGATGTTCGGCACCGCCGATGTCGGCAGGCTCCAGTACATCCTCCAGTCACCGACATCGAACCGCCACCCCTTGTCGGCTATGCCCGTGAAGTCGTTGTTGTAGATCGTGTCGAAGTACGACCATCCGCCGAACGAGAACTCGTAGTCCGTCGCAGGCACGTTGATCACGACAGGCAGGCACTGCACCCTCGTGCCGTCGTCGACGTAAATAGCGGCCGAGTAAGTCCCCACGGGTGCGTCCCACGGGACAGACACGAGCGCCTCCCAATCGGCCCAAGACCACGGGCCAACGGTCATCGAGAGTGCCGGCAGCCAGAACGGGTCGCCGACCTGGCGGAACTGTATCCACGGGAACGGCTGCAGGTCGTAGTAGTCCATCTGAAGGCTCATGTCCAGTCCAGCGGCGCCCGCGATCGACCGCACCCTGACTATGAGGCCGTCGTGGCTCCTGTCGAGCGGGTCGCGGACGGTTACCTGGTTGTAGTTGCAGTCGCTGCCGTCGACGGAATACCTGTACAGCTCCCACTCGCCGCCCGTTATGTTCATCACACCGTCGCCGTTCGTGTCGACCCAGTCATGCACCTCCAGGTAGTATCTCACATTCGAGGCGTAGTCGAGCTCGGGATCGAACTCGTCCAGAGGCATGAACCAGGTTATCTTGACGAGGTCCGTACCGGCCGGCACCATGGGTCGGATGTCGAAGTAGAGGCTGCCAGCGTGAGGCGTGACAAAGTCGATCCTGTCGGAGCCCGTCCTGATGAGCATCTCGCTCGTGATGGTGACATCCGCAGGAGCGAACGGGTTGTTGTTCATTGTGGACAGATAGTGAGAGTACGACTCCCCGGGCAGCAGGAAGTTGGGCCACACCTCGTACGGCGTGCCACTCGCAGTGCCGTCGTCGGTGCCGGGATATAACGCCGCCTTGAGTAGCACGGGCCCGGACAGGTCGATGGTCATCACGCCGTCGTACTCGCCCATCAGGCGCGCATACGTGGCCGCGTTGAGCCATCCAGCGCCCTGTTTCAGCGGGTCGTAGTGCATGTCATCGGCCGAGGCCATCAGGACCGCCTTGGCGTAGTCGATGTATGGCATGTCGCCGTACACGTCGTAGTAGGCCTGGAACCCGAGCGCAGCACCGCCGGCGACTGTCGGGGTGGCATGGCTCGTCCCGCTGCCGATCTGGAAGTGGACGAACCCGTCTCCCAGGCCTCCGTATGCGGGCTGGTTCAGAGGTGCGGGTTCCATCGAGTACATCCCGGAGGCGGATATCTCGGCGTTCAGCTTGCCGTTCCGTGTGGGCCCAGCGTTCGAGAAGGGTGCCATGTCGCCCCAGGTCGTGTACTCGTAGTACTCCTCGTATCCGAGCCAGTACCGATACTGCATGGTGGTCGAGGCGCCACAGTGGACCGCTGTGAAGTCGATGGGCGAGTGCGAGGTCCCGAGCCCAGGGCCGCCGTTGCCCGTCGACCAGAACCAGAGCGTCTGGCCACCGATGAGCGAGATGTAGCTCGTGTATAGGTCCCAAATCTCGTAGCCTGCGCTTATGGCAGTGTCGGAGAACCCGTAGCTGTTCGAGACGATGTTCGCCTCGTCGCCCGTGTTCGGCACGCCGTCCGCGCCGAACTCGGCGAACAGCCAAGACGCAACGTAGTCGTTCGTCATCGGTATCGCAATGAGCTTCGCGTCCGGCGCCATGCCCGTCAGCAGGCCGTAGAACGACGCGCCCGTGCCGAGGGCTGCGGACGAGGTCATCGTCCCGTGGTTCTGGCCGTAGCCAAACTCGCCTACGAATCCGACGGCATCACCCGGGCCCGCTGTGAAAGTCGCGCCGTAGAGCCAGTCCGTCCCAGGGAGCACATGGACGCCGTCGCTGATCCAGTAGACCATGCCGCCCGACAGGTCAGGGTACCCGTCGCCGCCGTTCCATGCATCCCAGTTCTCGGTCATCATGAAGCTGTCGTAGTAGTCGTAGTATGCTGTCTCGTCTCCCTTCGTGCAAGCCTTCTCGTCGCTGAAGCTCATGTCATGGTCGATGTCGACGTAGACGGTGTCATAGACGCCGGGCGTCACTGAGTCGACCACCAGGACGCCAATGTAGTCTCCCCAGAGCGACATCAGGTTCTCGTCCGTGTGGTAGCCTATGTGGTAGACGCCGCTCTGGCTCATCACGGGGGTGCCCCAGACATCCTTCAGGCCGGCTATGTCCCATGTCCTGCCGTCAAAAGTCACATATCCGCCCAGGTCGGCCGAGGTGGCACTCGTGTCCGCAACCCATCCGCCAATCATCCCGAGGTACCAGTAGTAAGCTGCCCTGTCGTCGTAGGCGATGGGCCAGCCGAAGTACGGAGATGCCGGATCTTCGTACCTCGCCTGCTGGCCGAGCAGGTCGGGGTGCGCCATGTCGAAGCCCGTGTCAATCACGGCTATCTTGATCCCGTAGCCCGTGTAGCCGTCGGCCCATGCGTCGGTAGCGCCGTGGAGATAGTCCACATCGAAGTCCTCGATCACAGGTCGTACCAGTTCGACGTCAGCCCCCTCGAGAGCAGGGTCTAGAGGGGCCACGTCGTAGACCGGGGGTTCGTACACCATGATCTTGAACACGCCCGTGTTCTTCGAAAGGGCGGCTATGTGCGTGGAGTACAGGTCCATGACTCTCACGAGGGGGAGCCCTTGGATCTGGTAGCCGTCAACTGTGGGCAGTCCGTTCCTGGCCAGGTAGCTGTTCACAGCGTCCTTGTCCGTGACGAGCACGTATACCTTGAACGGCCCCATCGAGTTCTTCATCCTCTCCGCGAGAATCTTGTCGATCTTCTCGTTTTGACTCAATGCAGGGAGGTCCGCGTTTCTGAGTTCTACGCCGCCCAGAGCTCCCTCCTTTGCTGGCAATCGCGGGGCGATGACATCCGAAGGTGCGGGTGTTGCGGCCGCAGGGGTCGTCAGCACGACGAACGATGTCGCGACCATCAGCACCATGATCAGAGCGCTCAAGCTCACACGATACAACCTGTTCATGCTCATTCATCCTCCGAAACCTGAATCGGTTCTCCCCCCAGGGGGTGGAAGCGGAAAGCGTACCGAGATGCACGATATATAAGAATATCGAGATTGCCATGAAGTGTCACGGCACGGCGGCTAGTGTGGCGACTGGATTTTATAGTGTTTGTCATAACAATCAATTATTATATAATTTAACTTCTATTGAAATCCGCACGGCACTTTGCGGCCCCTCGGCTCTTTCAACCCCTTTCCTTGGTGAGGGTTGAAGTAAGGCTTCGACATAAGCCCCTTCAAGTCGGAGAGGTCTGGGATGTCCGCATCAGTTTCTCGGAGCTTGCATCGGCGCATAGCAGGGCTTGCGGAGACCTTCCCGGGGCAGCTCGGGGTCTCCGTGAGGCTGGTCGGCCACGGCTCAGTGGTCGAGATCGACTCGGATGTGCCATACCCGCTCGCCAGCGTGTACAAGGTTCCGATAATGGCGACGCTCTTTCACAGAGTCGCCGAGGGCACCGTGAGCCTCGACACGAGGTTGACGCTTAATGAATGTGACAAGTCCTTGGGCAGCGGCGACCTCCAGTATTTCAGGGCCGGTGCGAGGCTCACCCTCCACGATCTCTGTCACCTGATGATTGTTCACAGCGACAACACCGCGACGGACATGATACATTACCGCCTAGGCCTCGATGCTCCCAACGAGTACATGCACTCTCTCGGCCTCAATTCCTTCGACATCTACTGTCCCAACAGGGAGTACTTCCTGATATTCCTAGGCTGGTCCTCGCGCTTCAGGGACATGCCGCTGGGAAAGGTTGCACGCATCTGGAGGGACATGACCAGGGAGGAGCGCATCGAGGTTTTCCGCGAGGTCAGGCGCGAGACTGCCCACAGGACCGCTGCAGAGGCGCAGCGACTCGCCGCGAAGTTGTGGGGCATCTCTGACGAGCGGGAGACGAGGGATATGCGAGAGGCGAGCGAGGCCATGGACAACCTTGGCAGCCCTGCTGATGTCTCTATGCTCCAGGAGTTGATAGTGACACATCGCGTAGCCCCCAGGCAACTGACGGAGCAGATGCTCGGGTATATGCTCCTGTGCGATGCCAGGGAGAGACTCCCGAAGCTGATTCCAGAAGGAGTCCGCGTGGCCAACAAGACGGGAACCGTCTCGGGCACCGTGAACGACACTGCTGTGATATTCGCGGGCCGCGGAAGGGTTTCGATATGCACCTGCCTCAGCCGAGGGGTGCGGCGGAAGGACCTGAAGACGGCGGAGGGCGTGCTCTCGAGCATAGGTCTGGAGGTATATCGCGCGTTCAGGCGATGAGAGGGGTGTACCTGCAATGACGTGGATCGACCCGCGTGTGGACCATGATCATCGTGTGCCGCTCGTGAAGGCCATCGGCAAGCAGCTCACGAAACAGCGGATCGGTCTCTTGCTCGGCCCGGTCTTCTTCCTGATTACGCTCGCCATTCCGGAACCACAGTCTATGATGGATGCCGCGGGCGAGAAGGGAGTGGCCGCGATATCCCCTCTTGTCGCCCTGGGGACGCTCCTCTGGGTGCTCGCATGGTGGGTCACGGAATGCGTCCCTCTCGGTGTGGCTGCGCTGGTGCCGCCCCTCGTGTTCTCGATCGCTGGGATACTCTCTTGGTCTACATCGCTGACATCGTTCATGAACCCGATAATCTGGATATTCATGGCCGGGTTCGTCCTCGCCGCCTGCTTCAGAAAATGGGAGCTGGACCGGAGGATCGCGATACGCCTGGGCTCACTGTACAAGGGGAGGAACCCGATGGTCGCGGCGTTCTTCGTGGCGGCACTGCCTGTCTTCATCCTCACTCTCACGGGCTCCATCACCGCCTCGACATCGGTCGTGTTCCCCTTCTTGATCGCTTACCTCTCGATGGCGAACGTGAAGCCTGGCGGCAGGTACTCCGAGGCGTGCATGCTCGTCCTAGCCCAGGCGGCGACCGCTGGGGCGATGCTGCTGCTCATCAGCACACCGCCGAACCTCATCGCCAAGGAGACCGTTGAGGCATACTCCGCGACCGAAAGCATCACATTCCTGGATTGGCTGCTCGTTGGCACACCTCACGCGTTCATAGGTTTGCTCGTGGCATGGTTCGTGGTTTTCAAGGTTCTCAGGCCCAAGGAGGAGATCGCGGTGGACTCTCACAGGCTCGCGGCCGCCCGTACCCAGCTCGGGCGGATGAGCACGGGCGAGAAGGTAGTCGCGGGCCTGCTTCTTGCCGCGATATCCTTGTGGATACTGCCCTCGGCTGTGAAGGCTATTGCCACCTACGATCCGAGCCTCGAGCCTCTCAGCTCCGACCTCTCGAGGATAATGCCGGAGGCCATGCCCGCGGTTCTCGTCATACTCCTAGCCGGGATCATCAGGATAAAGCGCGAACCCCTCCTGAAATGGGACGAGATCGCGAGGGGTATCGACTGGAACGTGGTGTTCCTGTTCGGAGGCGGCATAGCGCTGGGCCTCGGCCTCGAGTCGAGCGGCTTCGCCGGATGGCTCGCAGGCGTGGTGAAGGATTCGCTGGGGGACGACCCGAGCGAGTGGTCGATATACGCGGTGTCCTGCCTGCTCGGGTTCGCCCTGACCTATGCGGCTTCGAACACCGCGGCAGCGCTCATCACGTGTCCACTAGCCGCCACTCTCGCTCTGGGCGCGGGCATGTCGCCGGTAGCGCCCGTCGTTGGCGCAGCCCTCGCGTGCTCGGTATCGAGCGCAATACCGTCGACGACGCCGCCCATGGCGATAGTCTACAGCTCCGGCTATGTGAAGATATGGAGCATGTTCAAGGTAGGGGTCATCTCAGACGTGATCCGCATCGTCGCCCTTGTTCTCGTGGGCTTCCCGCTCGTGAATCTGGTCTACTGAGCGCAGAGATCGAATCGGCGGTGCCACATCCCGAGTTTGGTTCCAACGCGCAGCGTGAAAGCCAGTGATTGGATCTTCGGCTTTACGAGTATAGATAGAGATATGTAGGAGGCGACCCCTAGTAATATATTGAGTGCGCGCGAACGGACGCGCGCATGCGGATGGGATGCACTATGCCTCAGAGTCTCATCGAGGGTGCACTGGGCGGAGCTAGCCAGACGAAATCTTCGGAGGAAGCGAAGTCCCTTCGGGTCGAGAAGACGCAGGAGGAGCTCGAGATAGAGAAAATCGCCGAGCAGCTGAGCGTCTGCATAAAGCTGGTCGGCTGCGGAGGGGCCGGCTGCAACACCCTGAGCAGGTGCTCTGAGGAGGGCCTGTCTGGCGTGCAGATGATGGCCATCAACACGGATGCGAAGCACCTTCTGACGGTCAAAGCGCCCAAGAAGATGCTCATAGGCAAGAGCATCACGCGCGGGCTGGGCGCTGGCGCCAGGCCGGAGATAGGCGAGAAGGCCGCGATGGAGAACGAGCCCGATATCAGGGAGTGGTTGAAGGACTCGCAGATAGTCTTCGTCACCGCTGGCATGGGAGGCGGTACAGGCACGAGCAGCTCGTTCGTGGTCGCAAGGCTCGCGAAGGAGATGCGGGCGCTGACCGTCGGCGTGGTCACGCTGCCCTTCAAATCGGAGGGCGAGCTCAGGATGGAGAACGCGATGGCGGGCCTCTCGAGGCTCTCAAAGGTGTGCGACACGACTATCGTCATTCCCAACGACACGCTCATCGAGCTGGTGCCGAACCTGCCTGTCCAAGCAGCGTTCAAGGTCGCGGACGAGCTTCTGTTGCAGACCATAAAAGGCCTGACGGACATGCTCACGCGGGCGGGCCTCGTCAACGTGGACTACGCCGATTTGAGGACGATACTCGACGAAGGAGGCGTCTCGCTCATAGGCGTCGGAGAAGGCGATGGCAAGCCGATGGAGCGGGTCGAGGACGCCGTGGAGGAGGCGCTGAACTCGCCGTTGCTCGGAAAGATAGACCTCAAGGGCGCCAAGGGTGCCCTCGTTAGGGTCGTTGGCGGTCCCGACATGAGCATCGAGGAGGCGGCGAGGGCAGCGGAGATCATATCCAAGAGCATCAGGCCGGATGCGAGGCTGATATGGGGGTGTTCGATCGAGCCAGAGATGAAGGGCAGGGTGAAGCTACTGGTCATCGTCACGGGCGCGCGCTCCCAGTACGTGTTGCTCAGGGACGGCACAGAACCCGTCATATCGAGGACCGGTGAGGACTACAGGGGAATGGTGAACGTCCCGCCGACGCTGTACAGGGACGAGGACCTGTCGATGTTCGTGAGGTGACCGGCAGGCTCAGAGGCTGAGCAGCAGGTTCGCGACGGCCCCCATCGCTAGGGCCAGCGATATCGACGCGAGAGCCACAAGGAGCGTGCTCCTGGCGCCGAACTCCTTCGTCATCACCGCGAACGCGGCCAGGCACGGCATGAAGACGGCCATGACCAGGGCGAAAACGAACATCTGGTCGGGGGTCAGTATGCTCGCCAGGTTGCTCGTTCCCTGGAGCACCATCAGCATCTGCAGCGCCATCTCCTTCCTCAGTATGCCGAACACGAGCGCCACGACCGTGAACCCTGGGAGGCCTAGGACGAGGTTCATGAACGGCTCCGCCGGGCCTATCAGCTGCTGCAGTATGCCCGCGACCATGAGCGTTTCGAGGACTATGCTGCCCGCGAGCAGGAGGGGGAACGCGATCGTCAGGAACTCCTTCAGCCGCAGGTATGTCTTCTCGGCAGTCTGCCTCGCCGATGGCCAGCGCATCTCGGGAATCTCGACCATGAGGCCCGTGGGCTCGAACTTGATGGTCTTGTGCAATGCCAGCCCGAGCACTACCAAGGTCGACATCAATACCATGTATATCAGCAGAGCCCACCAGACGCCCGCATAGTTTCCGACCGACCCGATGATTATCGCGGTCTGGGCCGAGCAGGGGACGGCGATGGTTATGAGAGTTGCCAGTATCAGCCGCTCTCTACGTGTGCCTGCCGCGCGCGTCGCCAGTATGGCCGGCACGTTGCAACCGAAGCCGACCACCATCGGTATGACAGCCCTCCCGTGCAGTCCCAGCCTGTGCATCACACCGTCAAGGAGCGACACGACTCTGACGAGGTAGCCAGTGTCTTCCAGTATCGAGAGCATCAGATAGAACACGAGTATGTACGGTATCACAAGGGCTAGCATCGCCTCTATGCTTATCGACACACCCCTCAGGACACCCTGGGCGAGCTCGCTGTCGGTCTTGTGTGCTAGTTCCTCGAAGTACGCCCTCCCGGTTTCCGCATAGGCGCCGACCAGCACGCCCTCGAGGAACCCGCCGAAGAATACCAGCGTGACGAACATCAGCGCGAGCACCCCTATCAGGATCGGCACGCCTGTTGCGGGCCTGATGGTGAGGTCGGCCGCCAAGGACGGCTTCCTCCTTGCTGTCTCGCGCGTTCCCAACACTTCCCGGGCTATCCTCCCGGCCTCTCCGAACCTGTCCCGCTGTATGTGGACCACGATGTCCTCGCCGTGGCCTTTCCTGAACTCCTCCCTCATGTCGGCCGCCAGCTTCGCCAGCTCGGGTCGCGCCTTGGACACGACGTTCCTGTCTCCCATCAGCAGACGGATCGCGACCGCTCTCAGGGGTATATCCCAGTCCTCCTCGTTGAGCATCTTCTCCAGCTTCGAGATCATCTCCTCTATGTGGGAGTCGTACCTGACATTGAACCTGCTCCTCCTTCTCAGCTGGACGGATGTGTAGAGGAGCGTGTCTATGCCCTCGCCCTTTGTCGCCACCGTGGGGATCACAGGCACCATGAGGATGCGTTCCATCCGCTCGATGTCGACTGCCTGCTTGTTCTTCCTGAGGACGTCGTACATGTTCAGGGCCACTACCACGTTGTATCCTGATTCTATGAGCTCGAAGAGCAGGACCAGGTTCCTCTCCAGCCGGGTCGCATCGAGCACGGCTATGACCGTCTCGGGCCTGCGCTCGTACAGAAGCCTGGTCGCGACCCTCTCCTCCTCGGTGTTGCCCGCCAAGGAATAGGTGCCTGGGAGGTCTACGACGGTTATCGTCATGTTCATGAACTTGGCCCTGCCCTCGGTGAACTCGACAGTCGTGCCAGGATAATTGGCCGAGATCACGCCCACACCTGTGAGCTTCGTGAAGATGACGCTTTTCCCGACGTTGGGGTTCCCGGCGAGAGCTATCTCCAAAACGACGCCTCCTCATCCGGCCCTCGTCAGGTGCAGTATCTTGCCCGCGTCCCTCGCGAGGGCTATCTTCGTGCCCTTCAAGCTGACGATTATCGGCCCACCCATGGGCAGCTTCTTCTCGACGGTCACCTCCGAGCCGGGCACGAACCCCATCGAGAGCATCTCGCAAAGCCTGTCCCTGTTGTCGCACATCAGGTGCGAGACGACGCCGGTCTCGCCCTCGGCCATGTCGTCTAGCGTGACAGAGTTGTCCCTGCACTTCTCGCAGGTGACGTGCCTCTCGCACTTGGGGATCCTCCTGCCATGGGGGCACGATTCCGGTCGGTTCATCATCTTGCACAGGTTCCTCTCCGCCTCCGGCGTAAGAGCATGCTCCATCTTGCAGGCCTGCTCGTGCCTCGACGGTCCTCGGACACCCACGACGTCGCTCAGGAAGCGCTCGAGGAGCCTGTGCCGTCGCGCCATCCTCCGCGCTATCCTCCTCCCGCGCGGACGGAGCGATGCACCCTTGTAGGGCTCGTAGTTGATGTAACCCTCATTGGTCAGTTTCTGCAGCATCTCAGTTACGCTGGCGGGTGCTACACTCATGAGCGAAGCTATGTCGGAGGTCTTCGCCAGGTCCCCATCCTCCGTGAGGTTGTATATGATCCTGAGGTACTGCTCTATGTTCTCGGGCTCCATCGAAACCGAGTTAGGCGTACCTAAATATTAAACATTCCTGCGACCCAAGACGGGCGAGAGGGACAAGAGGGCGTACTCAAGGCGTCTAAGAATCATCTTCGGCTAGTTCGGCCACAGCGTTCGTCGGCCGTTAGCGGGCATGAGGGGTCCTCGGCAAAGAGGTCGCCTGTCTTAGCGAAGGCTCGCGCCCTGCACCCTCCACAGGAGTCCCTCTGAGTGCAACTGCCACACGCGCCCTTGAGATTCCCTCTGTCACGCAGCTGCCTGAAGAGCGCAGAGCCCTGCCAGATCTCAAGAGGCCTCTTGTCTCTCAGGTTGCCTCCGCTCACGGGGACGAACGCGCAGGGCCACACGTCGCCGTTCGGCTTGATGTAGAACATGCCGTTGCCGCATATGCAGCCTCTCAGCACTTTCGAAGGACGGCCGCCGTCGTTCCTCGCGCTCAGCAGAGCCCAGTACTCGGGCAGGCCCACGGGAGCTATCACGGGATGTATGTCCTTCTGAAGTTCGGCCATATCCAGTACCTCTCGCCTGAACTCTTCCGCGGAGAGCTCGTACGCTGCGTTCTCAGAACCTCTGCCCGAGGGTATGAACTGATACAGAAGTATGACGTGGGCCCTGAGCTCGTCCGCGAACTGAACCACGTCCGCCAGCTCTTGGATGTTGAGCTTCGAGGCCGTGATGTTGATCTGAATGTACATGCCCTCGGCCGCCGCGTTCGCGATACCCTCCTTGGCCAGCCTCAGTGCTCCCTTCATGTTCCTGAACGAGTCGTGCACCTCATCTCTCACGGAATCGATGCTTGCTGCTATCCCAAGCGTGCCCGCGCGTTTCAGTTTGTCAGCGACGGTGGATGTGATGAGGGTCGCGTTCGTTGCGATGATGGGGTAGAAGCCTCTTGATCTCGCATGTGCGATTAGCTCGAACAGGTCCTCGCGTACCAGCGGCTCGCCGCCCGAGAATACCAGGCTCCTGAAATCAGAAACCTCTGCCAGTGCGTCTATCACCTTGTTCTTGCCCTCTTCGGTCGTGAGTTCGTCCGGGTCGTGCCTCTCCCCACCCCTGGCGTGACAGTGGTCGCATTCGAGGTTGCAGCGGGACGTGACCTCCCACACGGGATGGACGGGGTATCCGAAGCACCCCACTCCTTGGCACCCTGCTGCTATCTGGAATATCTTGTTCGCCTGGGTCGCCCACCACGGGAGCCTCGACCATCCGGTGAGTTTCCTTATCAGGAGGGCGCTCCTGACCTGCTTCACCAGCAGCGACGGCGGACTGAAGAACGGCTCGACCCTCCTCTCTCTCATATCACGTCCCCAGCCAGACAGCGGGTATGAACATCACAGAGGCGAAGACATTGGCCACGATTGTCAGCCCCGATATCGTGGTCTGCGAGGCAGGGGATCCCAGGCCGCCCCTGAGCACCAGGGCGACGGGTGCAGCGGTGAAGAGGAGCACGGGGAGCCCCGTCACAGCGACGGTCCACGGCATTCCGACGAGCGTCGACGTCAACATCGCTGGGTACGTCAGCGCCATCGCCGCCATGTAGATGTACGACCCGCGCTCGATGCCGAACCTCACTATCAGGTTCTTCTTGTTCACAGCCTTGTCGGCCTCGTAATCTGGGAACTCGTTCGCGACGATTATGCCGAACACCGTGAGTGACGCGGGTATAGCGACGACCACCATCTCGAAAGATAGCACGCCCGAGGTGAGGTAGAAACCGCTGACGACGGCGAGGACGCCGTAGCACCCTCCTATCATGACCTCGCCTATGCCCTTGTACGCCCACTGGAACGGAGGGTGCGAGTAGAAGATCCCGCAGAAGGCTCCTAGCAGCGCCAGGGGGAGCAGCAGCGGGAAGTCCTCGAAGTACAGGAGCATGTAGAGCAGCGCTATCACTACGAGTCCGACGACCGCCCCCCAGCCTGCCGTGCGGGCGACCTTGCGTGGCACGTGGAGATCAGGTATCGCCCTGCTGCCTCCCGAGAACCTGATGAACTTCTTGTTGATGATGTCGCCCTCGAAGTCGTAGTACTCGTTGAAGTAGTAGGTAGCCAGCATGATCAGGACTATTCCGCCGACCGACATCCAGACAAGACCAGGCGCGGCGACCCCCTCAAGGATTGCTGCGAGGACTATGCCCGTGACTATGGCCGCAAGTCCCGGCGAGAGGAACGGGATCCTCGACAACACCAGGAATCCTTTGATGGACAGCTCGGCTCCTGCGTTGTTTTGGTCGACATGTGCCAAAGACATCAGCCCACAGACACAGCGAAACGCCTCCAGAGCTTAAAACCATGCGGCGCACGCGCGACCAAGGTCAGATGCCGCACCCTCATGTGAACTCGACTAAATGACAGCGAGGTGACGAGGTCTCACACGGGCGTCACCGCAACTACTTCACAATGAGCGCGAGGAGCAACCGCACAACCGAAATAAGGTCGGAGGCAGTTTACTCCGAGGCGTGAGACGTTGACAAACCACACCGATAGCAAGGAGGTGCGCCCAACGCCCGACGAGACAGGTGAGGCGTGTGTTCACTGGTCCGAGGCTTCCAAGCAGGCCATCCGCACGGCTGGTATAAAGGTCGCCGGCGTGCTCATACTCGTCGCGGGCTTCATGGGCGTGACGCACTCGACGCTCTCGCTCTCTCCGGAGTTCGGCGGGGACTTCCTGGACGCGTATGAGGCATGGATACCCCCTGGCGCTTTCTTGGACAGCCTCATGGCAGATCACAGCCTCTACGCAGGCCTCGTCTTCGTCTTCGGGGTCGGCGCTGTGGCGTGCAGCATGTTCGCCCTGAGGATAACGAGCTTCAGAGGAGCAGTCCTCGGCGGCGTGCTCGGCATTCTGGCGGTGGGGTTTCTCTTGGGAGCGGCCTTCAGCCTGCTGGCATTGATACTGCTCGTGGTCTACAAGAAGGAGTTCCTCCTGGCCTGCGGGTGAGATACGGTCCATCCGTTATGTGGAAGATCCAGGTGGGCCCAACCGGATTCGAACCGGTGACCTACGCCGTGTAAGGGCGTTGTCATGACCACTAGACCATGGGCCCGTGCCGAGCCAATGCGGTCCAGCCTCTTAAGCCATTCTCAGGCCCGCAGCTGTCCCTCCACTGAGGCGAAGCCCCTCGAGAACGCCTCAAGGTTCTGGGCAACGTTCCTGGGAATGTCCTTCTCGATGGCGCGCTCGAAGCATCTCCTGTCCAGTCCTGTCACACTCGTGCCCGCGAGTGCCCCCACCATCACGACATTAGAGGACATCGGCACCCCGGCCTCTTCGGCAATCATTCTCGCATCCACGGGTATGAACGAACGGGCCCACTTCCTGACCTCCGCCTCCACTTCTTCGAGCGTCGGATATCTCAATCTCTGCGTCGAGACGCTGAGGGGAACGATGCGCTCCGTAGATGCGACGACAACAGTATCCTTGCTCGCCTTCGGCAGGGCTCTCAGCGTCTCGAGCAGCTCGAACGAAAGGATCACGTCCGCCTGCGCGTCCGGTATGAGCGGGCTGTGCACATCGCCTAGTCTCGCGGTGCAGGAGACCGAGCCCCCTCTCTGGGCCATCCCGTGCGTCTCGCTGAGCAGGAAGTCCTTCCCCGCCATGAGGGCCGCGTCGCCGATTATCCTCGATGCGGTTATTATCCCCTGCCCGCCCACGCCGACCAGGTAGATGTCGACCGTCACTTCACCTCCTTGATGGCCTTGTAAGGACACACCTGGGCGCAGACGCCGCAGCCCGCGCAAAGAGCCTCGTCGATGCTCTGGACCTTGTCGATGCTTGATATCGCGGGGCACTGGAACCTGTCGACGCAGGTCCTGCACTTCTTGCACGCCTCCTGGTCGATGTAATGCTTCTTCGCGATCGCGCCCTTCTCGTCTCGCTTCGCGATCAGCGCGCACTCTCGCCTCGCGATGATGACGCTGACCGTGGGCTGCTGGAGCGCCTCCTTGATGGCTTCCGCGGTGCCCTTGATGTCGTACGGGTCCACGACCCTGAGCCATCTCACCCCGCACCCCTTGACGACGCTCTCGATGTCGATGGCCGTGATATCGCAGCACTCCGGACCTGTGCTGCTACCGGGGTGAGGCTGATGGCCAGTCATCGCCGTGGTGCGGTTGTCCAGAATCATGAGCAGGAACTTGTGGCCGTTGTGGACCGCGTTGATGAGTCCTGGTATCCCAGCATGGAAGAAGGTCGAGTCGCCGATGAACGCTATGACAGGTAGATCGTTCACTCTCGCAAGCCCGCCCGCGCTGCCCACACTCGAGCCCATGCACACCAGGAAGTCGGCGCAGTTGTACGGAGGGGAGAGGCCGAGCGTGTAGCATCCGATGTCGGATGCGAATATCGCCTTTCTGCCAGTGGCCTTGTTGACGGCGAAGTAGGTCGCGCTGTGGGGGCAGCCAGCGCAGAGCACAGGTGGTCGAACGGGGATGTTGCTCGGCGCAGCCGTCATCTCAGACGAGGGTGCGCCCTTGACGCCCGCTGCGATCGCGAGCCCTCTCGCGACTATGCTCTGGTCGAATTCGTATGCGCGGGGGAAGAGCCCGTCCTCCTTTCCTCTGATGGTGTTTCGGATGCCTTCCTTCTGTGCAACGGCCCGGACTGTTGTTTCCATGATGGGCTCCAGTTCCTCGACCACCACAACTGGCTCATGCTCCCTTAGGAAGGAGGCCAGGAGCGCCCTGGGGAAAGGGTGGGAGAAACCGAGCTTGAGAACGTCGCAGGATAGCCCCATCGCCGACCCCGCATCCATCACATAGTTGAACGCCGCTGAGGCCGTGATCACGCCGGTCTTCCCTCCGCCCGCCACCCTGAATATCCTGTTCAGCGGCGATGCGTTGGCGAGCTCCTCCGCCCGCCTCAGCCTCTCGAGGAGCACCAGATGCCTCTCTCTCGCGACTGCCGGGACGGTCACGAACCTCTTGGGATCCTTCGCGAACTCCTTTTTCTTCAGCCCTGGCCGGACTTCCCCCACGGCCACGGGCCCCCTCACGTGCGAGACCCTGGTGGTCGTGCGCAGTATCACCGGCAGCTCGAGCTTCTCAGAGAGAACGAACGCCTCCTTCGTCATGTCCAGGCATTCCTGGGGTGATGATGGCTCGAGCAGCGGTATGCCGCCCAATAGCGCGTAGTACCTGTTGTCCTGCTCGTTCTGGCTCGAGTGGCAAGAAGGGTCGTCCGCCGTCACCAGAACGAAACCTCCCCTCGTGCCGGTGTACGCGAAAGTCATCAGCGCGTCAGCGGCGACGTTCAGCCCGACATGCTTCATGCTCACCATAGCTCGCACGCCAGACGCAGCCGCGCCCATGGCTATCTCGGCGGCCACCATCTCGTTGACAGAGTACTCGAAGTAGATGCCCGCGGCCTTCGCCACACGCGCGAGCGAGTCGCCGATTTCGGAGGCCGGTGTGCCTGGATACGTAGTCGCGACGGCCACGCCCGCCTCCAGAGCCCCGCGTGCGATCGCCTCGTTCCCCAGCAGGAGCACTCTCGAGCCCGCCTTTGAGTCAAGAAGCCCGTCCATGTCGTCTCGGTTATTGGGCGGTCAGCGCAAATATCTTTGTGACCTATCCAAGATCGCCTTCCCCATCCGAGCCGAACGAGCATGTGCAGTGAGAGCCGAGAAAAACCCTCGCTAGGTTGAAATATCCTCAGCCGTCTTGAGTCCCTGTGTCCGGGAGAACCATAGCGGAGAAGATACTGGCGAGGGCCTCCGGGCAGGAGGACGCGCGGGCAGGCGATGTGGTAGAGGCGGTCCCGGATGTCGCCATGTCACACGAGAACACCTATTTGGTCAATAGGGCGTTCTCCGAACTAGGATTGGATAGACCTTGGGATCCAGCGAAGATCGTCGTCGTCCTTGACCACCGCGCGCCAGCTAACACCGCTCAGACCGCCAACGTGCACGCGCAGATCAGAACCTTGGTCAAGCGCATGGGCGTTGGGAATTTCTTCGACGTGGGCGAGGGCGTCTGCCACCAGCTGTTGGTGGAGCGGAAGATAGCCAGGCCAGGGCAGCTCGTGCTCGGGGCGGATTCGCACACGACGACTGTGGGCGCGGTCGGCGCATTCGGCGTTGGCATAGGCGCGACTGAGATGGCTGGCGTGTGGGCGCTGGGCAAGACGTGGCTCAAGGTGCCCGAGACCGTAAAGGTGAACCTCAGCGGGCATCTCTCAAAGGCTGTGTTCCCGAAGGACGTCTCGCTGTACCTCGCCTCCGTTCTGGGACCGACGGGCGCGGACTACAAGTGCATCGAGTTCGGCGGCGGCTTCCTGGTCGACATATCGATCTCGGGACGCATGGTCCTGTGCAACATGGCCGCTGAGGTCGGTGCGAAGGCTGCGATAGTCCCCCCTGATTCGACATTTTCGACGTGGTCACCGGAGTGCGCCGCCCTCCTCGATGGCACGTGTCGTTCCGACCCCGATGCCAGGTTCGTCGAGACCGTGGCGGTAGATGTCGAGCGGCTTCCCCCGATGGTCTCAGGGCCCCACAGGGTCGAGGCCGCCAGGAGTGTAGAGGACTTCCACGACGTGAAGGTAGACCAGGCGTTCATTGGGTCGTGCACGAACGGCCGGCTCGAGGACCTGATAGCCGCGTCATGGGTCCTCAGGGGCAACAAGGTCGCGCGGGGCGTGAGGCTCATAGTGGCTCCAGCATCGCGCCAGGTCATGGAGGATGCGCTCGACATGGGCGTCATAAAGACGATAGTGGAGGCGGGAGGCACCGTCCTGCCACCTGGCTGCGGCCCGTGCCTGGGAGCGCACCAGGGCGTGCTCGGCCCCGGTGAAGTGTGCATATCATCAAGCAACCGCAACTTCAAAGGGCGCATGGGCTCTCAGGAGGCGGAGATATACCTCGCGAGCCCGGCGACAGTCGCCGCGAGCGCGGTCGAAGGCAGGATAGCGGACCCGAGGAGGTGGTTGCATGTCGACCTCTGAGGGGCGCGTCTGGAAGTTCGGGGACGACATCAACACAGACCTCATCATACCTGGCAGGTATCTCGACAACTACGATCCGTCTCACCTCGCCAGGCACGCGATGGAAGGCGTGAGGCCGGAGTTCGCACAAGAGGTGGCCAAGGGGGACGTGATCGTCGCCGGGAGGAACTTCGGGTGCGGCTCCAGCAGGGAGCAGGCGGTCATAGCCTTGAAGCACGCCGGCGTCGCGGTCATCGTCGCTGAGTCGTTTGCGAGGATATTCTACAGGAACGCAGTGAATTTGGGGCTGCCTCCGCTGATATCGAGACGCGCCCGCGAGCTGCTCGAGGACGGCGCGAGGGTCGTTTGGGATCGGTCTTCCATGACCCTCAGGTGTTCGGAGAGCGGAGCCATCGTGGAGTCAGAGGAGATCCCGCAGCATGTGCGGGCTATCTTGGACGCGGGCGGGCTGGTGCCGTACATCAGGCAACGCCTGGAACGAGGGAGGTCGTGAGAGATGGCCAATGCGTTGGTTGGAGACCCTCTCGGCATGCTGGGAATCGCCCTGCTGTTGTTCGTCCTGATATACATCCTGATCAGGCTGCTCACGCACAGACATTGAGCTGTCGCCAAAGCATATTATAGGCCAGGCCGATGACAGCATCGGGCCCGTGGGGTAGTTCGGACATCCTTTTGGCCTTCGGAGCCGACGACGTGGGTTCAAATCCCACCGGGCCCGCACCGGATGCTGGCTTGTCTTGCGAGTGTGCAAGAACGCGCTAGTTAGGGCCAATCGCCCTCTCAGGTTTAGTGAGCATGCAAAGCACCGGGCCCGCACCGAATACTGGCTTATCCCGCGCGTGTACAGGAACCCACTAGATGGATACAATCGCTTCTTCAAGCTCAGCGAGCACGCTGATCGCTCAGGCAGCACCGCAGTGGGAGCGCCCGCCAAAGGGCAGGGGATCGAGGCTGGTCGAGAGGACGACTGCACAACACCCATCCCAAGACAAGAGAAGGGAAGGACGATTTCCCCGTCCTCTCGACCATATTTTTCGGGGGGATGGCTCTGAAGCGGCTCAACTATCGGCTGCTTCTAGACTGCTGCAAAGGTTGCGTTTCTTACAAGCGCAGCGAATGCGAGGGTGCCAGTCGGCACAGTGAGCTTCGCTGCAGGAGGTAGGCAGAGCATGGTTGAGGCCTCCTCTGGTGAATCCACTCCTCCGTGCATCTATCTGATCTCGCCGGGTCTTCTCAACCGCTGCAGATTGTATCGCAGAAACGAGCGACAGGCTCCCGAGCCGTGTTGGGATAGGTCCGTCTTCAAGCACTATGGTGGCGACTGCCCGAACCACACAGGGAGACGAAGTTTCCAAGTTTCCACTTTTCACGCATCCCCCAAAATGGAAACTTCGTTTACTGGCTCATCCGAGAGGAAACCATATCATTATATACAGGAAACTTCGAGGAAACTTAGTGGAAACTTCACGGGGGGTGTCCCGTGAAGACGGTACGGATCTCGGAGCAGCAGCGCCGAGTCTATCAGATGCTCCGGGAGGGGGCGGCCCAATCCCTTGTCTGCAAGAGGACGGGGCTCCCCAAGGGCACGGTCTCGAAGATTGCCAGCAGACTCGTCCGCGAGGGTTATCTCAGCCGCGTGACGAAGACTCGACCATATCTGTACGGCGATGGTCCGAACGCCAAAGAACTCGACAAAATCATCGTCGTTAAGCAGGTTTCCGCCTCGACTTCCGACGAAGTTTCCAATCACGCTACGGGCGTGACTCAGGTTTCCCCCGGAAACTTCGTTCATCGCACCGTTAACGGGCATCATGTCAAGGTCCGCTTCAAGGTTGAGAAGCTCGGAGACACCGAGGAGATCCGGGTGCGCTGCAGCGACGGCTCGACAGTGTCTTATCCGTTCCTCGAGAAGCGTCCCTATCTCGAGCGCAACGGCGTAAAGCGCACGAAAGGCAAGCTTCACTGTCCTCCCGGCGTCTTGAGCGTCGAGCTCGAGGAGAGGCCCTCGGGCGAGCTCTGGTTCTATGTGCATCTGCCCGAGCTCAAGCTGACCAGAGAACAGATTCAGTCAGGGGAGTGGAAGGAAGCCTACAAGGTGATGGGGCAGGAGGCCGGGAACTGGGTCCAAAGGCACGCCGGCTGGAAGCTCGGGCTCATCGAGTTCACTGATTGGAAACCTCACTTCGCGACGGAGGACCCTAGGATTCTGAACACCATCGTTGGCACTTTCACTGCAAAGAACCACGACGGGTCCGTGTGGACTTCCGATTCCGAGGGCAAGCGGGAGCTCGAGACCTCGAGGCCCGAGCTTGCGTCAGTCATCTGCGATCTCCCCGGGGCGGTCTACGAGCTGAAGCTGACCGTGGGCGAGATTCTGCAGGTCCTCGAGATGATGGTTGCGGCCGAGAGCAGGGTCGCCGAGGTTGAAGCCTTGAGGCTTCAGCGGGAGACCAACGAGCTCGGCCTCAATGGCATAGGCAGGTAGGAGGAGACGGTATGGAAGCAGTAGACAAGGACGGGCAGTCTAGGCAGAAGGAACAGCTGGTGACCGTGAAGAGCCTTGGCGCGGCCTTCATTGTGGTCGGTTTGGTCCTCGCCGGGATCACTGGTGGCCTGGTTGGACTGATAGGTGTCGGCGTCTCGCTCGTCGGCTATTACACGATAGTCCACGAGAAGCAGATCATCGAGCAGGTGAAGCAATGATGGGCTCCGACTGTCCGGATTGATTGGAGGCCTTTTTCGGCCAGTCTCGAGGAGCACGTGTACGTCTGCAACAACCTCATGTGCGCCCGTGCGAGGCTGCCATGGAGCGTCTTTCTGCCCAGAAGGACCAGGGCGGGATGAGAAGATGAAGCCCGCTTTGCCTAGAAAGACCAAATGGGTCGAAGAGCTCGAGAGACTCGATGCAAATAGGCGGAACTGTGCGCATTGTCAAGAGCACAGCAATCCGACAGTCTGCGCGATTCTTGCGGCCACTGGCTTGGAGCAGTATCCCAGGCTCTTCTGTTGCCCACTTTTCAAGCCCAACGAAAAAGTGATCGGATGAAGTGCCCAACATGTCATCGAAAAAGTATCGTCCCAGGCCTCTGTGTCGAAGATGACCGAATAAAGACAATCTGGTACTGTTTTGTATGTGGCCAAGAGGTGAGCGAGAGGAAGGTGAGCGAATGAAAAGACAACACTGGACAAGAAAGCTGGCTCGGAGAGCAGGATATCTGGATTGCGTTAGGTGCGAGAATTTCGCCCCTGGCACAGATTTGGAACAGCCACCCTGTGTTTATGACATGCGCACTGTACCTCGGGAGTTGTGCCCCGAACCATTCCAGCCCTGCCCACTTTTCAGATGGAAACCAAAGCTCTTTTTCGGAAAACTGATCGGAACGAGATGAGATGCACTCTAACTACGCATACGATGAGGCCAGGAAGTGTAAGGTGAAGTGAGGATGGATGAGGAGAGACTGATGAAAAGACCGAGGCATCTACGAACCCGCGGAAGATTCCGAACAACGAAGCACATGAGTTGTGATACTTGTGGTTTGTTCCCACGCTGTCCAGTATGGTCACTCGTGCACCGCATTTGGGAACTGAACCCCGATGAATTCATTTGCGCAGCTTATGCGTGGGATACAACGAAAAGCTGACCGAGGTGAGTGAATGAAGGGCATGAGCTGTGATAAATGCGCAAAACAGCGGATAGCTTGTGGTATACGAAACCTGCTAAAACGCTACCTCATCGAGCATGATGCTGAGAATGAGATGGACTTCTCCAGATGGTATTGCTCATACGCATACGATGAGGAATTCGCATCGTCTTTAGCTGACATTGACGACGGTCCGGAACCCTATGGCATCAGACCTGCTCCTGGCCGCAGGATGCCTGACGAAGAGAGCGATTAC
>JAWCKF010000011.1:0-52949 GCA_038852315.1 Thermoplasmata archaeon | reverse complement strand
CCCCAGAGAGACGACGAGGGCAGGGAAGTCCAGGTGGAGCACTTCCCAGAAACCGAGGTACAGCCCCACGGCGATGACGACATATTGCGTCAGCTTCGATATCTTCTTGGAAGTCGTCTTGGTCAGCACGCGGTCGAGGTATCTCCTCATCAGGGCGTAAAGGGCCTTTGCCAGAACGCCGGTCGCGAACAAGACCGCGAAGAACGCTATGAGGTCGATGATTGAGACATTGCCGATGAAAGGCTCCGAGAGGTCCATCGAACCTTATTCTGCAACGGACTATTAATTACCGAGCCCTTCTTACACTCGCCGCAACAGAGCGTGGACATCGTCCACATGGTCGTGAGATTGCAGAGCCGTGTTCGACTGACGAAAGACGAGCCTTTTTATCAGGGATGAGTCGGTACACCCTCCGAGATGGAGACTCCCGCGCTTCTGCTCGATTTCGCGCTCGTCTTGATCGCAGCCGAGATCGGCGGGACCGCGTTCCGTTATCTCAGGATGCCGCGCGTCGTGGGAATGCTTGTCGCTGGCATCGTCCTCGGGCCTTTCACCCCTGGCTTTGTCGTCAAGTCAGAGGACATCGAAGACCTGGCTCTGCTTGGCGCGGTCTTCCTGATGTTCTCCACAGGGCTCTCATTCGACATAAGGACCTTCGGAGCGCTCGGTGCCAGGCCATTCGTGCTTGCAGGCCTCGGGGTCGGCCTATCGTTCGTCCTGGGCTTCGCGCTGGGCTTGCTCATTGGTTGGGACATGCTCTCCTCGATATTCCTCGGGCTCATACTCACTTCTACGAGCACTGTACTCGCCGTCAAGCTGATGGCCGATCTGGGGCTCACGGGCGAATCGGGCTACGAGGTAGTGACTGTGGCGATCCTCGTCGACGACGTCGTTGCTCTGTCGCTGATGACTATCGCTGTCGGGCTGGTAGGACCAGAGTCCGTGCCGCCGCTGATGCTCATCGCTGGGTTGGTTGCCATAGTCGGTCTTGCAGTGCTTCTCATAGTTGTCAGCCAATTCACCTTCCCACGGATACTCAGGTTCACGGACAAGCTCTCCCCCAGCAGCACGGTCATGGTCTCCGTCTCGTTCTGTCTGCTTGTCAGCTTCGGGTTCGCCATGCTCGGGCTCCCGCCACTCGTGGGCGCCTTCATAGCGGGCAGCATAGTCGCCTCGACTCAGCAGGGCGCACGTGTGACCAGCAACATGGCGCCCGTGACAGCGATATTCATGGCAGTCTTCTTCACGAGCGTCGGGCTTCTCATCGACCCCACGCGGGTGGCGTCCATCGCCCTTGTAGGCGTCGCGCTTGTTGCAGTAGCAGTCTTCGCAAAGATGCTGCCTGGGATGCTGATTCTGAGGAACGAGAAGATGATGACCTCGCGGGCGAAGATCATGTTGGCTACGGTCCTCGTTCCGCGGGCGGAGATATCCTTGATCATCGCGCAGTTCGGCGTGACCATCGGCGCCCCGCCCGAGCTCCTTGCCCTCGCCATGATCGTGATGATAGTCACCGCGCTGCTCCCGGGAGCGGTCGCATGGCTTGCGAGATGGCCGAAGGTGCGGAAGCCAACCAGCGAGGAGTCTCTCCCATAAGGTAGTCCAGGAGGGCGCTGACAGTCGTGGATGCGGACGTCGACCCATGGTGGTGTTTCCAGCTTAGGAGCATCCAAGTCGTTGAAAGCAACAGGTTGCTCGGAACGGCTCTGGGCAGGACCTGTCGCAGCGCCCCTGCTGGCATGTCTTCCCTCTTGAGCTTCTCTGTCTCGAATCTCCCGCGCCGAGCGGCGCTCAGAAGGAATATGACGCCGGATGAGCGAACGCCGCCCACCCGGGAGGACAACCCTCAGGCATCGTTGGCGTTTGAGGGCGGCCCCTTCAGATGAGCTCCGTGCCCCAGTACAGCTCCAGGAACTGCAGCCATCCATCGTCCGGGAAGTCGAAGGTCTTGTAGACCTCGAACATACCAGCCGCTGAGATGGTCAGGTAGTTCGGCGAGCCTGGGAACAGTATCCCCATGCCCTTGTAGTTGTACTTGTCGCTGTTCTTGGTGACGCCCATCTCTGGGACGGCCTTGTCGTACGCGCTCAGGAAGTCGGCTGCAGCCGCCTTCACCGCCGAGTCGGCAGGGGCCTTTGCCCATATGCCAGTGACGAAGCTCGGCAGGTCTATCCTTCCAGCGCTCGTCGCACCCCAAGGCATGAGCGCACCAGCGCGTGCACTCCTGATGATGCTCCTGTACTTGCCTATGTCTTTCGAGAGCGCATCTAGCAGCGCCCCGAACTTGTCCGCCAGGTTCCGCATCTCGTCCAGGACGAAGACAGATTGTGTGGTGAGTATCTCCGTCTTGTACGGCGTCATCATGAACAGCCTCTCGAACTCCTCCACGCAGACCACCGCGAGCTCGTACGCCGACATGTCGGGCCGCGCCACTAGCTTCTCCAGTATCCAGTCGTAAGGGAATCCCCTGTACCCGATGTAGCTCTCGCTCGCGACGACGTAGTCGGTGTCAAGGTGCATCGCGTACTCGTAGATCGTCTCGATCTGGCCGACGGAGCACTCGTCCATCGCCATCACATCGACCCTGTGACCCTGAAGCGCTTCGATGAGCTCGTGATGGGTCAACCAGTCGCTGACTCCTTCGCTAGTGGTGTCATCAACGCCCACACCGGACGTCGGGCCGCCGTGGTCCCAGAAGAAGATTATCGTGTGCTCGGCTGGATAGTTCTCCTCGGCGTACGCGACGAACTTCTCGAACACGACAGGATCACCTGTGTTCACCTCGACGCCGTTGTACTCGTAGTCTAGCAGCATCATCTCTCCTTGTAGGATGTAGTACAGATATGCCGGCTGGTCGAGCTTGTCCATGAATACCAGCACGTTCACATCATCCGTCGACCCTACGGCCATCAGCTCGTCTAGATCAGTCTGCGTCAGATCGTTGAGGTTGTTGTCCGCCTGGAGATACACCAGCACGTTCCAGCGGTCCACTTCATCTTCTCCAGACACGTCCGCGCTCCCGAAAGAGGAAAGCGCGACGACGGCTGTCAGGAGCACACCTACAAGTCCTTTCGCTCTTCTCATCATGTTGAATCCCTCACCCCCGAAATGGTTTCCCAGGGGAGATGAACGAGAATCGGGACTTTAGAATTTGTGATGACAGACATGCAGGATGGGAGCGCGAGCGCCTCCGGTAAGGACGGTCGCATCGCTGTCCTGTACGGATCCAAAGCACCGGATCCGCGCACAGCATCGTTCTGAACTCGTTGAGAGTCTCTCCCAGACAGGCGTGCTCGCAGATTCCGCGCATGAGTTTGACCGCGCGTGTCCAGGTAACGTTTCCACACGCAAGTTAGCGTCATGAATTCAGCGGTCTCCAGCTCGGCCGCCGATTCGCAAGAGGGATATTGGTCCCAAGCCAGTTCTCTCAGACTCGCCACTGGCAAACAGGGGCGTGGTTCGACTTGTCCGCGAGGCCATCGCCATACCTTATAGGCACGTAGCGCATTAGGAGGGATCGACCTTCATGATTGTCGCGCGCGACTTGGTGCTCGGCATCCTTCTCGGAGTGTCTCTGTCCCTCCTGATCATCGTTCTTGTGTCCTACAGGCGGAGCGGTGCCCGGGCGTTTCTTCCGGCTATCGCAGGGTTGTCATTCCACATCTCGCTCACGGTGGTGCTCATGTGGGCGGACATCATGACCGGTTGGCTGGAAGGGCTCGAACCGTGGGTCGCACCTCTTGCGGATGGTCTTGTGCTCCTCGCTGTGCTCCTGCTCGGTGTGTTCGGGGGAAGGGCTGTTGAAAGAGCCGCTTGAGCTGGCGAACAGGAAGCGGATATATGAGATCGTGAGGGAGAACCCTGGCATGCACTTCAGGGAGCTCCAGCGCCGGACTGGCATGCCTACGGGCGTGCTCAGCTATCACCTGGACTACCTGGTGCAGAGGGGCTTGCTTACGGTGGAAAGGGAGGAGAGCTTCAGCAGGTACTTCCCCCAGAACGTGCTGCGCAAGGAGGAGAAGCGCATCCTGGCGGCGCTCCGGCAGGAGATACCCAGGGGCATCATCCTGTTCCTGCTCCTCAATCCAGGAGCCACGCACGGAAAGGTCCTCGAGAACTTCACGATATCTCCTGGGACGCTCTCCTACCACATCAAGAAACTAGCTTCAAGCGGCCTGATAAAGGTCGAGAGGGTGGGGAGGGAGTCGCGCATGACCGTCATCGACCCCGAGAGGGTTTCCGACCTGCTCATAGTATACCGGAGGTCTTTCATGGACAGGCTGGTCGATGAGTTCGTCGCGAGATATCTGGGGGCGGGCAGGCCACCGACGCCGTCGGCGTCCGCGGGATCGGAAGCGCGGGCTAGCGCTGGCCTCGATAGTACCTGTTCCTCTCAAGATCGACCAGGTCAGAGTGGTCCTCCTGGCGCGCAGTCCTAGACGATGCGACAAGAGCCCAGGTGCCGCCAGCGACCACTGCTCCGACAGCCACTCCCACCAGGACCGAAACCAGATGCGCCTCAAGCCCGACATCTCCCGGCAGAACTATCGGGTGGATGCTCGTCACGAAGATGCCTATGCTGGGGTCGTGTGATACTGTTAGCGTGTTCCTCATCAGCGGCGTCGAAAGATAGAGTACGAGCGCCTCCCCATCCGTCCTGTAGTAGGTGGAGACGTCAGCGATCTCCGCTCCGCTGGAGGAGCCGATGCTTGCCTGGCGCGCCCATGAGAAGTACGCTTCGGGAACGCCGGTCTCGTTCAGGAAGTCGAACGCCTGCTTGTACTGCTCCCGGTACTCGAACCGGTGGACCACCGGGGTGGATCCCTGAGTCTCATTGACGGCTGGGTCGCTCTCCGTGACCGTGCCTCCCCACTGGTATCCCCTGAACCTGTAGGGAGTGGATTCCGTCGGCGGAGTGTACTGCCAGTCGCTCATCTTCATGAGGGCCAGCTCGAGCGCCAGGCTGTCTACTGGAAGGGGCTTCAGGACCGACAGGTCGACATCGAACTTGAGCTCCGAGCTGCCGTTTATGCGGTAGGACGGCGACTGGGTCAGCCCCTCATACGTAGACTCGTGGTCGTACGTCGACAGGGAGTATCGGACAGTGACCTCACCCCAGTCGTGAACGACCGAATTGGGCCCGCCGTAACCAGGCATCCCCTGGCTGCCGACACGGACCATGTCGAGCCTAGCACTCATCTCGACCCTGACGAGCATGCCGCGGGTGTCCTTGGTCACCCACGGGCCCGATATGCCCCAGCTGCTCCTGTTTGTCGACGCTGAGAACTCGATCATGTCCGGCGAGAAGCCTCCGGCGACGGTCGAGTTGTAACCCACCAGAGCGCGCAGGATGAAGCCGTCCCCAAGCGAATCGGTGAGGTGACCAGGTCTTATTGATGCAGCGGGGATCTCGCTCGAAATCAGGACCGTGGCATTCGCGCTTTGGATCACGATCCCTTCCGGCATGATGGTGTATGTGATGTAGTCCGCAGGCTCGACGGCGCCACCGCCGCCCGTGAACACGAGCAACGAGCTGATGAGAACGACGCCCATGACCATGGCCGCAGACGCAGTGTTTCTCACGATACCACTATTGACATGCGAGGAGGGTTATATTAATGGATTTGGTGCACCGGTTGAACTCTTTACCATCTGTTCGGCCTTGTATCAGGTCGAGGGTTGAACTAGATTTTGAATCTTGCACCACAATCGCCTTAACACCGCTCTGAGTAATCATAGTCGAAGGGCGAAAAAACAAGCCCTCAAGAAACACGAGGGGGTGAAGAAAAATGATAACGAAGCTCACAATGGCTGTGGTGCTTAGCGCAGCGCTCCTGCTGGGCGGCATAGGGGTTGCAGCGAGCGCCAATGCGGCCTCGAACGGGACCTGTGACCAGACCCAGGACCGGACGATGCTGCAGCTGAGGGACGGCTCGTGCGACCAGACCAAGGATCAGACTCAGCTCAAGACCCAGCTTCAAGAGCAGACCCAGCTCCAGCTGAGAGATGGTTCCTGCGACTGCAGCCAGAGTCAGGAATGCCTCTACAGTTGGAACTACGATTACGAGTGGAACTACGCTGGCGACCACAGCCAGAGCAACCAGTGGAACTACAGCTGGGGCCATGCTGTAGGCAGCTCAGCGTAGAAATCATCCACTCAAGCTGAACACCCAAACCACTCCTCTTCCTTCTTTTTTTCTTACGCTCTTGCCGTCTTGCTCTTGCCGTCTTCTTTCGCAGCCTCCTTCTGCTTTGGTTCAACTTGGACGAATCCAGGGTACAGTTTCAGAACATTTCGATGATCGTTTCACCCTTCAATTCTTGCACCACTTTCCTAAAATACCGTCTCTCGCCTATCATCCATGAATATCCCTCCGGTGGATGAACATGAGGACTCACGGTAGAACGCTGATTTTGTTGTCTCTCTGTCTCGCAATCGCCCTTGCGCTCCCGATGCATCTTCCGGCCTCTGCTCCGAAGTCCGAGCCGATCATAGCTACAGATGCTGCTGCGGACCCGCCACACAACATAACGCACTTCCTGCACACAGCCGAGACCGCCAGATACATCTCGCCGCAGATGAGCGTGATGAACTTCTTCGACACGGAGCTTCCATTCAACATGACAGGAGACGGCAGGAGCTATTCGGGCCAAGAACAGTTCGCCATTCAGTGGTATATGTTCCCGCCGGCCGCATCAAGCCTCACGGTCACACGCATTGATGCGATAATCTGGATGTGCGGAGAGGTGGGCACGGGTCAGCCGAACTTTGCTGGGAGCCTCGCGATCTTCGAGGTGACTGAGCAGAACATCCTGAACCTGAACTTCAACGGCACGCTGGTCTTCTCGTACAACATCCCCAGCAACACGCCGCTATTCACGTATCCTCCAGCCACGCCCATGGTGTTTCCGCTCAACTTCATCCACACTTTCAACGCCAGCGCCACCATAAGGTTCGTCCTGACGGTGAACCCGGGGACCTCGGGTGGAGGCGTCGGGTCGCAGTACACGAATGTGACTGTTTTCTGGGACAGCTACCACCGCTTCGACTCCCGCCTTATCCTCAGGACGCAGAACCCCATGACGGTCGAATCCGTGTCCACCCTTGATTCGGCTCACGAGCCCAAGAACAGCTTCCTGGACGAGGGCAACACGACGATGTATTTCTCTGCGGTCGTCTCCGACCCGTACGGCGGGTATGACATCAGGTGGGTCAACCTGACGCTCTTGGCCCCCGACGGGACGGTCGTTCCGGGACTCGATGACGCACCTATGGTCCGCGTATCGGGAACCAGCACTTCGCCCACCTCGGTGTATGAGCTAGCCTGGGATTACGGTGGCATGCCCGTGGGCGTGTACTCCTACGAGGTGTGGGCGGTGGACAACTCGGGTGTAACATACTACTATTACTTCGACAAGCTCACATTCCATCCGTACGACGAGTTCATGGCCGACGTCTTCGCGATAGGGATCATCTACCGCCTCGACGTCCACGTGAACGACTCGCTGGGCGTCCCTTTGGTCGGCGCGGTCGTGGATTACGAGGGTGTGCGGGCCGTCTCGAACGATACTGGCTGGGCGTCGCTCTCTGTGTTCGGCAACGGGACGCTCACGGTGAGATGGCACGGTGTGCCTGTCTACAGCTCGGTGGTGAACCTGACAGGAGACGCCGTCCTGTTCGTCACTTGCGATGTCTATTATCCGGAACTGCGTGTGGTAGACTCCCACTCGGAGCCCCTGCCAGCCGCGACGGTGTTCTTCGAGTTCCCCGATGGTGAGCTGCTCCCTGTGCTGATCTCCGACAACGACGGATCCGTCGGCATCATCGAGCAGGTCCCGGCCAGCAACATCTCGCTCACGGTCTGGTGGCGCGGCTCCCTGGTGCTCGAATCCGAAGTGGCGATCTCTGGCAACGGAGTGGTCGACGTCCCTTGCGAAGTCTATTACATGACAGCGGTCGTGACGGACGATGCTGGCACGCCGATCCCGATGTCCACGGTTGTCTGGCTGGACTCTGAGACCCACATCCTGATCGATTCGAGGTTCACGGACGCAACGGGGAAGGCCGTCGGCCGACTCCCCGCGGGCGCCTACGACGTGGAGGTGTATTGGCACGGGAACGAGATAGGCCAATCCCTCGATGTAGTCCTGTTCGCGGACATGCAGGTCACAGTGATCGGCGAGGTTTTCAGCGTGAACATAATCGCCTTGGATGCAAGAGGTTCCCCTCTCCCCGACGCACACATCGTGGTTAGGACGGCAAGCGACGTCATAGTGAGTTCCTTGGCCGACGAGAGCGGCACGGTGCACGCCATACTGCCTGCCGGCGGCCTGCACATCGAGGCATACTGGTACGGTGCCCTCGTGAACGACACTGCAGTCTCACTTTCCGATGATACCGATCTTGTGCTGGACTGTTCGGTCTCCTATCTCGACGTGTTCGTGAAGACCTCTGACGGGAACGCGCTCACGGGAGTGGAGATAGTCGTTAGGGATTCGGAAGGCGATGTCCTCGGTTACGGCCTCACGACCAACGGAACGGTGTCGTTCCGTTTGCCCGACCAGACGGTGACAGTCGAGGGTCGTCTCACCTGCGAGTACATGATGACCTATATCGCGCTTGAGGAGTCATCTACCGTTGATCTGGTAGGCGATACCGAGGTGACGCTCGTTTTCGATGGATACCCGCCCTCCGCATTCTCGACGGTGCTCTTCTCGCTCGCCCTGCTTGGCGCCATCATATGTGTCCTCGCAGTGCTCTCCGCATACCTCGTGCTGCGGATGCGTAGAGGGGATAAGGGAAAGAGCCAGTCGTAGAAGAAGGCTCTCCATCGGGATGCCCGGCGTCGATGAGGTGAGCGAGGAACAGCCATAGCGTGGGGTTATCGCGGCGTGGTCATGGCCGATTCCTTCGACCTCCACGCGCTAATCATGGGTAGAGGTCAATCAGCGATTCTGGTTTCGTTGCGGGTTCTTTCCTGCGAGTTGCCCCCAGGCCCTTTGGAACACGTCAAACGCACGATCGTCGTACAACACAAGTCGGACCCTGATCTTCGAGCCCGAGGTCGCCCAGTGCTCATTTATCGCTCTGAGCATCGCGTCCGCCGCCTTCTCGAGGGGGAAGCCGCCAACTCCCGTGCCTAGGGCGGGGAACGAGATGGAATCTAGCTTCAGTTCCTCAGCGATTGCCAGGGAGGACAGCGTTGCTTTGTGTATAGCCTCCCAACTCGTTCTCAGGTCCTGTCCCATGACAGCTGCGTGGATGACGTATTTCGCAGGGAGCCTTCCCGCCCCTGTGCTGACAGCGCTGCCGACCGGTATGGGTCCTTTCCTCACTGCCTCTTCCTCGATCTCCCTCCCGCCTTTGCGCTTTATCGCTCCAGCAACGCCTGCCCCCATCCAGAGGTGGTCATTGGCCGCGTTGACTATCGCGTCGGTGTCCTGTTCGGTGATATCTCCTTTGATGATTTCTAGTGCCATGCCGTTATCTCTATTCACCTGCGGAAAGATAACCGTTCTCCGGGCTTCTGCGCAGGTTTGGGCTTAGCATGTGGTAAGAGGCGTCATCCGTCGCTGTCAAGGAGATTGAAAGGTGAGCCGTGAGCATCTCAAGCCATCCCGATGACTCCGGACAGCGGGCCTTTCTGCTCATCGAGCCTCTTCTCGCACGGCTCGGAGCTGTGCGCCGGGTCCGCACAGCTAAAATACCTTGCTATGACATTCATATCGCGCTCCGCCAGATGCGCTGACGTGCGTTCTGACCGGGGTGTTGGTGAAACAGACATGCTTCCGTGGATGAAGAACAGTGCGCCAGTGCTTTCTTTGTTTGCCACTATTGCGATCGTCATGACTCTCGAGGCTCCCTGCCTCATAGCCGCAGGGCTTCCCGGCTGGGGCTGGAGCGAGCCCGGGCTCGTAAGTTTGCCGAATTCCTTGCCGAGGTCGGTCGATCTCGCAGGCGACGCTGCGGGAAACGCGGTCGCCGTGTGGCTTCAGGAGAGAGAGTTCATGGTTAACGACGTCTGGACGAACAGATTCGTGCCCGGCATCGGCTGGGGCACGCCAGCCCTCCTCGAGGACATGGATGGTAGCGCAGGTACCCCCTTGGTATGCTCGGACCCCGGGGGTAACTTTACCGTGCTGTGGGTTCAGACCTCTCCGAGCTACGATATCACATCTGTCTGGGCCGTTAGACGTCCAGCCGGCGCAGGATGGGGCCCTCCTGAGCAGCTCGAGGTCACATTCCATACGGTCGCAATCTATGCGAACGCCGAAGCGCTCGTCGCAGACGACCGTGGCGCCGTCACGGCCGTGTGGGCCAGGAGGGATGTTTCATGGGAGCTCAGGGCGGCAAGGTATGAGCCTGGCACGGGCTGGTCCACACCCATGACGATCAGCAGCGTCGACCAGGAGCCCTCGTGGGTCAGGACGGGAACCGACGCCGCAGGGAACGTCCTTGCCGTATGGAGCCATTTTGACGATGTGCGCTGGAACATATGGGCGAGCAGGTACACTGCAGGCGTGGGATGGGGCGCTGCCCAGCTGATAGAGCTCAGTGACGAATACGCCGGGAACCCCGATATCGCCGTCTGGCGTGACGGTGCCGCGATCGCCGTGTGGTCCAAGTCGAACACAACGGGCAGCTTCGTGATGTGGAGCACCTACACGCCAGCACAGGGGTGGCAGGAGCCCGCGGTTGTCGACCCTGAGGGATACGGGAGCAGGCCGAGGATAGTGGCCGACCTGGAAGGAAACGCCCATCTGATATGGGCGAAGGGCACCAGTGTTTCAACCACCGACCTGTGGACCTGCCGGTACACAAGGGGGCATGGGTGGAGCGCTCCCGCGATGATAGAGACGGGAGCGGACGGGGGCTTGTTAGCGAGCTACACCTACTGCTACGACCTCGGGGTCGATGCTCATGGCAACGCGATAGCTATCTGGGTTCAGACCAACGCATCCATCGACGATCTCTGGGCGTGCAGATACACCCCTGCGGCCGGCTGGGGGGCCCCTGAGGTGCTCGAGGACTATCCGAGCAATGCTGCGTACGAGCCCGTTCTCTATGTAGCCCCAGGAGGGGACGCGCTCGCCGTCTGGGAGGACTTCACCTCCTTAGGGTCGGTGCTGCTCTCGTGCAGGTACGTCGCACCTGACGTTTTTCCGCCGACCATCGAGCTGCTCACGCCTCCCAACGGGTTCGTGACAGCCACCGCGACGGTCGCTGTCATGGGCGTGACAGAACCGGGTGCGCGCCTGTCCGTCAACGGGCTGCTGGTGGAGCTCTCTTCGAACGGCTCCTTCTCAGTAGTCATCGCACTGCTGGAGGGCGTGAACACGATCACAGTCATCGCAACTGACGATGCGGGAAATCAGGGGAGCGTGAGCGTGACCGTCACATATCAGCCGCCCGATCTCGGCGGAAGGATTGATGAGCTGGAAAGGCAGCTCACGGGCCTGCAGGACGCGCTTGAGGACGCGAACGCCTCGCTCGGCTCTCTGGAGGATGAGCTGGATACCGCAAACTCAAGGCTGAACTCGGTGAGGACCACGGCGATGGCGGGCCTTGCGATCGCCGCGGCAGCTCTTGTTGGGCTCGGGGTCGGCCTCTACATCGGTGCTCGCGGACGGCGCGCTCATGCCGAAATCCCGCCACCTCCGCCCCCAAGTGAATGATCCCGTCCTCGACGGGCCGCAGAGAACCACAAACAGACGCCGAGGGTCAGTGTGCGATAGCCCGGCGGAAGCTTCGGGGGTTGCGAGGGTTATTGCTCATCTAAGGCCGAGTGGTAATGCCCGAAAGAAAAGAGGCGACACCACGAGCATCTCTCAGTTGTACTGGTTTCCTTGGACCATAAGAATGGCGTGATAGCTCGGGTGATCGAAGGGGACGTTGGTTCGTTTGAGGGTGTTGGTTGGGGGGATATGCGACTCGTACCAACCTACAGTACAAGGTTCACCGATTTGTAACCGTGGGACTGGAATGTCTCTAGAATATCATATTCCGCACTTAGATCGTTCTTTGAGTGGTTTGAACCATGGTTTGCGAGCGTCTTACGAGTCTCCGCAAGAAATGACTTTTTCGTCCTGCCCTGATGTTCTGTCGCCTCAGAAGTTCTCTCTCGGGACCCCATCTAGTCGAAACCATTTTACCCACAAGTTTCGATTACTTGACTGAACACATGCCAAGTGCCGTGTGTTAAAGGGGGAGAGTGGCTTTGAGGGGAGTTCTAGCTCTCGCTGTGTGCGTGCTCTTGCTAATGAGTGGCTGCGCGTTCTGTTCGTCCGAAATTCAGACGGCTTCTGCCAAAGGTAAGCCTCGACCAGTGTTCACTCCTGAGGAGCTGGAGTTCATGGGCTGTCTCGACGACGAATATGCGATGCAAGTCACGGCCAAACTCGTCAACGGTGGCAGGATTGTTACCGGCACCGCGAAATCATATGAGACCGCGCTCTGGATAAGAGATGAGATGATCAACGAGGTCGGCCTTTCTCCGGACAACGTGTATTTGGAGGAGTTCCCGGTAGTGACATTCGAGCTGGATGAGGCGACGGCCGGAGATAGTGTCGGATACACCTCGCTCAGGATAAAGCTCGGTGAGGAATGGGTGCGCATTCCTGCGGCGCAATGCTCCTATGGTATGGGCACGAATGGCGAGACATGGGTGGCTGAGATAGTCGACGTCAAGGATGGAAAACTCGAGCGTTTCGAGAGATTGGCCGAGGGAGCGCTCGACGGAAAGATAGTGCTCTTCACGCGGACCGATCTGATGTTCTACGGAACACCTGTCCTTCAGATGGCAGCCGACCGTGGGGCTATCGCGGCGTTGTGCCACTTCCCCGTGGTTCCTGACGATGCACTGAAGATCGATGTGAGCGACGAAGTCCTACCCATGGTATACATCACGGACAACGACGCGGCGATGATTCGCAGTCGGCTCTCTTCGGGCCCCGTAATGGCCGAGTTGATAATCGACAATCACTGGACATGGGAGCCTGTGAAGACCGGTCATAATGTGATAGGATTCATACCCGGCACTGAGCATCCTGACGAGTATGTCTATCTTGGAGCCCATTTCGATCACTGGTTTACGAGCGCCGCAGATGACAACGCAGGCGTGGGCTCGCTTCTCGCCATAGCAAAGGCTATCGTCGACTCTGGACTGAAGCCTAAGAGGACGCTCGTTTTCGTCGCATTCGATTCGGAGGAGATGGGCGGATGGAGCGACTCGTGGTATGATTGGTGCATAGGCTCGTACTCACATATTGTGAAGGCTCTCGACGGGCGGGTCCTCAACGGCGACCGCCCGGGCAAGATCGTGGCGATGTACAACATGGATGTGATTGGAGCGGACGGTACCGTAGTCTATCTAGAAACCACCCCTGATTTGACGACTTTCGTCAAGAAGACCGCTAGGGATTCTGGCCTCGTCTCAACCCTCCCGACCTATGTGTACTGGCCCCCATCCTCTTATGATGATTGGCCTTTTTACATGGCTGGGGTTCCGTGTGCTCAGATTGCGTTCTGGGGTCCGACATATGACGGTCTGTACCACACGACTGCAGACACATTGGACCGAATAAACTGGAACTATGTCCATGTCAACATGGTGTTCAACGGTCTGTGCGTGATCCGGACCTCACAGGCCACCATACATCCGTACAACCTGTATGAGAACATCGAGGCGATCAGGGAGGATTTCGATACTATGGTGTCTCGTGACCCCGAGACGTTGACCAGGGTCGACCTATCCTGCTTTGAGGCTGGTCTGATGGCATACCAGGCACAGGTAGACCGGTTGTATGCCTTGACGGAGCAAAAGAACCCGAAGGTCGATGCAAACAGGCTGAACGAGAAGATGAGACAGGCCGCCTTGGTGCTCAACCCGAAGATGTTCGACTGGGACTACACCGCATGGATCCCGGGATGGACTGGCATAGGGGTGTTCGACAATCCCTCCAACGACCTCTACTACATGAAGGCCGCCGTCGGAGCCCTGAAATCGAAGGACGGGAAGACAGCCCTCAAGATGTTGGAGCACGTTGCGACGATGCAGTGGGGTGCGTACGTGGACTATGGCGCATATCTGGCGGTTCTCGAGGGTATCTACTACATTCAGCCCGAGCATCAGCTCTGGGCATACGGGTTCATGCCGCCGATAACCGACGTCCATCTCGAATACGAGTCTATAATGGCGAAAATCGCCGCTGGCAACAAGGATTTCTCAATGGAGATATCCTCTTTGAACGCGAAGCTCTCCGTTCTCTACGATGAGATAACCGAGATTGCAACGGAGCTCGGCCAGGCATTGATGCAGGCATCAGCGATACTGAATGAGGTGTGATTACCCCGATTCGGAGGCGCTAAGAACCGTCTTTGTAGCTAGAGTGGTATTCATCTCCTTCCGCTCAGGCCTCCGACAAATGCCACAGTCTGGAAGCCTCGGCTTCGCGGCGGGATATGCAGCTCGTTCTAGCAGAAGCAGGATTCATTGGAGCCTCGAATCCCCCAGTTTGTGGTGCGCTCAGGTCAAGAAACGAAGCTATAATCTTGCATTCCCTCTTGCGAATGGCTGTGAACCCGATTCCAGCTACTGCAGCAGACGATGGGGAGTAGGAAAACAAGGAAAGCGCGAGCGAGCCCGACCATCACACGTATGCCGCACAGAACCTGTGAGAACGATTGATCGACCGCAGAAGCGTCTCATCTACCTAGATGACGTGCTTGGTAAGTCCTGCGGTCCCCGCGATAGTCCTTGTTGCGCTCGCGATTCGGCTCGAAATGGGTGTTTGCGAACGATATGCTGATGACAGGGTTTCGCGCCTCTATCTGAAGTGTCGGACCCTGGGCAGTCCGCAGAGGGTCGCAAGCAACCCACAAGCGCCAATGAGGGGCGTACCGACGAAGTTGCCTCTTGGAGATTGTAAGGGGCAAGGCTCATCTAGCGTAGAATGAAATGCCGATGCCCGAGATAAGGGAGGTGAGGCGATTGGTCAAGGGAAAGCTGGGCAAGACCTACCACTGCGACATCTGCGGCCAGGAGGTCAAGGTCACGAAGGAGGGCGTCGGAGTCCTCGTTTGCTGCAACAAGCCGATGCGAGAACTGTAGAGCAGCCCTTGCAGGTCCGCAAAAAGATTCGGACCTAAAGCAGACCACGCATAGTTCCAGTTAGATTGGTGATAGTTGTCTCTCGGAGCAAGAGCTGTTGGGCAACTGTCCGAGTACGGACATCAGTCCATGCTCTCACATGCGCTGCGGGTCGAAAAAACGGAAAGGACAATCTCGGTGTGTCTAGCCATGGGCCCTCAAGGCGCGGTCGGTCGAGCACAACGAAGATGAGGATGGGAGAGGATGCCTCTGAGGCGTGCCACGCGGAGGTGCAAGAGTTGAGGATGCTAGTGCTCGGCTGTGGGATGATGGGGAAGGCCATAGCTTACGACCTCGCCCGCGACAGATCGGTTGCAGAAGTCATTTGTGCGGACCGCGACCGGAACCAGGTCGACAGCCTCCTTGCCCGTGTAAGGAGCAACAAGATCTCAGGTCACAGGCTTGATGTCGCAGATATCGCCTCCGTGGTTAGCCTGATGAGAAAAGCCGATGCGGCCATCTGCGCTCTCCCTGAAGGTCTCAATGTCCGCGTTGCTAGGGCGGCTTTGAGAGCCAGAATCCACATGGTCGACCTCGCATATGGGAGCCATCTCTTGGATCTCGATGCGCAGGCCAGGAAGCGTGGCATAGCTATCGTCCTCGATTGCGGCGTTGCCCCCGGCATCACCAACATCCTCGCATGGAGGGGCGCGAGCCTCCTTGACAAGGTTGACAATGTCCGCATAATCTGCGGCGGCCTGCCGCAGGACCCCGTCCCTCCGCTCATGTACAGGATCACGTGGTCCACTCGAGGGCTAATCAACATGTACTGTGGGAAGGCTAAGATCGTTAGGAAGGGCAGGGTGGTGGAGGTCGATGCGATGTCCGAACTCGAGAGAATAAGCTTCCCCGGAGTCGGTGAGCTGGAGGCGTTCGTCACCGACGGCCTTTCAACGCTGCTGAGGACCATGAGAGGCAGGGTCGAGAACATGGTGGAGAAGACGGCCCGATACCCGGGGCACGCGGAGAAGATACTCGCTATAAGGGATGCCGGCCTTCTCTCACCGGAGCCTGTCGAGGTTGACGGTAGAAAGGTCGTACCCAGGGAGGTGGCCATCGCAGTCCTGGACGAGCTTCTTCGGCTGGGGGACGAGAAGGACATCACAGTGCTGCGCGTGGATGTTACTGGAACCAAGGACGGCAGGAGGGTCAGGAGGCGCTATGTCATGGTCGACCGGTACGATGAGAGGAGGCGGCTGACTTCGATGGCTAGAACTACAGGGTACACGGCTGCCGTGATCGCTCGGATGGTCGTGCAAGGGGAGATACGAGGTGTGGGGGTGTTGCCTCCAGAGATCGCGGTCGCAGATGTGTACGACGAGTTCATCTCCCAGCTGGGAAAGCGGGGGATCGAGATCGGGGAAGAATGCGACGCACAATAGCAAAATCCACGTTATCCCAGAATCGTTTCTTGAGAAACGGGACAGACGGCATCTTGTCGGGCGCCGTTTCCCAGATAGTCCGCGTCTATCTCACTAGGCATGTGGCGGCATTGTTATCACATCTCTTTGTCATCGCAGGCAACCAAACCTGAATCTGAGGGCGAACCTAGGCTCAGAAGAGCAAAACTCCTCGTCTCCATGTTTGCTTAGATTGGTGCATATCGCAGAAACATCCAAGAAGCACGAGTGAGGACAATGCCTTTGCCATATCATACGAAGTCTCCTGTTGGGAAACCTATTTGTGCCAACATGGGAATGAAGGAACCGCGGTGGGCACGTGTGTGGCGGAGATGGAACAGAGTCGCCCGTGGGCCTGGCCGAAGGTCAGGTTCAGGAGAGCTCGGGGTCTCAGGGGCTCGAAGACGCAAGCGCGTCTGCAGAGAAGATGCGTGCTGATGCTCGACAGAAGTCGTTCATGATAAAGCATCCCGTAACGAGAAAGGCGCACACCTGGCTCTCCGCCGTCGATCTGGGCGCCCGAACGAGGTTCAGACTCGATGTCCTCAGCATGATCTCTGCAGCCCTCGGGCTCGTAAGTCTTGCGCTCCCCTGGGTTCTGAACCATGATGGTTGGCGTGAGCCGCTGTCGACTATCTGGCGATACGGGACCGAGGTTCAGGGCGATATGAGATACATGGTCCAGCTGACCGCTGGTTTCGTGCTCGTGGGCTCGTTGTTGAGTCTGTTCACCCGGCTCGGAGGCGTGATACAGGCAGGCGGTCTGGCCTGCTTCCTGTTGGCCGTGAAGGATTCTCCCGACGACATCGTTGTCGGATTTTACTTCGCAGCCGCAGCGTGCTCGGCAGGCATTCTTTCCCTTGTCATCAGAAGATCCGTTTCCGTCCCGCGGAGGCTCCTGACGATTGTTCCATATGATGCGCAATGGCAGCTGGAGCTGAACCTGCTCTCGTTTCTTGGCGGAACGCTGGGGCTCATGTGCCTAGCGCTTCCGTGGTACGGCCATGTCATTCACTGGCCCGATGTCAACCCGCCTCCGAAGGAGTTCTTCTCTCTATACAGCTTCGCAGACCCATACCTTGGCGACGCTTTCACATACACGGCAGCCATCATCTTCGCCGCTGGCTCGGTCGTCGCGTTGTTCTCTCCTCTGGGAGGGATTGGACAGGTTGCGGGCTGCATTGCGTTCTTCCATGGCAGCAGAGGTTGGGCGGGGACCTACGCTACTTATCTCGGGCTGGAGACTGTGACCGGTTCCTCGTTCTATTGCGTTGGTTTCTATCTCGGCCTCGCCGCAGGTCTCGCGGTCTTGGCCTCGCTCTTTGTGCGCTGGAGGCTGCGTCTGTCTCTGCGGACAGCATCGGATCTAATTTCACTCCCAGCGCCCGTGGCAGAGCAAGCGGCGGCTGTTGCAGAGTTTCCCAAGCCGTCGATCCGCGAAGAGCGCTCTCTCGGCCAGCTAGTGCTGGGTGCCGTGAGGCCACTGGTCATAACGATCGCCATACTCGGCCTCCTTGTCGGTTCGGCTGGACTTGCCTACTACATGCCTTGGTCGAAACTCAATCTGGTGGTCTCGAGCGCTACGGAAACGTATCAGGTCGCCATCTACCTCGACGGCGAGTGCAGAGAGATCGAACTAGTCTACCCTTTAACGCAACTCCTCGTTTCGTTTCCCGTCTCGGCGGGCATCCACAGGGTCGCGATGGATTACGCAGTTGCTGAGGGCGGCGGGAACACCTACGTTGACGGCTCCATCGACTGGGCTACATCCATGAGGGTGAAGCCGCTCAGGAGTTGCGAACTGAGAGTGGATCTTGGCACGTCCAGCTATGAGACGCCTTCAATGAGCCTCTATCTTCCGCCCTATGCCAACGGTGTGATGGTTCGCGTCGTGGAGGTGAACGAAGGATACTATGTCGGCGGGATCAGGCGGGGCGATGTCCGTGTCTTGCTAACCGATGACACAAACGGCACGTACTGGGCGCCGTCGTACGAAGAATTCAATACCGGAGTCTATACGCAGATCCTCTACGACCCATTGTCACTCGGGATGTTGTCCGTCAGTTGCAGGATTGTCGACCTCATGGGAGACGGGACAATCGACGCTGGCGACTTCATGATATTCATCACCGAAGCTGGACCTGGTTTCAGTTCCACCGAGACCTATACGCTCTACCTGTTGCACGAGGGCTCCGGCGGGGCCATCGCCCAGATTTCGTTCCAAGGAAGATACTAGTGGCTAGTGGTAGCAGTGGAGATGTATCGTTTTCTGGACATGTCTCGAGGCGAGTTCGAAGGTTTTGTCGCCAGAGGCGGTCGATCTAAGCCAGTTTTTCAGGGCCACAGCAGACAGAAGAGCACGCAGCGAACCGAGATTCTCCGGAATGATGTTGGTCCGGTCTCAGGCCTTAACGGTGGCAAAAGTCTTTTTGCTTGAATCTCCCATGTTGTTATTGGTTTGGAAAGAACGCACAGCAAGCACCATGAGGGTGGTCACGTGGGACTGAGGGTCAACCTCTTCTGCATACTCGGAGCATCTCTCGGTGTTGCCTGCCTCGCGTTCCCTGTTCTTACGGTGACAATGATTGAGCACCACGGGCCGTTAGTCCTGACCACAGAGCGCGTCCTCTACATGAGTTCCAACCAGCTTGCTGGCACTTGGATGGACCCCCCGATCCTCCAGTACGCTGAGTGGCTAATAGCATTCATCGCGTTCTTTGGAGGGGTGCTACTTTCCTTCGGAACGCCTCTGGGAGGTGTGGGCATGGCCGCAGGCCTCCTCGAATACTACATCGCTCTCGGTGACGAGTTCGACGCCATTGCGGCCAGACTCTCGCACCTGGAAGTTGTCGTAACCTCCGTCGGCTGGGATGCGGCTTTCTACATCGGGGTTCTCGCGACTGTGCTGGTACTCGTCTCAGCCGTTCTGCCAGTAGGCCCGGGGTACTCCGAGATGTACGCCCCCTGGCCCTTCCGTCGATGGCGCCTCAAGGAGAGGCTGCTCGTCTGGGGCAGGTCCTCGAAATCGTGAGTATGGAGGTTCTACTGGTTCTACTCAGACATCCATCTTACTCCAGTCAGCTCTTCTGACAAATGCCAAAGTCGCCTGGCGTCGGCTTCGCTTCGAGACCTGCGGCTCGCTCTCGACAGAACAGGATGACCTCTTGCACCGAGCCACCCGCCCGGCCCGTAGAACTCACCGCCTTTGGCGTTAGGGTCGACGCTTGCCCTGATCTCCGGCAGGGCGCCCATATCCGCGTTCTGGGGGGTCATCAGATGCGAGATAAATCTGTAGAAACGGGTGCCCTGGGCGTACCTCCCCAGCTCCGTATCCGCCACGCCCGGGTGAGCCGCCAGCGCCAGGCTATCGCTCCCCGCCCGCTCTAGGCGTCTCTGGAGTTCGTAAGTGAAGAGCAGGTTCGCGAGCTTCGATCGCGCGTAGGCCCTCATCGGTCCGTAGCCGCCTCTCTCGAACATCAGGTTGTCGAAATCCATCTTCCCGAACCTATGGGCCATGCTGCTCACGGTCACAACTCTCGAGCGCGGAGTCTTCAGCCAAACGTCCGATAGAAGGCCCGTCAGGGCGAAGTGTCCCAGGTGGTTGACCCCCAGATGCGTCTCGAACCCGTCCTCGGTCTTGCCATAAGGCACCATCATGATGCCTGCGTTGTTCAGGAGGACGTCGAGGCGGTCGTGAACGGCCTTGAACTCCTCCGAGAAGCTGCGTACCGATCTCAGGCTGGCGAGGTCAAGATGCATGAGTCGCAGATTGTTCCGAGCGCTCTCTGCAGCTATTCTGTCGAGAGCTGCCTGTCCCCTCTCCAGGTTCCGGCACGCCATGATCACCTCAGCGCCCTTCTTCGAGAACTCCCTGGTGGCAACATAGCCCAGGCCCGTGTTCGCTCCTGTGACGATGATGACCTTCCCTGAGAGGTCGGGTATGTCCTCCGTGGTCCACTTACCACTCATCTCATCATCCCTCCGTCTCCGCTTACGGAGCTCTTCGCCCTGACATCCACCAACGGCTCGATGATCTCTATCGATCTCTCCAAGAAGTCCTTGTCGTCGATTCTCAGCTCCAACGCGTCATGTTTGCAGATTTCGACGCACCTGCCGCACGCTCTGCATTGGTTCTGGTCTATCTGGACCTTCCCGTTGTCTAGGCTGAGGGCGCCAACAAAGCATACCTTCCTGTTCACGCACTCCCCGCAGCCCGTGCATTTGTCATTTGTGACGACGCTGACGCCTGGCATTCGGGTCACGCCGCTGCTTATACCTTCGTTCAAGTCCGGGAGCATCTTCCATAGGCAACAGCACGGGCAGCAGCTGCATATGCTGAGCAGGTCCTCTTTCCTGCCCGTGTCGAACACGACCGCATCGATCTTGTTCCTGCCTATGAGATGGACCAGGCCAGCCTCGCGGCACTTCCTCATGTGCTCAATGGCCTCCTCAGCTGTCACCAGCCTCCCGTATCTTCTGTCGATATTGAGCGCTCCCCTGCCCAGAAACAGGCACCCGTAGTTCCTCGGGTAACTCTGGCAATCGTTCGCCTGCCTGCATATGCAGAAGTCCATCACGAAACGGTACTGTGATTCGCGGATGAAGTGTTCGAGCACCTGTGAGGGAAGCACCATGCTCTTGGCCTCGAAGCGCCTGTCGAGCTGAACGGTTACGGTCTTCTCCAATGCCTTCTGGGCGACGGTGTCCTTTGGTAGGTACATCATCCGGTCCTCGTCGAAGAGCATGCGGCCGACTAGCCTCCCGACCGGGTCGAGCCTCGTCGCCCTCGCCACGAGAAACCGCCACCTGAAGCCGAGGATGCTGAGGCCCACCAGGACCCTTGACTTGAGGCTCATGACAGTCCGGCCGATGCGTTGACCTGTTTATCTATTCTGGCACGATACATCCTCCAAGACCGCCTCCCTTGTAGCAGAGCGAGGTCCGTCCGTCGAAGTGTGCATCACCCCGGCTTCCGCCATCCAGCCGCAACTCAGAAGCACCAGATACACACTCACCTGTTCTTGACCGATCTGAAGGACAGCCAGGCAAAGGCGAAAGTCGCGAGCGCAAAGGCCGTCAGCGCCGCGAACGCGAACGCTATCTCTCCCCCCGTGTACTGGTAGTGCGTGCCCAGGGCGGCGAAGTCGCCTCCGAGCGCGAAGTACCTGATGCCGTTGATGAAGTACGTGAGCGGATTGACAGTCGCGATAGCCTGCAACCAGCTCGGGAAGCCCGCGGTGGAGTACAGCGCGTTGCTGGAGAACATGATCGGCATCGTCAGGAGCGTCATGATGGCCTGGACGCTCTCCATGCTCTCCACCCTCATCGCGAGCCCGGCGGACAGGAATATGAATCCAGCAGAGAAGACTGCGACGAAGGCGAGTATCCCGAGTACCGCCGTCACGGTCTGGAGAGCGGAGAAGCCTCCGAAGAAGTCAACGCCGAGCAGGAGGCCAAAGCCCATGATCAAGCCCACCTGGATCAGCGCCTTCGTGATGCCGCCCAGTCCTACGCCTATCTGTATGTGGTGTGGCTCCATCGGGCTCGCTAGCATCTCCTTCATGATGCCGAAGTTCCTGTCGAACAGGAGCCCCATGCCGCCGAACAGGCTGGTGAAGAGCGCGGTCATGGCCATCACTCCCGCGGCCATGAATGTCAAATAATCCACCGACACGATGCCAGGATACTGCGGGAGCGGGATGGCGCTGCTGTCGAAGTTGCTCGCCATCGCGACTCCGAACAGGAGGAGCCACAACGCGGGCTGCACGAGGCTCGCGAACAGCATCCCGCGGAACCTGACGAACCTTATCATCTCCCTCCAGTAGACCGTCATGAACTCCCTGCCCATGGTCAGTGCCTCCTCGGCGGCCTGTGCGGGCCGCTGTTCTCCACGAGAACATCCCTCATCTCGCGACCAGTGTAGTGAACGAACACATCGTCCAGCGAGGGCTTCTTCATCTTGACGCTGATTATCCCTATCCCCTCCTTGTCGAGTGCCTTCAGCACTGTGGGCATCACCCGGCTGCCGTCGGCGCTGAGTATCAGCTCGACACCCTTCGGCATGCGCTTGGCCTGCGAGACGTACTTGACGGCGCCGGCGACCTGCAACGCCCTGTCATCGTCCTTCGTCTCGAGGTAGATTATGTCCTCCCCCAGGGCGTTCTTGAGCGACTCCGGCGTTCCCGAGGCGACGATCCTGCCGTGGTCGATTATCTGGATGGTGTCGCTGAGCCTGTCGGCCTCATCCATGTAGTGCGTGGTGAGGAAGATGGTCGTGCCCTCTTCGTTGACCCCCTTGATGTAATCCCATATCCTCAGGCGGGTCTGAGGATCGAGGCCTATCGTCGGCTCGTCTAGGAAGAGCACCTTCGGCCTCGTCATGAGACCTCTGGCTATCTCCAAGCGCCTCTTCATCCCTCCGCTAAGGTACTTCGTCCTGGTGTTCACCTTGTCCTCGAGCTCGACGAGCTTCAGCAGCTCCTTCTCCCTCTCCAGCCGCTTCTCTCTTGGCATGGAGTATATGCGTCCGTGGAATTCCAGCGTCTCACGCACCGTCAGGTCCCTGTCCAAGACTTCGTCCTGGAAGACTATCCCGATGGATTTCCTAACCTCGTGGGGGTGCTTCCGCACATCGAACCCGCACACCTTCACAGAGCCATGCTGGCACGCTAGCTGCGTCGTCAACACGTTGATGGTCGTGCTCTTGCCCGCTCCGTTCGGGCCAAGGAAGGAGAAGATCTCGCCCTCCTCGACAGTGAAGCTCACATCGTCTACCGCTCTCAGCTCGCCGAACGAGTGCACGAGGTGCTCGACTTCAATAATCTTGTTTGTCATGTTGGTGCCTCCCGATAATCTGAATCATTTTGCCGAGCAGCCTTCAGCAGGGTCATGTCTGAGGGATTCATCAGCCTTGTGCCTCAAGCGATCTTCCACCAGCTCGTCGATGAAGGCTGGGAAGATCTGAGACTCATCCGGACAACAGTGCCAGGATTGATTGACAGGCTCTGTAGGAGACCTCGAAAAGCGACATCCTCAAAGGGGATGAACGTCGGCACACGGCCTGGCCCTGTTATCACATCTGGGAACCATCTCGCTGGATTAAAGTACGGCCCGCGGTCGTTCCGAGAACCATCAGCCTCGACTTCAGAGGATGTGTCGGTGAACATGAGATTGAGAACTGTCATGGCCGCAGCGGTAGTGCTTGCGATGATGAGCGTCGGGTTGAATGTTGTCTCATGGGAGGCAAGGGCGGTGCAAGGTCCGGAAGACCCGTACGGGTACTCGTACATCGACAGCAACGCCCCTGGCCCGTCGATAGCCTTCGACTGGGTGGAGATAAACGCCACTGGCACGAAGACCGACCTGAGGTACTACTACGAGTACAGGGGTCCGCTGCCGATAGGTTTCGACTTCGCCTTCTACGGGAACATCTACTCCGAGTTCTACGTCACCACGAACGGATACATCAGCTTCGGGTACGGCGACTGGGAGTACCTGAACGACCCAATACCTGACTCGTGGTATCCAAACAACATCATCGCGGCCTACTGGGACAGGCTCTCCAACGCCTACGGCAGCATCTACTACGAGACGATCGGGTCCTACCCGACCCGCCAGCTGGTCGTGGAGTGGGAGAACGTAACCGATTACGCAGGGAACCACTACATGACGTTCGAGATAGTCCTCAAGGAGACCGGCGATATCCTGATACAGTACCTCAAGCTGGACGGGATGGACGGCTCTGGCGCCACCGTCGGGATAGAGGATGAGGACGGACTTGTGGGGACCCAGTACTCCTACAACACCCCCTCGCTCTCCGACGGCCTCGCAATACTGTTCACCGAAGGGCCGATGTCCATAGGCCCGGATAGGGATGGCATGGGCAGGCCAGGCGATACCGTGTTCTACACCCTCTCGGTCGTCAACAGGCAGCCTTTCACGGATTCCTTCGACATAGCCCACTCATCCGTGGAGGGCTGGTCCGTTTCGTTCTACGACTCCGCGATGGGCACGCTGACTGACACGAACGGGAACTCCCTGCCCGACACGGGCCCTGTGTCTCCCAATTCATCGTTCACCCTCATCGTGGGAGTGGATGTGGCATACTCTACTGTTCAAGTGACCGAAACCACAACACTCGTTGCATACTCGTATCTGGATCCTGCCGTTTTCGATACATGCATCGTCACGACCAAGATGGTCGGTGCGTGGTTCACCCCGCCGCACACCGACCATGGGCAGGACATCAACTCGGACGGAGCATACGACCGGTTGGTCGTGGATGCGAGCGTGTACGTGAACGTCGCGGACTGGTACTACGTGCACGCAGTCCTTTACACGCCCACGGGCACCTATCTCTGGAGCGCATCCTCGTACCTCTCCACGGGCGCTGGCGCGCAGACATGCAGCGTGGCCTTCCGTGGCTGGCCCATCAACGAGGCTGGTGAGGATGGCCCGTACAGGGTCGAACTGACCATGTACGACAGCGCCTGGGACATCATAAGCACGGACACACACTACACCGCGGCGTACAGTGCCAGCGCGTTCATGCTGATTCCAGGGGAGTTCGTCCTGCCGTTCTCCGACACTGGCGTCGACACGGATTCCGACGGGCTGTACGATTACCTCGCGGTAGATGTCGTGATTGACGCCAACTACGACTTCCCGTTCAGAGTCGACGGGACCCTGTATGATGACAACTGGGCGTACATCACATATGAGGAGGTGACGACGGACCTCGACGCAGGCCTGCGGACGGTGCGAGTGCTCTTCGACGCGAGAGAGATCTCCGAGTTCGGCACGGTCAGTGGGCCATTCCACGCCTACTTCAGCCTTTATGTCCTCGAAAGCGGGTCGTGGACGTACCTGTCCAGTGCTAGCTATGACACGAGTTCGTATGATCTCGCCCTGTTCGAGGTCGCGGAGGCCGTGTTCCTGCCCCCGCACAGCGATTACACCACGGACCCTGACATGGACGGTCTGTACGACTACCTCGTGGTGAGGGTGGGGGTGGACGTACGCACTGAGGGAGACTACACCGTCATCGGCGTGCTCAGGGCCGACAGCTGGGCAGATGTTATCGACACGCAGACCAACACGACCCACATGTCGGCAGGCGCTCAGTGGGTCGAGCTATGGTATCATGGCTGGCCGATCAGGTACAACGCCGACAGTGACGACATGGACGTCGAGCTCGAGCTCAGGCAGGATGGCACCGTACTTGACACTGACTGGTACACGACGCCCACATACTACCGCTACTACTGGTTCGAGGACGCACCGGGCTGGCTAGAGCCGCCGTATGGCGAGGCACCGCTCGACAATGACAGCGACGGCCTCTATGACTACCTGGTTGTAGACATACCGGTGAACGTGACGCTCGCTGGGACATATCAAGTCGAGGCCGAGCTGCTGAGGACATGGAGCATAGACGTCGTCGTGAACGCAACCTATCTCGAACCCGGCACGACCATAGTCCAGGTGAAGTTCACAGGCTGGGTGATACGACAGAGCGGCCGCGACGGTCCCTATACCGTGTCGATATCGCTGTATGATTCGCGCCTGAGGCTCATGGACACCGACGCCTTCAACACCGCTGCATACACGAGCTCACAGTTCGAGTCGCTCCCAGCGCAGTTCGGGTCGCCTCATGAGGCCTACGCACAGGATACCGACGGCGACGGAGACCTCGACGGCATGTTCGTGAACGCCACTGTGGAGGTCAGCACCGCAGGGATCTTCGCTGTACATGCCCTGCTCCAGGATTCCATGGGATATACCGTGTGCACTGCTGGCGTCACAGTCAGTCTAGACGTCGGCACTAGGGTCGTGAACCTGAGGCTACCGGCCTGGCAGATACGAACCCATGCTGTGAGCGGTGACATGTGGATTCTGCTCTACCTGTACGACGACCGAGGGGAGCGCCTGGATCATGACTCGATCTCCGCATACGTGGCCGACTATCGTGATTTCGACGGGACAGTCCCCAGAATCACCTCGGCATGGGCCGTGACCGCCCCGTCGGTCGACGGCGTGTTCTCACCTGGGGAGTGGGATGGTGCCGCGAGCGTCGAGATGTTCAAGCGCGACGTGACCAGCGGCCCTGATGCCACGCTCATGGTCATGAACGACGGCTCGTACCTCTACATACTCTACGACGTGCATGGCGATCCAACGGACGATGAATACGATGCGAGCGCGGTGGCGTTCGACACCGGGAACGACGATGTCGGCACGCCTGGCCACGAGGACGAGTTCATGATGACTTGCGAGGGCTTCTCATCCCAATGGCACATGACCTACTTGAGCAGCTCGGGCTGGTATCTGCACTGCGAACCGTTCGATCATCTCGGGCTCTCGGGAGCGTTCGGATACTGTTCATCTCCTGGGCACCCGATCCCGCACCGCATATTCGAGTACAGGATACCGCTCGCACTACTCGGTGTGGAGCCCGGCGACATACTCGGCTTCCTGGCGGGGAGCCACAGCTATCCTGGTGTCCGCGACGGTGGCTCGTGGGACGCCGCTTGGTGGCCGGCTTACATCTACAGCGCACCGGGGCTCGAACTCTACGGCGAGCTGCAGCTTGCGCAGCTCGTCATAGTCCTGCCTGTCACAGCTGCATCTATATCAGGCACAGCAGGGTCTGCAGGCTGGTACAAGTCGAGCGTGGACGTCACCCTCTGGGCCACAGCTGGGACGTACGGTGTCGACCGCACGGAGTACACGATAGACGGCGGTGCATGGCAAGTCTACAGTTCCCCGTTCCAGGTCGCGGGCGACGGAACTCACTCGATAGAGTACAGGTCCGTGGATGTGGCCGGGCACACGGAGGAGACGAAGATTCTTCAAGTCCGGATAGACACCGTCGCGCCTGTGACCCAAGGCGAAGTCTCAGGAGCCAACGTCTGGCTCAATGCCACCGACGCTACGAGCGGCCTCGGCCAGACTTACTACAGGGTGGACGGCGGCGGATGGGCAGTCTACTCCGGCATGATAGCCGTCTCAGGTGCAGGGTCACACACTGTCGAGTTCTACTCGGTCGACGTGGCTGGTAACACGGAGGCAGTGAAGACTCTCCAGGTGGAAGTGGAGGAGAATGACGGGCAGGGAGGCGGCGGTCTGTCCCTTGGAGGCTTATCGATCTGGATGGTGCTGGTAATCGCCGCGGCGATAGCCATCGTATCGATAGGGGTCATCCTCGCGATCAAGCGCAGGGCGAAAGACAGCGAGTCGAAAGCAGCTACCTCGGACGTGGGGAGTCCGAAGGCTGGAATGATCGAAGAGGGAGTCCCCCCACCGCCCGATGAGCTCCCTCCGCCGCCCCAGAGCGGGTAGCGACCCTCAGTGGAGCCCCATCACCTGCTCGGACACGGGCAGCACGGGGACATCGCCCTTGGTCAGCTCCCGCTCCATGCCAGCGACATACTGGGCTCCCATGGGCACATCCGACTGCTCCCAGTCTTCTGTCGTCCTGGCCAGGACGACGAGGTCGGGTTTGACCCGGTCGACGACCTCCTTGAAGTTCAGGGGCGTCACATGGACCCGAAGATGGAAATCGCACAGCCTGTCCTCAGCGACCGCGCACGGGTTCCTGTGCGGGTCCGCCACGACGATCTCCAGCCTCGGGTTCTTCCTGAGCTGTCTTATCACCATCGATCCGAGCTTCCCCCCACCAACCACCAGCACCTTCATCCTCACACCTCCTGTCACACAGCTCCAAATCCAACCATCAGGAACACCATGAGCACGACTATCAGCGCCGCCGGCACCGTCACCATCAGCCCTCCCCTAGCGAGGTCCTTTCTGGAGACCATGCCAGTGGAGAAGATGAGCGTGAACGGAGGTGTTCCTATCGGAGTCACGAAGGAGAGCGAGACCGATAGGCCGCAGACCAGGACGAGGAACTTGAGGTCTACACCCATCGCATCAGCCACGCTTATCAGCACGGGCGCCAAGATCGCCGCGGTCGCTGTGTTGCTCATGAAGTTCGAGAGAAGAACCGAGACGAACGCGACGACCACCATCACTATCAGGATGTGCAGCTCCCCTGTCGCTCCGGCGATCATGGCGGCCATCCATTCAGCGGCGCCTGAGACCTGAAGTCCTCTTCCCAGCGCGAGGCCAGCACCGATGATGAGGAAGATGTCCCATGAAATCGACCTCGCATCCTGCCATTCCAGCGTTCGCGAGAGGAACAGCAGCACCGCGGCTGTCAGAGCCACGATCGTTGCGCTCATGAAGCCGGGTTCGAGTCCGAATAGTCCCCCTATGCTCGCGCCTCCGATCCATAATGCCACGGTCGGCAGGAATATCGCAAGTGTCTTCTTCTCTCCTTGCGTGAGCGGCCCCATTCTCTTGAGCTCATCCCTTATCGGGTCCGTGTCCAGCCTCCTGCTCGTGACCGGGAATGTCCTCTGCAGAACGTACCAGGAGGTCGCCAGCAGCATCATGCTAGTCGGAAGGCCGATCTTCATCCAGTCCACGAAGGACCAAGTGGTTCTCTGGGCGATGAGTGCTGACGCTACCGCGTTCGGGGCCGAGCCGGTGACGGTGGCCATTCCTCCCAGTGCGGAACCTATCCCTATCCCGATGAGGAAGAGGACCGATAGCCTGCCCTTGTCCTCCTGCACTCGCGCGGCGACTCCGAGCACAACCGGGATCAGCAAGGCCACTGTTGCGGTGTTGGAGATCCACATCGAAAGCAACGCGGCGACCAGCATGAATGCGAGTAGCACCTTCGGGATGTCGCCGCCGAATCTTGAGACGACGTAGTATGCCAATCTCTTGTCAACCCCGTGCTTCTGAAAGGCCGCGGCCAGTATCAGGCCCCCCATGAGAAGATAGACGACTGGGTCGGCGAAGGGCACGAGCGCATCTGCTGGGTGGGGGAATATGCCGTAGAATGTGAGGAGGACAGGAACAAGGAGCGCGGTCACGGGGAGCGGCAATCCTCCCAGCGTCCAGAGAAGGGATACGCAGACGAAAGTGGCCAATGCGTGCTGGACCTTGGAATCCAGATCAAGTGGGAGGACGGTGATGATCGCCAGCATCGCGAAGGGGAGCGTCACCTTGATTGATCTCTGTATTGTCCCAGGCAGCTTCGAGAAGAACTTGAAGAAGGTGGGCGATATCTCGTTTATCTCTCTGCCCAGCCAGGCAAACCTCGAAAAGGGTTTCTGTCCGTCCCTTGGCTGCATCCTGATCGTGCTCCTGTCATCCGCATCCGTGTTATATCAAACCCGTGGGCCATGGCCCGATCTGACCGAAAACATCATACACGACAAAGCCCTTCGGTCGCGTGGTGGCACTGGCCATGCTCAAGAAGCGCGAGCCTTCGAAGCCGAGAACGGAGGAGAGGAGGTCTTACAGGATAAGTGACATGCCCGTTGCTGAGGTCATGACCAGAGAAGTCGTGACGGTGAGCAGGGACACGAGCATAAAGGAGCTGAAGCGGCTGTTCGAGAAACACGATTTCAACTCGTTCCCTGTCGTGGAGAACGGGGAGCTCATCGGAATCGTCACCAAGCTCGATTTCATGCGTGCGTTCAGCATGGGGATCCAATTCAGGGTCAGCCGATTCTTCGACCTGTACGCGAAGCGCGTGGGAGACATCATGAGGCGTGCGACAGTCTCTCTCAGACCAGACGACACAATCGAGCGCGCGGTCGAATACATGGTGGAATTCGGCCTTCGAAGCTTGCCCGTGGTGGAGGGCAGAAAGCTCGTCGGCATCGTGTCCAGAGGAGACCTCATGGACCACCTCCTCGTCGAGGGCGAGTGAGTAGGTTCGAGCAGCCTGTTCGCAGAGGCATACATTGCTTCGTCAAAGCGTCCTTGGTCAAGCCCATGGTCAGGGAGAGATTCCGCGCAGGATCACGTCGTACTGATCAGCTAGTGGAGCAACAAGATGTCCGAAGAACCACTATGGCACAGCTTGGACACACGTGAGGTCTTCAAGAGCCTAGACTCCGACCCCGGAGGTCTGTCGGAGTTAGAGGCGAAGAGGCGGCTTGAACAGCACGGGCCTAACGAGATTGCGAGGGAGCAAGGGGTCAGCAAGCTCGGCATCTTGATTGCGCAGACCAAGAACCCGCTCAACGGTGTGCTCGCAGCTGCCGCCGTCATCTCCTTCATCGCTGGCAAGACCATTGACGTAGCGGTCATCGCTGTCATAATCCTGTTCAATGCCCTGATGGGTTTCGTTCAGGAGTACAGGGCGGAGAGGGCCCTCGAGGCGCTCAGGGCGATCACGAGTCCAGAGGCCGAGGTCCTTCGCCGCGACCCCAGACGGGGCAATGAGAGCCTGGAGGTCAAGGTCAAGGCGAACGCCATCGTTCCTGGCGACGTGCTGCTCCTCGAAGCGGGCGACAAGGTGTCCGCTGACGCGAGGATATTCGAAGCGGCGAACCTCGAGATAGACGAGGCGATGCTGACGGGCGAGTCCGTGCCCGTACCAAAGAGCACGGACGTCGTTCCAGAGGGTGCCGAGGTCGCCGACAGGAGGAACATCGCGTACTCAGGCACTATAGTCACGCATGGCCGGGGCAAGGCCGTCGTGTTCGCGACCGGCCAGAACACTGAGATCGGCAAGATCGCGGCACTGATAAGCAGCACGAAGAAGGTAGAGACCCCGCTCCACAGGAGGACTAGAGACCTCAGCAAGAAGCTCGGCGCCTTCGCCCTGTTCGCAAGCCTCCTCACCCTTGCCATCGGCCTGCTCAGGGGATTCGAGTTCATCGAGGTGTTGCTCTTCGCCATAGCCTCTGCCGTGTCGGCCATCCCAGAAGGGCTCCTCGTTGTGATGACGATCACACTCGCTATAGGGGCCCACAGGATGGTCAGGAGGAACGCGCTCATCAGGAAGCTGCCTGCGGTGGAGACCCTCGGATCCGTGACGGCTATATGCACGGACAAGACAGGGACCCTGACGACCAACCAGATGACTTTGACTGAGATAGTCGTGCGTGACGCGAGCGTTTCAGTTACCGGTGTTGGCTACGCCCCGGAAGGTGGGCTTTCGATCGATGGCAGGGAGATTGACAGGGAGACGGCTGAGCAGCTGAACCTGCTGCTCAAAGCCTCCGTGCAGTGCAACGATTCGCACCTGAGGAGGCACGAGCTCGAGGAGGGACCTAGATGGGAGATACACGGGGACCCGACTGAGGGAGCGCTGGTCGTAGCAGCCGAGAAGGCCGGCGTTTCACACGAGGAGGTGAGGGTCTTGGAGCCCAGGATTGACGAGATACCGTTCGACGCCAAGAGGAGGTACATGGCGACTTTTCACAGGATCTCTGAATCGGAGGTGGCAGTCTATGTGAAGGGTGCCCCCGAGACCGTCCTCGAGATGTGCTCCGAGGAGATGCACGGAGGACGATCCCGGGAGCTGACTCCTGAGAGGAAGGCGGCCGCTCTCCAGGACGCCTCCCGCATGGCCTCTGAGGCGAAGAGGGTTCTCGCAGTTGCCCACGCAGCATTCTCTGCCAGCAGAGTGGAGGAAGTGAAGAGGAGTCTCGAGCAGCGTTCGCCCACTCTCGTTTTCCTCGGGCTTGTGGGAATAGAGGACCCGCCGAGGCCTGAGGCCAAGGCAGCGGTGAGCCTCTGCAAGGCCGCAGGGATAAGGGTGTTCATGCTGACGGGCGATCACAGGCTGACAGCGGAGGCAGTCGCCAGAGAGATAGGCGTCCTGGACGAAGGCCAGAAAGTCCTTACGGGAGAGGACATGCACGACCTCACTGATGAGGAGCTGGATGCCGTGATAGAGGATGTTGCGGTGTTCGCCCGGGTCTCCCCCTCACACAAGCACAGGATAGTCGAGTCCCTCAGGAGGAGGGGGCACATAGTCGCCATGACGGGCGACGGGGTGAACGACGCACCAGCGCTGAAGGCGGCCACAGTGGGCATATCCATGGGCATAACCGGGACTGACGTCACGAAGGAGACCGCGGAGATGGTATTGGCGGACGACAACTTCGCCTCCATAGTCAACGCCGTGGAGGAGGGCCGGGTCGTCTTCGAAAACATACGCAAGGTGGTCAAATACCTCATAAGCACGAACACGGGTGAGATACTCACTATCCAGGCGGCGCTCGTGCTGATACCAGGGGCTCCGCTCATCCTGACGCCGATCATGATACTCTGGATCAATCTCGTCACCGACGGTTTGCTGGACAAGACCCTCGCACTCGAGCCCAAGGAGGAGGATGTGATGCACACGCCTCCTAGGAAGCCGGGTGCCAAGCTGATTGACGTTACGATGGTCCAAAACGTCATAGTACTGGGCATATTGATGGCTGCGGGCACGCTGTTCCTCTTCAACAGCGAGTGGAGCGAGGAGGGCGAGGGCAGCGCGAGGACCATCGCATTCGCGACGATGGCGATGTTCCAAGTGTTCAACGCGCTCAACTGCAGGTCGAGGACGAGGTCGATCTTCAAGATAGGCTTCTTCTCGAACAGATACCTGCTCATTGCTGCGTGTTCGTCCTTCCTGTTGAACCTGCTGGCTACGACCCTGCCTCCGCTCCGCACAGCTCTCGGCACCGTTCCCCTCTCATTGTCAGAATGGGCGTTCGTCCTCGCCGTTTCCGCCTCTATACTGGTCGTCGATGAGCTTCGGAAACTCGTTCAGTCAAGGATGTCGAACCGCCTCGGGAAAGGCACTGCTCTCGCCTGAAGCGCATTCGCGGGCAGGATGGCCCCACGGCCCCGTTTGATGTAGCAGGCATCATTACTTGTACTAGGACACGTTAGGCACACATGCGGCGAGCGCAGACCGCGCTCACGCAAGAAAGGAGAAAGCGCAATGAGTTACGGCACGTATGGAAGCGGCCGCAGACACGACTCGGGCCCCAGGGAGATGCACAAGATAACGTGCACAGACTGCGGGTCTGAGGCGGAGGTCCCCTTCAAGCCCACAGAGGGAAGGCCTGTCTACTGCCAAGCATGCTTCCAGAAGCACAGACCACCGCGAAGAAGCACGTTCTGATCGTTAAGTTCATCCAGGTGAATTATCGGTTCGTTTCGTATTGATTCGCAGAAACCCCTTCAGCTATTCTTTCAAGCTGATTCTGGCCATAGAGTTCTTGAGCGAGTTCACGCCCTCTCAGGTGCCATCTCCGAATCCCTTCACGCGGGGGCGTGGTTGAGGCTAAGATTGTCCCAAAACCCATCCCTGGGGCGCGAGCTGCCATAGGGGACCCTGTCCCACCTGGTCTCGTCCAGCAAGTGACTTTAGATCCGGATCACCCTATTCCTTCAGTGCATCCACTATGAGCCGTTTGGCCTTCTGCACATCGTCGTCGGACACATACGCCATCATCGGTTTGGCGGCCCCGCTTCCGATATCCTCGTGCAAAGCCTTTTTCACCATGCCTATGTCCCGCACTAGCACGATGCTCTTCGTCACCTTGAAGCCAGCCCTTTCCACGATCTTCCTGCTGCATTCGAAGGGACAGCCGTCGACCGTGACTATCCTCTTGGCCGCCCTGCTCTTGCCGTGTACTGGACCCACGTCTGTCGGAAGCCCTGCTAGGCATCCAATCGCAACCTTCTGCAGTCCCAGCTCCTTCACGGCCTCCATGCTAGCCAGAGCGGCCGTTATGCCCGTGTTCGACAATCCTCCGAAGCACACGTAGATTAGACTCTCGTGCGTGTTCTCTCCCGCCTTCCATTCCATCTGCTTCACTTCAGCCATGGCACTTTCACCTTCTTACTCACACATCAACTCGATAGTTTTCTCAGTCATCCTGCGGTGACCCCGCGAACGGAGTTGTTGCCACCAGTCGTCATCCTGTCAGGCGAACAAGCGGCCAACCTCTCTGGTCCGTCTACAGCACCTGAACCCCTGGCATGAAGGGATGGGCGTCGGGCTCCCATGCCTCCTATGCTCATTCCCCCATCTTCCATCCTGACTCCGTGTAGGTGAGCCTGAGCCTCTCCTTGGGTTCGAAGTACGGGCACGTTTCGTTCTCCTTCGGTGGCTGTAGCTCGCACTCGGGGATAGAGTCTACAGGTCTCGCAAATCATTTCGCCCCTCCACCCGCGGCCGCCGCCGCGGCCAGGAGCCTCCCATCCGGGCCATAGTATCTCTTCTTTATCCAGAAGGCCACATTCACCAGGCTTATCAGCACAGGCACCTCGATCAGCGGGCCTATCACCGCGGCGAAGGCCACTAGCGATCCGATGCCGAACACGCCTATCGATACCGCGATTGCTAGCTCGAAGTTGTTGCTCGCGGCCGTGAAGCTCTGGGCAGTCGCGTGCGGGTAGTCAAACTTCAGCTTGATGGAAAGGCCAAACGAGAGGAAGAACATGATGACGAAGTAGAATGCCAGTGGTATCGCGACCCTGACGACTTCGAACGGTTGGTCGAGTATGTATTCGCCCTTGAAGGCGAACATCACGACTATCGTGAACAGCAGTGCGAGCAGCGAGACCTTGCCCAGAGCGGGCATCAACCTGCCGTTGTACCACTCGGCTCCTCCTCTCGGCAGTAGGAGATACCTGGTCGCTATCCCCATCATGAATGGGATGCCCAGGTAGATCAGGACGCTCTGTGCCACCTCCCACACACCAATGTGTATCTCCGTGCCCGAACCCGGCGACACCCAGTCTGAGGCTATCGCCACGAGGAAGTATGCATAGAACGAGTACAGGGCGATCTGGAACACTGAGTTGAGCGCGACGAGTATGGCCGCATACTCAGGGTCGCCCTCGGCGAGGCTGTTCCAGACTATCACCATTGCTATGCACCGGGCGACCCCCGTGAGTATCAGGCCGATCCGGAAATAGACGTTGTCAGGAAGGAAGATCCACGCGAGCGAGAACATGAGCAACGGGCCCACTATGTAGTTGAGCGCCAGTGATGTTCCGAACATCTTCTTGGCCTCTGGCTGACGCGGTATCTGCTTCAGCTCCTCGTATCTCACCTTGGCCAGCGGAGGCCACATCATGAGTATCAGGCCAATCGCGATAGGGATGGACGTGGTGCCGACGCTCAGTTCGTTAAGACCTTCGGCAACGCCAGGGACGGCAGCGCCAAGGCCGATCCCCAAGAAGATCGCCAGAAATATCCAAAGTGTCAGATATTTGTTCAAGAAAGAGAGTCTCTTCTCTGTGGTTTCGCCCGCACCAGAACCAGTCGTTCGAGTGGACATGTCCCGATTCACCCCTGCACGTGCCTTGCTCGGAGAGATTTCAAGGCCTCCCTCAGCTGAATCAGGGAAGGAAACGAGATGGCATGTTCACTGCACTTCCGCACGCAGCCGGAGCACCCGGCCTCACAGCCGTATGGGTTGCGCATCACGGCCCTGCCCTTCTCAAGGGCGTAGACCCCATTAGGGCAGAAGCTGATGCAGACTCCGCACCCGTTGCACCGGCGCGCATCGACTGTAGGGAGCCACGCGATCTCCCGTCTGGGGATGCCGTAGTACACGCGTCCGCTCACGGTTTCTTCCTCCTCGCATCTATCAGCTCGGTGAGCTCTCCCACCGATGCCACCCGCCCAGCCACGACGACCTCGCCGTCGATCGCGAGAGCGGGCGTGACCATCAAGCCTCTGTCTATCATCTGTCCGATGTCTGTGATTTTCGTGACCTCAGCCTGCACTCCGAGGCTGCTGAGCACCTTCCTCACATTCGCCTCTAGCATGTTGCACTTTGAACACCCTGTTCCAAACACCTCGATTTTCATGTCTTCGCCACCTCTCCCCTCATCGTCTTGTCTTGCCTCAGCTGCTCGAAGGCTTTCCAAAGGGCTTCGAGATACTCCTGCTCCGCCGCGCTAGGCACGTAGTTGTATATCTTGAGTTCCCGGAGTAGGGCCCGTTTGATCTCGTCATCGGGGACGTTGACGAGCTCCAGAGCCTTCCTCATGATCGCATCGTATTCTGATATTCCGACTTCTTGGCTTCCGACTCTCAGCCGCTTCGATGTCGACCTGCCTGGGCAGCACTCCCCTGGCAATCTATCACCTCACGAACATGCCGAATATCAGGCCAGCGGCCGTGCAGAACACAGCCACGAGAACGACATAAACCACGATCTTCTTCGTGCCCATGATCTTCCTCGTCACGAGTATGCTCTGGAAAGAAAGCTCGGGGTCGGCAAGAAGGTACGCGAGCAGCGGTCCCTTTGCCATCCCGAGGTCCAGGAACATGCGCGCGACGGGCACTTCGACCAGCGTGGGGAAGTACATGAATATGCCGAAGGCGACCGCGATGACGTTCGCCGAGAGGGTATTGCGTCCGAGGTGTTCCGCGACCACGTCTGGGGGTATAAGAGCCGACGCGATGCCCGCCACGAAGACCCCCACCAGAAGCAGAGGTACGATCATTCTGACGAAGAAGTATGTCTCTCCCATCCACGCCCGATTCTCCTCACGCGAGTTCGCCCTCAGCGCCCAGGCAGTCGCGAGGAGGACGAATGCAGCCAGCACAGGTATCCTGAAGATTATAGGAGCCGGGACCGTCCCTGAGAGGAGAACGCCTATCAGGAGCATGAAAAGCACGATGGAACGCTTCTGGACAAGCCTTTCCCTCAGAGTCCATCGCTCCGACTCACTTGCTGGAGGGTCGGGCGGATCGCCTGTGGCATGGTGGAGGGGCGGCTCGGCCAACGACGCGGCGCTGCGGTTCGTTGACGAACCCACCACTTTCCCAAAGATCAAACCCATGAGTACCCCGATCAGTATGCCGAACCCTATGGACAGAATCGCTCTGGCGCCGGCGATGTCCCATCCGACCAGGCCACCGGTGTATGTGATGGCAAGGATGTTGATCGCTGGGCCTGTGAAAAGGAACGTCACAGCAGGACCCAGCCCCGCCCCCTTCTTCCAGATTCCCGCGAACAGCGGGAGGATCGTGCAGGAGCAGACGGCTATAAGCAGGCCTGCCGCGGAGGCGACCGGAAAAGAGACGTACTTTGGCGTGTCAGGACCGAGGTATTTCGTGACAGCCTCTTTTTTGAAGAGAGCCGACAAGGCACCTGCGATGAAGAAGGCTGGTACGAGGCACAGCAGGACATGGGCCGAGAGGTAGTTCACGAGCCCCTCGACGCCTGCCCACAGTAGGGAGCCCATGTAGTCAAGAATGGTCATGCTACCTTCCGAGTACTCTTCAACAAAAATTGAAATACTTCTACGTCTATTAATCACTTGTGGTTTCAAGGAAGTTTGAAGTATCTTCCAAGTATGGAATCAATGGACTGAAGGTGCCTGCAGAGGTCCGCGAGGGACTCGACAAGGTCGGCGGACTGCGTGCTCTGGACAGACGGATCCCGGACCCCAGCCGCATAGCAGCTCTCGCAAGACACTACAAGGTGCTCTCCGACAAGATCAGGCTGAAGCTGCTGTATGCCCTTTCGTTGACGGATATGTGTCCGTGTGTCCTGAAGGTGACATCCGGCACCAGCGACTCCAAGTTGTCATACCACCTCAGACTGCTAGAGGCGGAGGGATTAATCACCTCGAAGCGCGTGAAGTACTGGAGAATATACTCGATCACCGCGGATGGTCTAAGGGCGCTCAGGTCGTGGAAGTGCTGATTTCAAGAACCGGGGGAGTGGCTTGGCGAAGAGGAGGTCCAAGGAGGAACAGGAGAAGAAGCGTCTCCTCTCGGAAGGGTATTTCGAGTGTTCCAGCTGCGGCTCGTTGCTGAAGCCTGGAACAAGAAGGTGTGCCAGCTGTGGCACACTCACTAACGCCACCAGGAAGGTCATCTACGCAGTAGTCGTCGCCGCTGTCGTCGTCACCGCCTCGGTCCTAGCGTACGCCTACTATCCGAGGGGGAAACAAGTCGTACTGCCTAGTGTAGTGATGTGTGAGCCGACCGGCTACGGCGCCTCGACGACCTCGCAGATAAGGATCACCTTCAATAAGGCAATGGACAGGCCATCTGTAGAGTCCTCGTTCAGCATCCAGCCTTATGTAGCTGGTTCATTCTTCTGGGTCGGAACCACAATGAGGTTCACCCCCGCGGCGTCGCTGCTCGAGCAGACCTACTACAGTGTCACCGTAGGTCAGGGTGCCCGAGATCTTGAAGGTCTGCACCTTGATTGCGTGGTCTTCACCTGGACGTTCTTCACGGGTGTCCCTCCGACCGAGAGGAGAGGTGTTGGAACCGGCCCTGAGGACTTCTGGGTGGTCTATCCGAGCATGCACCCGTCGAGTGGCGGCACCGTTGTGCACCCTCAGTGGGTGTTGTCAGCGCTGGAGACGGGTGTCGTGATGATACTCGTTCACAGCACGGGTTGTCTGCCGTGCATCCAGCAAGAGACGATCTGCCAGGCCGTTGAGACCGAGAATCCCTTCGTCAAGTACATCGACCTCGTGGCAGGCACGGATGAGCCCCAATCCTCCGAGGCCTTCGCAACGTACGATCCCTCAGGTGGCATACACTATGTCCCTCTCACGATATTGCTCACCAAGGTCGAGCTCCCCACGGGCGGCGTGGGCGTCGGATGGCACAGCTGGGAGGGCGTCATCGATAAGGCCTCGCTCATGAGTTGGCTCGCTGATGCCGAGTCGCATTATGAAGAGAACAGTTGAGGTTGTGCTGAAGAATGCATCCGAGGCATCTGTCTCTCGCTGTCATTGTGGCCAGCCTCAGCGTGATCTCAGTCCTTACGGTAGTCGCTTCGGCATGGCTTGAGGACGAGGAAGTTCCGCTCGGGCTCCCTGCGAAGCAGTTCGTCGTCGTAGACGTGCGCGGGCAGAGCGTGTCGCTAGAGAACAACTCTGGCAAGGTCACTTTGGTGCATTTCACCCAACTGGAGACCCCCCTCTGCACAGAGTGTGAGAGGTTCATGCATGACCAGATATCGCAACTAGAGCGTCTGGTCGATTCAGGCATGCCAGATCTCGAGGTCATCACAATAAACATCCGCAAGAACCCGTATTCCGAAGAGGGGTGGAGGATGGCTGAGGAATGGTACGGCGTGAACATCAGCTGGCACTGGGTGGAGGAGTTCGAGCCTTTCCCGGTCTCGAACTTGTACCTGAATTACTGGGATGTCAAGGGAGCCTTCTCTAACCCTACGCTCGTTCTGATTGACCAGGACTTGACGGTCGTGGGCGTGTACAATGTCTATTGCATAGGCAAGGGTGTGATAGATGGTGTGCAGAGCGCTGAGTCGCTCTTGGATGACGCGAGAATGATACTCTCTGGCGATTGGACGCTCCCCCTAGAGGACTCAGCTGGAGAGACCGCGGCGGGTGTGGGAGGGATGTTCCTCCTAGGCGTTGTCACGTCTTTCTCTCCATGTTCGCTCGCCCTCCTGATGGCTGTGGTCTCGTTCGTGGGAACCGCGGCCCTAAGATCTGACGGGCGTCCAGAACCACAGGAGGACAGATACCAGACCGTGGGGCTCAAGATAGGTATTGCGTTCACCGTGGGAACGGCTGTCGTCTTCCTCGTGTTTGGACTGGCGATCTCGTACGTGGGGAGGTTCGTCCAGATGTCCTCTACGTTCTACCTGCTCTCGGGAATCGTCCTCGTTATCTTGGGCATCAACATGATACGGCCGATCGGTGACCTGCTTAGGTGCGGACTCTTGACGCTTCGCGAGGCGCGGGCTTGTAAGACTGCACGGAGTGGCAAGAAGGGGAGTGCGCTGCACAAGATGCTGAGTTCATTGAGCTGGAGGTCGCCGTCTCTCGCAGGGTTCCTGCTGGGAGCGCTGTTCTCTCTGGGCTGGGTGCCGTGCGCACTTTCTCTCGTCTTCCCTGTGTTGATACTGTTGATATCCCGAGACATCTCGGTCCTCACCGGTGGCCTCCTCATGTTCGTCTTCGGCCTCGGACACGGCGCGACCATAATCCCCTTCTGTGCTGCAACTGGCGAAATTAGGGGGGCCCTCGGGAACAGGTACATATCACTTGCGAGGTGGATACAGGTCGGCTTCGCCTGCGCAGTTGTCCTCATCGGTGTGCTCTTCGCCGCGAGATTCTTCGGCATCAATCTCTGGTGATATCGTGTACACGGCAGGCTCGCAGGAGAGAGGGAAGGTCGGTGATGATTCGGGACATGAGAGGTGATGGATGTGGACGAGAGAACTGCTGAACTTGTCGGAATCGCGGCTTCGGTCGCAGGCCACTGCCAATCGTGCCTGCGGTACCACGTCCGCGAGGCAAAGAGGCTCGGAATCCAGAAGAAGGACATAAGGGCCGCGGTCGCCTTGGCGAAGGCCATAAGCAGAGCTGGTGACGATTCGATGACAGAGCTGGCCCAGAGGCTCATTGCAGAGTGATTGATGACTTCACGCGGGATGCCAGCTCAAATTGCCAGTCTACCAGATCGAGATTCCGAAGTACGACGTTATGAACTTGACCGACACGTACAGGAAGTACGCGCCGAATATCAGTTTCAAAGTCGCTGGTTTGAACCGCCTTATGATCGCGGCGCCGAGCTGGGCTCCTACGACTGTTCCGCCTGCCAGCAACAGCCCTGCATAGATGGCAACCCAGCCTTGTACAAACTTGATCCCGCCACCCACGAGCGCGAGTGGTATCATTGTTGCCAGCGAGGTCCCCATGGTCACGTAAACAGGCGCGCCGAACAGGTATATGAGTCCCGGGACTAGTGCGTAACAACCGCCGAGACCAACCAGCCCGGTGAGTAGGCCTATAACCGCACCGAAGCTCAGCAACCCAGGCCTCGAGCCAGATATCTTATCCCCTTCTCTGCTGGGCATCTTCCTCATCAAGCCACCCTCAGCGATCATCCGTATGGCAGGAAGGAGGAACGCGATACCCAGCAACAGTCCGAGGAGCTCGACGTCTTCGGCTAGGATCGTGAACAGCCAGGAGCCTATCACCACGCCGACCAGGCCGCCTCCTGCGAGCAGTATCGTGACCCGCCGGTCCAGGTTGCGTCGCACGAGATGTCCGTATCCGCCAGAAGTCGCTGTGAATATCACCGCAACAAAGTCGTGCCAATCGCCACCGGTGCGGGGTATCCGAGCCAGAAATGAAGAATTGGAAGCATAACACTGCAACCTCCCGTCCCGATGAGGCCTCCGAGCAGCCCTGCAGAGAAGCCCACGACAAGAAGCGCGGCCCCTATTGTCGCACGAACCTGGGGCACTTCTGCCGGCTCCTCAAGTCCGAGGTTGGCAGACAATGCCCAGAAGCACGCTATGACTACGAGGAGCGCGATTGTGAAGGACTGTTGTTTCAGCCAGGCTATGCGACTACGGCGTTTTTCTTCCATGATGTTCCTCCATGGGGTTTCTTGCCCCAGGGTAGGTTACTTCGACTTTGTTTGAAACTCCTTTCCTTTTCGGCGAACATGTTAGTCGTTCAAGCCCGATCCCGAGGATGGTACGCGAATAGAAGGTCTGCGGCTGACAAAGAGGAGTCTTATGTGAGCCATAGGGCTTGCAACACTGATGCCACATCCCCAGACAATGCGCTATCTTGAATACTCTCTTCTTCCTACACCCCCTCGTGGACGTCGCAACCATCGTGATACTGCTGGTAGCCGTTCCCGTTGCGGGCGGCCTCGCCTGCCTGACCTTTCGAAATGGCCGACTGATTGCAGTCCCTGTGGCGGCTACCTCCGGGGCGGTCATCGCACTGTCTATCGCGCTCTTCCTTGAGCTGCGTGTAAGGGGCGTGAGCGTCTACTCTGTCGAATCGTCAGAGTTCGGCCCTGCGAGATGGATCTTCGCGCTTCTCGACTTCGTTCTGATGCTCTTCTTCCTATATGTTGGTATCCGTCTGAGGAACCGATTGGTGACAGCTTTCGCGGCCCTTCAGATCGTTCCCCTCGGGTTCCTGGAGGTGGCCGTTTTCAACACGACCATCGAGCCCGCCGTAGTCACAGACTATCTCGCCGTTGTGATGAGTTTCGTGATAAACATTGTCGGCTCCGTGATCTGCCTCTATGCGATCAAGTACATGGAACACGACAAAGCCCAGCCCAGGTTCTTTGCTATGATGCTCCTCTTCCTGGGTGCGATGAACGGAGCGGTCTTGGCCAACGACATGCTATGGCTTTTCTTCTTCTGGGAGGTTACTACGTTCTGTTCTTACGTGCTCATAGGGCACGAGGGGACTCTGGAGGCCAAGGACTCCGCAGTCAGGGCGCTTGTCTACACGCTCGGCGGCGGCGTCACGATGGCGTTTGGGCTCGTCCTCACTTATGTGTTCTTCGACACATTGTCTTTGAAAGAGGTGCTTGTTGGTGAGCCTGTGGGAGGCGTCGCCCTCCTCCCGTTTGCGCTCATCTCAATTGCGGCTTTCACCAAATCCGCACAGATGCCGTTCCAAAGCTGGCTATTAGGTGCGATGGTGGCTCCCACGCCGGTCTCAGCTCTGCTGCACTCGTCTACGATGGTCAAGCTCGGTGTCTACATGTTGATAAGGATATCTCCGATCATCGGCGACTCTCATGCTCTCTCCTGGACCATCGCTTTCGTTGGCGCGGTCTCCTTCCTGGGGACGGCGGTCCTGGCGATGACCGAATCGAACTCCAAGAGAGTGCTGGCGTACTCGACCATCGGGAACCTCGGACTCGTGACGATGTGCGTCGGCATAAACACGTCGTTGGCCATCTCTGCGGCAATGATACTGATCGTGTTCCACGCGTTGTCCAAGGCTCTCATGTTTATGTGTGTGGGAGTGGTAAAGCACGAGCTTGGAACACAGGAGATCGACGCGATGGTGGGGCTGCGCGACCGGATGCCCTTCGTCTCGGTCGCGTTCGCCATAGGCGTGTTCACCATCATGCTGCCTCCGTTCGGCATGTTCGCTAGCAAGTGGCTGATAAGCGAGGCGGCCATCAGCCTGCCCCTTCTGACGTTCTTGATAGCGATCGGTTTCGCTGCGACTGTCGTGTACTACTCCAAGTGGTTGGGACGGGTGCTTACTGCTGAGATGGAGGCGAAAATCCCATCTCCTCTCAGAGACCCAATCTCCCGAGTGTTCAGATACACACTTGGAACGCTCGCACTCGGCGCTGTGTTGCTGTCATTCCTCGTCACATGGCTTGTGGAGCACCTCATCAACCCCTACACGGAGATCTACTTCGGCAGTTCTGTGAGCGGCGATGCTGCCGGGATATTCAGCTCGCTCGGGGAATTCCCGGCAATCGTGCTCTTGGCCATCGTCGTAGCAGTCTTCCTGCTGTCGGCCTTCCTGACGAGGCCGCGTGAAGATGAATTGTCGACTCCCTACACCGGAGGGGAGGAATACAAGTTTGAGATCGGCGGATTCTACATTCTCGACGACTTGTCCAAAGCAAGGTTCAATGTCCTCCTCAACTTGGCTGCCACACTCCTGCTGGTCATCGTCGTCTCCGTGCCAATCGCGATGGAGGTGCGCACGTGGCTTTGACCCCCACTGAGGCCCTTGTCAGTCTGCTGGTCATGGTTCTGGCGCCTTTTGGGGTAGGCATCCTCCTGGGAATAGACAGGAAGGTCACGGCGCGGATGCAGAACAGGGTCGGCCCTCCCATAGTACAGCCTTTCTACGATTTGGTGAAGCTTCTCGCGAAGAGGCCGATGGTCGTCAACGGCGAACAGACCATGTTCGCTCTGGCATGCCTCTTCCTTCAAGGTGCGGCCTTCGCACTCCTCGTCTCCGGAGGGGACCTGATAGTGATTTTCTTCGTTTCGGGTGCGGGGGCGGTCGCGCTCGAGCTCGGAGCATTCAGTGCCCGCTCGCCTTACAGCTTCTTCGGATCGCAGAGGGAACTCCTCCAGATACTGGCATATGAGCCCGTGCTCCTCCTGGTCATACTTCTCATAGGGTTCGACCAGGGCACCTTCAGAGTGAGCGAGCTCAGAACCAGTCTGCTCCCATCGATGGGCCTGGAGATGCTGGCGCTGGTCGTGATAATGGTGATCAAGCTCCAGAAATCGCCTTACGACGTGGCCACAGCGCACCAGGAGATAGTGTCCGGTCCGTATGTTGAATACTCAGGACCTTATCTGGCCATCCTGAAGCTCGCGCATTGGTACGAGTTGGCCGTGCTCTTCGGTATCCTGTCGCTGTTCTATTGGAATGAGGATGTGTTGATCTCCGTCGCCGGGAAGTCGGCGATCATCGTCTGTGCGCTGTTCCTCACGCAGATAATCGACAACTCGACGGCAAGGCTCACCAGAGAGCGCATGGTGGCTTTCACGCTGGCTGTTGGCACTGCTCTCGTCGGCCTCAACCTGCTTCTTGTTTCCATCGCCCATGGGGGTGGCGTCTGATGGGACTCACCCAAAGGTCAAGGGTGAAGTCTCCGTGGATACTCCACTTCGACACCGGAAGCTGTAACGGATGCGACATCGAGACCTGGGCGCTCTTGTCGCCGAGGTACGACATAGAGCGTTTCGGGATGTTGAACAAGGCGAACCCGAAGCACGCAGACATCCTCCTCGTCACGGGACCAGTTTCTATGAAGGTCGCGCCCAGGCTGAAGAACCTGTATGACCAGATGCCCGAGCCAAGGCTGGTCATCGCAGTCGGCAATTGCGCGTGCACGGGGGCACCGTTCGAGGAGTGCTACAACGTGCATGGAGGTGTGGGCAGCATCATCCCGGTCGACGTGTTCGTGCCAGGGTGCGCAGCGAGGCCTGAGGCGATAATAGATGGCGTGCTACTGGGACTGAAGATATGGAAAGAGAGGGCGTTCTCTCCGAGGAAGTCCGATCTTGACGCCCCTGGCACCGACGGGAGGGTGAGGGCATGACGGCGAGCGGCAATCAACAAGCTGTCTCGGTCAAGCCCAAGTCGGTTTCCGTCCCTGCCACGGAGATGCGTCCGAAGGTCTTGAAGATGGCACGAGCAGAGGCGCAGCTTGTTGCGATAACGGCGGTCGACTTGAACGATGGCAGCTTCGAGCTGATCTATACGTTCTTCACGAAGAGCGAACTCGTCAACCTGAGGTTGGTGGTAGCTGAAGGCCAGGAAGTCGAAAGCATATCCGACATCTTCCCAGGGGCCCTCAACTTCGAGCGTGAGATAGTCGACCTGTTCGGACTGAGGTTCGCGGGCGTGGTGGGCGGCCTCATGGTCGTTCCCGGGAGCGGAATAGTCAATCCTCTCCGAAAGTCTTCGAACCCCCCTACACCCGCTAGCCGCGCGCGAGAGAAGGAGGCCGGTCCTCATGGCTAGCGTCAGCGTCATACCTTTCGGGCCTCAGCACCCGAGCCTGCTCGAGCCGATCCACCTGAGGTTGAAGTTAGAGGAGGAGACGGTCGTCGGCGCGGACATCGTCATAGGATACAACCACAGAGGGCTCGAGCGGGCCCTGGAGCTCGACTTCAAGAGAAACATATTCCTTTCCGAGAGGGTCTGCGGGATATGCTCGTTCCAGCACTCCACCGCCTACTGCCAGGCGATAGAGCAGATGGCGGGGCTAGAGATACCCACAAGGGCGAAGCTCATAAGGACTATCATGATAGAGCTTCAGAGGATGACGAGCCACCTGCTGACGCTGGGCCACATAGCCGAGGTCATGGGCTACGAGAACCTGTTCATGCAGACGTGGCGTGAGAGAGAGACCATCATGGCACTCATCGACAGGATCGCGGGTAACCGGGTACACTACAGCATGAACACTATCGGCGGGATCAGGAAGGACATCGGGTACGACAAGACTAAGGACATAGAGGTCACCCTTGATGGGCTGCTACCGAAGCTGGAGGAGATAAGGAGGATCTTCGCCAAGGACAGCACCTTCCGCAAGCGCACGGCAGGTGTCGGCGTACTATCCAGGAATGCTGCAGTACGGTATGGGGCGGTCGGACCGACGGCGAGGGCGAGCGACGTGCCGTACGATGTGCGCCTCAGCTCCTACGCGGGATACGGTGTCGAGGGGATCAGGTTCCGACCGGTCCACAGGGACGAGGGCGACAGCTATGCGCGCTCGATGGTAAGGGTAGAAGAGCTGTTCCAGTCCGTCGACCTGATACATCAGAGCATAGGCCTCCTCCGCGACGAGCCGGTGAACGTGCCTTTCAGGGGTAACCCGACCGGGGAGGCGTTCTCCAGGGTCGAGGCGCCCAGGGGTGAGCTCTTCTACTATGTCAGGGCCAGTGGCCAGGTCCGGCTCGATAGGGTGAAGATAAGAACGCCTACCTTCGTCAACGTGCAGTGCCTGGCAGAGATGATACCCAATTGCAGGCTGGCAGATGTGCCGGTGATAACGACTTCGATAGATCCGTGCATATGTTGCACGGACCGCTAGTGGGGGCTGTGCCATGTCCATGGTGAGGAACGCGCTCAAGAACCTGTTCTCGAAGCCAGCCACGCGCAGATATCCCGCGGAGCCCGTCGTGCTCCCGAAGGGCGAGAGAGGGAGGGTCGTCTACGACATGAGCAAGTGCATCTTCTGCGGGCTGTGCGAGAAGAGGTGTCCCACGAACGCCATCACGATGGACAAGGCCAACAAGAGGCAGAGCGTCTCCAGGGCCAAGTGCATCGCCTGTGGCGTGTGCGTCGAATCCTGTCCGACGGATGCCATAGAGATGAGGCCCGAGTACGCGCCCCCCGCACTCGCACCTGAGGTGCACGTCTACGACGCGAAGCTCACGCCCCACCAGTTCACGGTCGCCTCTCTCCCGCCGTTCGAAAGGGCAAGAGTCGGAAGGCCAGAGCCTGTGTCCGTGCCGCCGGCCGCTGTGCCGGCCGAAGGGGTACGCCCGCGCGAGGGCCCACTGCGAGGGGTCCTCGATGAACCGGCGAGAACGATCATGAGCAGGCCGGTCTTGACATTGTTCGAGGACGACACGGTCAGGAAGGCCGTGCAGGTCATGGTTGCGAACCATGTTGACGGGCTGCCCGTGGTGGACATCAACCTCAAGGTGCTTGGCATCGTGACGGGGACTGACATCGCGAGGGATGTGGGAAGGGAGAAGGACGGGATACTCGGGCTCCTGTTCCCGAGGATCGGGAAGAGGGAGGACAGGGATGGCGAGGAGAGGCTGAAGAAGACGATGTCGAAGCCCGTGTACGAGGTCATGAGCTCGCCGGCCGTGACGGCTGACGAGGAAGCCCCGCTCAGCGAGATAGTCGCGCTGATGGACAAGAACAGGTTCAACCGGGTGCCCATAGTGGACTCATCAGGAAGGCTCTCAGGCATAATCACGAGGCGTGACATACTGCGGGCGATATCCAGGAGTGTCGAGTCGCAGGAAAAGGCCTGAGGAAAGGTGCCGCAAGGACCTGTCGGTGTTCGATCATCTCCGCGGGTCTCTCGGACTTGGGCAAGTCTTGAGGGTCACTAAGTGGATTGTCACGCCGGTGCCAACCACTAGGAGAACAGCTCTTATGATGGCACTCTCGGTCACGACAAGCGCAGAGAACAGGATCACCGCCCACAGTGTGGCTATTGATGCCACCTTGGTCTTGACAGGGAGCCCCTTTCCCTCGATGTAGTTCTTGAGATACGCTCCGAAGTACCTGTTCGTGAGCATCCACCTGTGCATCCGGGGTGAGCCCCGCATGTAGCAGGCGGCTGCCAACAGGAGGAACGGTGTCGTCGGCAGGAACGGGAGCGGGACACCGATCATCCCAAGGGCGAGAAAGAAGGTCCCCGCTGCGTTCCACAGAAATCTGATGTGCCTCGACCTCGTTTGAGCCCGTTCGCCACAGGCGCTTTCGGTTGCATCCGTCTCTGCGCTCATTCTATCCGGCTTACTGTAACAGACGTCCATTCATGTTTTAATATAAAATTCCCTTGGTAGACCTCTCCACCGCCGCTCCTACAGATGGACCAAAATGTGCACCACAGTCCCACTTTTAAATTCGTAATTTATGATTTATTACATCCAATAATTCTCCACCAGTGTCCCGGCGTAGGCGCTCAGGGGTTCATAAGCAGGCATGCACCGGGGTCCCGGAACCAACCTTTTTAGGGGGGTGCTGGATAACGTCTCTGGGAAGGGGTGCAGAACCACAGGAAGCCTCTTTTCGCAGGAGCACCAGAAGATGTCAAAGCAGATTAGAGTGGGTATTCTCGGCTGTGGCGGCGTAGGGCAGTGCGTAGCGCAAGACCTCGTCAAGAGCGACCTGGTCTCGTCGATAGTCCTCGCGGACATCGCGCTGAAGGGCGCTGAGTCCGTCAAGAAGAAGATGAAGAGCGACAAGATAGAGGTCATGAGGGCGGACGGCTCCAAGCCGGAGGAGGTCGCCAAGGTCGCACAGAAGGTCGACATCCTCGTCAACGGCACGGTCCCCGCGCTCAACCTGAAGATAATGGAGGGCTGCCTGAAGGGCGGCGCGAGCTACATCGACATGGCCACGGGCGACAAGGAGTTCGGCCATCCGATGTTCGAGGATCAGCTGACCTATGACAAACAGTTCAGGGACGCGGGCATCTTCGCGCTCTGCTCGATGGGCATCGACCCTGGCGCATCCAACCTTTTCGCGAAGCGCGCGGCAGACAGGATGGAATCGGTCGACTATGTCCGCGTCAGGGATGCCGACAACAGCAGACTCAACGGGTACGAGTTCGCCACATACTTCTCCCCGGACGCCATGATCGAGGAGTGCATCAGGGACCCGCTCTACTACGAGAACGGCAGGTGGAAGCGCGTTCCGCCGCTCAGCACGAGCGAGGTCTACTCGTTCCCGGACCCCGTCGGGCCAATGAAGGTCTACATGACGGACCACGAGGAGAGCGAGCTGATACCAAAGTACATCGGGAAGAAGATCAAGCGCTGCGACTTCATGATCACGCTGGATGAGACCTTCGTGCAGTACGTCCAGTTCCTCAAGAAGCTCGGGCTGCTGTCCTTCAAGCCTGTGAAGATCCGAGAGATGGAGGTCGCGCCTATAGAGGTGGTGATCGCCACGATGCCGAGGCCCGAGGACCTGGCTGGGAAACTGAAAGGGACTTGCTGCGTGCTCACCGAGGTCTCGGGCAGGATGAACGGCGAGGACACCGTCATCAGGACATGGACGCACATGACGCACGAGAGGGCATACGAGATCTCGGGCATACACGCCACTGCCTATCAGACCGCCATGCCCGTCGCAGTTGCGGTCGAGATGGTCGCGAGGGGCGAGGCCGATCTCAAGGGTGTGAGGCCGCCGGAAGCGCTGGACCCGGTGAAGTTCTGCTCATATCTGCCGGAGAAGAACATCCCCGTGTACGAGGAGATCATCAAGCGCACGGAGACCTGACTCAGGCACCTCGGCCGACAGGACCTGGTGCCCGGGCTCATCTCAGCCCCAGTACCTCCATGGTCGTGTGGGCCTTGTCCCTCATGAACTCGCGCGACAGATCCAGCTTGTCCATCAGCGCGAACGCAAGAGAGTCGTCCTTGAAGCCGGCCAGGTGCATCATCGGCCTCGTCGACTTCCTGCCGTGGCGCCACCGGGCGTAGAGCCAGTGCGACAGGAAGAACATGGTGCTGTAGAGCCACGACCTCTCAGGCTGCCAGAAGTCGATGTTGTTCCTCCAGCACTTCGTAAGCACCATCCACTGGAGCTCAGTGAGGCTCTCGAGGTTCGACCTCTTGGCATGGTTGAGCATCGCGTCCTCGAGCGGTATGAATAGCACCGGAGTGTAGAACATCTTCGCGTTCTGTGCCCTGAGATCGTCTATCAGATCGAGGGTCGCGATGACGTCGTCCTCGGTCTCGTCTGGCTGACCGGTCATTATCGTGCACAGCGGCCACCAGTCGTGGTCGTTCATCTGCCCGATTCCCTGCAGCACGAGTTCCGGCCACCTGTCGACTGTGAACGGGAGCGCCTTGCCCTTCATGTGCTTCCTCATGAGGCGGACGCTGCCGGTCTCTATCCCCACCTCGACGGTGATGTACCTCTGCCTATACCCCCGCTCGGGCGTCCAGTAGGTCTTTTCCATCAGCACGGGGGTGAGCTCATCGAGCAATGCGCGGTCGTACAGCACAGGGGCTAGGCTCGCGTGCGAGAGCAAGATATGTTCCACGCCGGGGTACGAGGCGATGGTCTTGTACAGTCTGACGACCTCTGGGGTGTTGGGTATGAACCCAGGGTGCGACTTGTAGAGGAACATGTCCTCCGTCACTGTGAATATGGCCTTCGAGCCTCCTTCGACGTTGACCCGGACCTCCTCCATGATGTGCTCGAGCGGGAACGAGTGCTTCCTCCTGTTTGTGGGGCTGCAGAATGCGCACCCCCTGCCGCACCCGCGGGTGATCTCGACGGCGCCGTAGGTTGCCGGTCGCATGATCAGGGGCACGGCAGACCTGTCGGCCTCAGATGCATCCACGTACGAGTCCCCACAGGCGCCCTCGAGGACACTCCTGACTACTGGTACGAGGTCCGCCTCCGCCTCCCCGTGGAAGAGCAGGTCTATGCCGAGAGGGCTCTGCAGTCCCGCATCCCTTATCTGCCACACGCCAGCGCCGCCCACGATGATCTTCGGCTTGTGACGGATGATCGCCGGGTCGCTGAGCAGGCGCCTGAACTCGGCCGCGTTCAGCGCCTCACCCCCGAACCCGATCAGGCTGTTGTACGTCGTCGACACATATGCGAGTCCGACCGGGTCCATGGTCGATATGCACACGAGCTTCGTCTGCGGGCCGACGAACTCCCCCAGTCTGTCGGGATGGCACGTGACGACGTTCTCGCTGCCGAACTCCTTCGAAAGGATGGCCTCAACCTTCCTGAGTCCGTAGGGCGCAAAACGCGCCGGCCCGTCGCTCGGCCCCTCCTCGGAGAGATAGCCGTTGAGCGCCCTTCGAGAGAGGAACTCGGGGAATGTGCATATGAACGCCCTGAAAGGGTCACCGCCGTACTGGCTGATCTCGGCTCTCGAGGCCGTCAGCACTATGGGGTAGCCAAGACGCCCCGCTCCTCTGGGCTCGGTCATGATCTCACTGACACGGGGGCCCTCATCGTCGCGCAGAGGTGCGAGGGCCGCTGCGAGCATCCCCTAGAAACGGAGCGGGTATATGTGCGTGATTGTGTGTGCTCGCCCGCACCGTCTTCGGATTGCATGGGCTCCGGAAATAGATGTCTTTTTGTAGTTCAATTCTCGAACGCTGAAAAGACAAGCACCCTTTTCTGATAGAATAGACAAGAAACCTGGATTGGGCGTTCCGACATGGACGGCGCAAGTATCATGACGGGAAGCCGTCCCTATGCATGTTGCCGGTGTGGGTCATGATCCGACCGCGTTCCCGCAGGTACAGGGTGGCTTTCGTATGCACCAAGAACTCATGCCGCAGTCAGATGGCCGAGGCCTTTGCGAGAGAGCTAGCTCCGGATGTCATCGATCCGCTGAGCGCTGGCACGGAGCCTGCCAAAGAAGTCGACCCAAGGGCCATCGAAGTCATGCGCGAGGTCGGCATCGACATCTCTGACGCGAAGCCGAAAGCGCTAGCACCTGAGGAAACCGCAGACTTGGATCTAGTCGTGCACATGGGCTGCGGTTCGCAGCGGTGTATGGTTGTCCCAGGGGTCCCGACAGAGGAGTGGCAGATAGAGGATCCCGAGGGCAAGGGGATCGATGCCTACAGGGCGGTCCGCGAACTTGTAAGAACCCACGTCGTCGGCCTCGCGGAACGTCTCCGGGCAAGAGCGCCCGATGATGTGGGAGACGCCGCCGCGGAGCTGCTGACTCTCAGGCTCACCTGAGTCATCCCATCGCTGTCAGCCGTGCGAGCATTGATTAGAACTGCAAGATGATGCAGGGGGAGAGAGCACATGCCAAGAGCACCGTTCGGCGGCAAACTGCTCAGGTTCGCCACGAGTCTGGTCTTGCCAGTCGACCGGAGCCGGACCGGGGAGTGCCTCAGGTGCGGCGCGTGCTGCAGGTTCCTGTTCGAGTGTCCATTCCTCAGGGAGGTCAGTGGGCACCCGGGACAGTACAGATGCGCGGCGTACGCGTTCAGGCCGCTGCAGTGCCGCAAGTATCCCAGGTCCAGGCGCGAGCAGGTCCATCAGCCCTGCGGGTTCAGGTTCGAAGATGATCGGCCGGACCTCTGAGGCTGCGGGGCAGCTCTCTTCTCACTTCTGATCTTCGACTAGGCCGAGCAGTCTCGCAAGCGCTACCGTGAAGTCCTCGATCTTCACGTCGACCAGCGACTGGTCCACCGGAACCCTGTCCTGGACGGCGCACCTCAGATGTATCTGGCACTTGGGGCAGAACGTCAGCAGCCTGTCAGCGCCGACCTTCTTCGCCTCGACCACCCTTTCGACCTGTATCTTCTTTGCGTTCGCGTTGCAGTTCGCCCAGGCCGCCACGCTGCAGCAGACGGCCTTGTCCCGGGTGTTCTCCATCTCCACGTACTTCGCGCCAGAGAACGCCTTGGCCAGCTCCCTGGGCGAGTCGTAGACGCCCGAGTGTCTTCCCAGCCTGCACGAGTCGTGGTAGGTGAATGTGAACGCGGCCTTTTCGGCAGGCTCCAGCGCGAGGGCGCCGGACTCGGCGAGCCGCTTCACATAGTCGGACATGTGCACCATCTCGAACGGCAGGTCG
>JAWCKF010000010.1:0-53197 GCA_038852315.1 Thermoplasmata archaeon | reverse complement strand
GAAGAACTTGTCGAATATCCGCGGCTGCTCCTCGGCCGGGATGCCCCTGCCGTTGTCCTTGACCCACAGGTGCAGCTTTCCGCCCAGGATGTCCGCGCCGACCTGTATCTGTCCTCCGGGGTCCGTGTACTTGATGGCGTTGGTCAGGAGGTTCTCGATGATGTCGTGCATCCTGAGCCTGTCCGCCTCAACTATAGGCAGCTCCGTCCCGAACAGCACGGTCACCGTGTGCTTCTTCTCCGCGATGTCCCTCTCCAGCTCCTTCAGGACCTCCCTCGTCACCATGGCTATGTTGACCGGCTCGAAATCGAGCTTGAGGGACTTCTTCTGCAGCCGCGAGAGCTCGAGCATGGCGGCGACCAGCTGGTTTATCCTCTTGACGGATTCCAGCATCGTCTCGAACTTCGCCTTCATCTTCGGTGGCACGTCCCCGTACATGCCAGCCGCAGCCATCTCCAGGTAGCCCATGATCGTGGTCAGGGGCGTCCTCATCTCATGGGATATTGTGTCAACGAGGCTGTCCTTCATCGCGTCAAGGTTCTTCATCTCCTCGTACGCCCGCTGGACGGATTCGAAGTTCTCCCTCAGCTCCTCCCGGAGCTTCGCGTTCTCGATGGCTATGGCAGCGTGGTTCGCGAACGGCTCCACCAGAGTGACCTCGAGGGGGGTGTACTGTCTGCTCTTGTCCCTGTACAGCTCGAGCACGCCCTCGACGCCCATCTTGCCCTTGAGCGGGATGGCGATCATCGTCTGCGCTTCCTCAACGTCCTCGAGGCCGGGTATGTCCTCGACCCGCTGGTCGGCCACCGAGTCCTGAACGATCTCGACCTTGCCGCTCCTCGCGACCTCGCCCGCCAGGCCGGATATCGGCCCCACGTCCGCCATGACCTCTTCCGTGTAAGGTCCGGTGGCGTAGACGGGTATCAGGAGGTTCTTCTCCCAGTCCACGAGGTAGACGCTCAGCTCGTCGTACGGCACGAGCTCGAGCAGGTTGTCTGCTATCCGCTTGAGGGTCGACTTGAGGTCCCCTGGCTGCTGAAGGCTGGCGGTGGAGTCCAGCATCGCCTTGTACATCCTGACGGTCTTCTCCAGCCTCTCGACGAGCTCCGCGTTCGATATCGCTATCGACGCGAGCGAGGCGAATATCTCCAGGTTCGTGACCAGATGCGGGTTGGGGATCTTCCCGTCTCGCGGGCCGTCCGGCTCCATGTATCCCAGGATGTTCCCCTCGGCGTCCTCGAACGTGACATAGAGCACATCCAGCTCGTGCCAGTCATCCGGGTTCTTCCTCGGGAGCTTCGCCCGCTCCGGATGCAGGAGGCCGTAGTACACGCTGCCGTTCGTGTCAGGCGTCGCCTTGTAGAAGTAGGTGAACCTGCCCAGCCGCTCGGTCTGCGCAAGGTCCTCAACAAGCGAGTTGACCGGCTTGGTGAGCCCGTCCACCTTCTCCGACAGCGCTTTGGGATAACCCTTGCTCACCATCAGTCGGTAGGCGTCCTTCGTCTCGTTCAGGAGGAAAACGTCGCACTGCTCGAACCCGAAGTCGTCGATTATAGCGTCGGCGATCTTCTTCAGGAGCCCCTCGAGATCCCTCATCGCGAGAATCGACGTGGTCAGCTCCAGGGTCTTGTCGAGTTTCTGCTCCTGCACGAGCCCAAGCATCCCTCAGGGCACTATTTCTTGATTTTGAACATAAGCATCGGCTCGGCTTCGGGCGCATCGAAGCCTTTTTGAGGGTGTTGAGAGACACGTCCCTCGGGGTCACTTGACCTTCCAGAAGAGCCCGCAGTAGCACCTGCCGTTCCGCTCGACGTCCCCTCCCCTCGTCGGCTTGCACGGACACTGATACTCCGGCACGTGCTCCATGCGGCAAGGGCAGTAGAAGTCGCCGAAGCGCCTGTTCTTCTCGAGCAGCCCCTCTATCAGCTCCTCTTTGATCTCGTTGAAAGTGTAGCCCTTGAGCCTGGCATACTCCTCGATCCTGTCCCTGATCTCCTTCTCGGTGCCCTTCTCCGGCCTCTCGCCGATCCACTCGCCGTCGGACCGAGCCAGCCTGAGCCGCTGGCCGCAGACGGGGCACACGACGATGTCGCCTTCCTTCCAGCCCTCCGAGGATCTGAACCTTGCCTGGCAGACGGGGCAGTACACCCTGCGTGTATCCGCATCAGTCATACCTTGAACGCCCTCTTCAGCTTCTCCTCGTCGTGGCCGACTATGATCTCCGATCCGACCACCACGACGGGAAACGATCTCCTGCCGGTCAGCCTCTCGACCTCTGCGAGGACCCTCTCCTGCTCATCGCCCTCCAGCAGGTCGACGTCCACGACGTCGTAGGCGATGTTGTGGGAATCCAGGAATCGCTTCGTCCGCTTGCAGTACGGGCAGGTGCTCAATGCGTAAACCTTCGGCTTCGCCTCCAAACCTTCCACTCTCCGGGCGCTTGTCTCAGCCTCGCTGAAGCTGATGCCCGTGCTGTGATAATATCTTTGTCCAGAACGCTGCTGGTGCGTGATGGTGTCCGCGGAGACTATGTCGCGCGTATGCCGCGGCATATCGAGAGCTGTCTCGCGATCTCCGGGTACAGCTCTTCGGCGGAGAACCTCACGCGCACGTTCTCGGCCATGTAGTCCGAACTGGACTTCCCACCCCATTCGCCCAGGATCGTGACGGCGTCGCCGTTCACGGTCACGACGCCGAAGGTCACCGCGAGGTCGTAGAGCAGGTCGGAGATCCTCCACGGGTCTATCCTGGCGTGCTCGGGCACCTCGAAAGGCAGCTCGAGCTGGAGCGTCATCAGCTCGCTGGTCCTGGCGTGGCTGACCATATCCTCGTCAGCCGTCAGGAGGAGCACGTCATAGTCCCCGTTCCTCGCCCACTGCTTGTACGATTGGGCTATCTCGATATCGTTCCTCTCCTTGTCCCTCGCAGCGGCTCCTTTGATCCTGAGAGCCCTCAGCTCCGTCAGCAGGTAGTTCATCTCGTTCATCGCCAGCTTGGCTATGCGCTGCCTCCTCCCGCTCGCGTTCTGGAACTCCCTAAGGAGCTCCCTGTGGCTCAGCACGGATGCTAGAGCCTGTATCTCCTCCTTCGAGTACTTGTGTGTGATCTTGGAGTCTATCTCCATCTGGACTATCTCGCTCAGGACGTACCTGAAGTCGTGCGCGTCGACGGTCATGCCGGACTCCTCGTCCCGCAGGGGCAGGTGCCTCGAGAGGAACCTGTCGTAGAGCACGTTAGTGTCCACGGCCACGAAGACCGGTCGCGGACGCTTGTTGGGGTCGAGCGCCTCCTCCTTGAGCGACAGCAGCTTGGTCGCCACCTCATGTTCGTTCCTGTAGTCGAGGAAGCCGGACGATAGCATGCAGTTCCTGAGGTCGTTGAAGCTGGGGAGCTCGTCCGCGCTGAACGACCTGTTCAGAGGCTTGCGCTCCGTCCTGGTCCAGTCCATCCTGTCCGGCCGGACTATCTTGGTCAGCTCGGGCTTCTGTATGTCGAGCGTGAAGAGCTCGAGGTCGTAGAACGGATACGCCACATGGAAGTAGCGTGTGTCGCTCCTGAGCATCGCATTGATCAGTATCTGGAGCTCAGGCCGGGAAAGCGTGAGCTCCCTCATCTCCACACCTCCTCCTTGAGGTCCACGAAGTGCTGAAGGTGGAAGGGTATCATCGGGTATGGGTTGTTGGAGTTGCGCATGTCCTCGAGGTAGAGGTAGAAGACGTGGTCGACCTGCTTCTGCCATGCGGACAGCAGCGCTGAGGATATGATGGCCTTCCTGCCGGGCGTGATGTCGATTGCGACCTCGTTCCCGGCCGCGCGCTCCTCCTCCATGACCGCGGTGATCTTCCTGCCAGAGGATGCGAAGTCGCCTTCGTCAATGAGGCGTATGGTCGGATCGACAGGCCTGCCGTACGATTGTGTCAGCAGTCTTATCCAGCGAGAGAGTACCTCGGCGTCCTTCTCCCTGCCCCGGGTGACGAAGAGGTGTATCCTGTCGGGCAGGAACCCCTTGCAGCAGATTGCCGCCCAGAGGCTGTTCAGCACGGGCCACCTGCTTATCCCAGTCATCGTGATGTAGACGCGGCCGGTCATATGCCCAGCCAGTAATCACTGAGCCCCGTGATATATCCCACTGATGAGGCGTTCTCGTGGCCGGAGCAGCTACCTTCTCAGGCCATGTTCGGAGCGACCTCCTACTGGCGCGGTTCTTGCTCTCCGATGGAATACTAGAAATACGCCCGTGCCGTTCCCTATCACGGGGGTGACAGGCTGAGGAGAGCATGGATAATCGTAGCTGGGGTTCTAGCTATGACAGTCATGGCCGTCCTAGCGGTCATGGGTGCAACCCCGGACAGCGGCGCATGGGCCTGGGTGCACTCAATTCAGATGAACCTCAAGTCCGCGGTTTCTGGCATCACCGTTGACAGTGGCGCATGGGCCTGGGTTCACTGAACGGTCAAGGGAGCCAAGTTCAGGCGCTGCCGTTTGTCACTACGATGAAAGACACTGGCATGTAACGGGATGTAGCGGAGCGTGTGTAAGAGAATCAGGTCCTGGTCGGGATTCTGGAAGCAACCTGTTTTGCTCGTGCGGCATCACCGATCCTTCGGTATGTTTCCGCAGCCTTTGCCAAGAGCTTCTTTCCGAGCTTGAGATTGGTCAGAGATTCTATTAGACACAGACCGTAATCGTAGTAACATGCGGCAATGGTGTCATCGACGCCTGAGGCTTCCGCGGCCCGGATACTTTTCTCGAACCAGCTCATGCCCTGTTCGAAATGACCGCTTCGGAACTCGATGCGCCCGTAATTCCTGTATGCAAAGGCGAGCAGGTTTTGGTCATTGGGCTCTTTGAAAACGGAAACTGCCTCATCGGTGTATTCTAGCGCTCTTGAGATGTCGCCCGTCCTGGCGTAGCAGTAGCCCCCGTTGACAAGCGCGATGCCCAGAACCTCCTTGTTCTTGCAATTCCTGCATGCTGCAATGGTCTTCTCGAAGTACTCGGCGGCCAAGTCGAACTTCTCCTTTGACATGTTGACTACACCAAGGTTGTTCGCAATTCTCGAAGCCGTGGCCGCATCGTCTATCTCCAGGAAATACTCAAGACAGTGTCTGTTCGCTTTCTCTGAGAGGTCGAGCTTCCCTTCGAGGCCGTATATGATAGCAATGTTCGCTTCAGCCTTGGCCTCGGCCTCTCTGTCCCTCAGCATCCTGGCCATCGATATGCTGCTCTCGAGACACCTTATGGCAGATGCATGGTCGCCCTTGATGCCGTAGACGATGCCCATGGCCCTGTTCGTGGCGCAGACCCCTCTTCTGTCGCCAGCTTCCATGTACAGCTCAAGCGCCCTCAGATAGGCCTCGAGAGCATCGTCCCACCTGTTCTGCGGCTCCTCGATCCTCCCCTGGTAGAATGCCGCGTATGCCGCCGCCTCGATGTCCTTTGTCTTCCATGCCAGCTTGTTCAGCTCATAGCAGTATACGAGGGCGCTGTCCCAGTTCGCCAGGTCGCACTCGATCTCCACCAGCCTCTTCAGGCCGCTCTTGCGCTCGTCGATGCTGTCCGAATCAGCTGTCCTCAGGGCAGTGATGTGTTCCTGGACGTTTTCAGGCAGCTCCTCCAATCGAGGCCTCGCCGACAAGACTGCTCGTCCCTCGCGGGTTACAGAATAGCTCTCCTCGAAGTCGGCCTGTCCCGTGTGACCTATCCATCCAAGGTCCTGCAGCCCTCTCAGGGCAGCGATCCGCGCGTCCTTCGGGACAGAATCGAGCCCGGACTCGATCAGGACCTGCCTGTTCTTGTCGCCGAGGACATAGGACATCAGGGTGACTATCTCTTCTCTTGCGGCCATACGCTCTCCGAGGAAGGGGGTGGCTTCGAATGGCCTTAAGGATAGATAAATCTGTCCATCGGAAGTCGCGGTAGAGAGTCGTCAAAGCCAGCATCACGATAACCATTGTTTCCGCTGGAACCGCCGCCATCTGGGTCGGCGCGATGGCAGACGCCGTCCCCTCCCAGCCTGCAAAGCATATCTTCGACCATTCAATACCCCTCATTGAGGCGGTCATGTGTCGGGCGAGATCCTCTACCTGTCGAGGAAAGACGTCGAGCACGTCGGCCTGAGAATGGATGAGATAATCGGAGCGGTCGAGGAGGCCTTCCGCGAGAAGGGCGAGGGGCGTATCGAGATGCCCCCGAAGCCGGGCATACATCCCGTGAAGGATGCCTTCATACACGCGATGCCTGCATACATCGAGAGGATGGGGGCCGCGGGCATGAAGTGGGTGAGCGGCTTCCCCGAGAACTTCAAGAAGCGTCTGCCATACATCTCCGGACTTCTGATACTCAATGACCCCGCCACGGGCTTGCCCATCTCAGTCATGGACTGCACCTGGATCACCGCCATGCGCACGGGCGCGGCCACTGCCGTGGCTGCGAAGTATCTGGCGAGAAGCGATTCGTCGTCCATGGCCATGCTGGGATGCGGCGTGCAGGGGAGGACGAACGTGGAGGCGCTCAAGGAGGTTCTTCCTGGCCTGTGTGAGCTCCGCGCCTTCGACATCGACGCAAGGGTCCTGGAGAGATACGCCGAGGACATGTCTGCCCAGCACGGGCTCAAGGTCGTGAAGGCAGAATCGCCGAGGGATGCTGTGATGGGCGCCGACGTCGTCGTTACGGCTGGGCCGATCCTGAAGCACCCGAAGCCAGTGATAGAGTCCAAATGGTTCAAGAAAGGCGGGTTCGCGTGCCCGCTTGACTTCGACTCCTACTGGAAGGCCGAGGCCATGCAATCGGTGGACAAGTTCTGCACCGACGACAAGGAGCAGCTTGAGTACTACAAGACGGTTGGATACTTCGCTGGCATTCCAGAGGTACATGCGGACCTGGGCGAGATCGCTGCCGGGAAGCGGCCCGCACGAGAATCGGACGAAGAGCGGACGATGTCCATGAACCTGGGCGTGGCCATAGAGGACATGGCTACGGCGATAAGGATATATGAGCGGGCGAAGAAGAAGGGCATCGGGACTTGGCTCCCGCTGTGATCGTGAGATGTCCGGGACGGAGGAGGGTGCGGGTCATCACACCCGCAGGTTCCCCGCTGAGGGCGATTTCGTAGATCGTCTGGAGGGTGCGGAGAGGCGCAGGCTCATACCGCAGGACGACATCATACGCATGCTGGGCCTGTCCAGGCGCGACACCCTGGTCGACCTAGGCGCCGGGATAGGTTACTTCTCGATCCCCGCGTCCAAGCGCGCGGGCACGGTGGTCGCGATCGACATGGAACAGAAGATGTTCGGACCCCTCAAGCAGCGCATCGCATCGGGCAAGATAAGCAACATCGAACCCGTAATGGCGGACATCACCGCTGTTCCAATCGCAGCCGGGTCAGTGAGCCGCATCCTCGCCGCGTTCGTCTATCACGAGGTCGACGATCCTGAAACGCTCATCCAGGAATGCTCCCGAGTGCTCTCGCCCCGCGGGCAGCTCATGATCGTCGACTTCCAGAAGAGGGAGACACCCATAGGCCCTCCGATCGAGGAGAGAAAGACTCCCGAAGAGGTTCTGAGGGAGGCGTCCTGTGATTTCGAGCTGGTGAGGAGGCTGGAAACCGAAGTCTACTACGCGTTGAGGTTCAGGAAGCGATAGGCGCATCACTTCGATCCCAGTTTCGGATCGAACCGTTGGCTCGACCACTCCTCCTGCACCTTCTTGTTGTGCTTTTCCTCCCCAGCTTGCGACATATAGAACACGAATGTGATGAGCAGGACGTTTCCTCCCGCCCAGACGACTACGAGCACGGCGAAATCCGAGGGTCCTATCCATCCCTGGTCGTAGGCGAACGCGATCCCCAGCATCATTCCGAGAAGCCATCCAACGAACAGCAGAAGCGTCGCGAGACGGAAGATCTCGAACCTCCATTGCCGACGGTGGAGAGCTCTGGTGTGCTCGAAGAAGGTAGCGACCGTGAGAGTCTCTCCGCAGACGGCGCACCTCACGGGCTCGGACAGGATGCGCCTTCTCGCCTCCGCCTCGGCCTCCTTCTCCGATTCGGGCCTGAGGAGGAGCACGAAGATAGGCAGCAGGACTATAGAGCCCATCGAGGCGATCAGCACCCAGATTAGCCACCGATGTTCGTCTGAATAGAAATGAACCAGGAGCAGCACCGTCACGCATATCGCAGACCAGATGCCGAGGAAGATGAACAGAAGGCGCCATGTGGCCGGACCGCCCATCAGCATCCTCTCCGCTTCGCGGAGCCCTGCATGGACTGTCTCCTCGTGGTGCCTCCTCTCAGTGTGATGCATCCTCGTGTTGCAGTACGGACAGGTCCACTGGTTCCAGCTGCTGTTACCGCTCATGGCATCTGTAATTACCGGATGCCGGCTAGAAAGACCCTTGCACGGGAGTCCAGCGCCCCGGTCGGGATTCGGACCCGAGTCCCGAGCTCGACAGGCTCGGATGATAGACCGCTACACTACCGGGGCATGCTGGATGTGGGCCGCGACACCTTCGTCTGGCGGCGTCTTCTTGTGGCAAAAGCGAACTGCGTATTTAAGCGTTGGCGGATACTCTGGATGCTGGCCCAGCGGCCACTCTCAGCCCTTCTTCTCCTCGGGCTTCGCGACCGCAACGGCTGCGCGCGGAGGCGCTGGTGGCGCGTCCTTGAACTCTTCGGCGGGGCGGGTGGTGTACACTCCGCACTTCATGCAGTAGAAGGTGACGAACTCGTCGTCCTTGTCGTCCGCTATCAGTTCCTTGCCGCACATCCTGCACTTCGTCTTCATCTCGTGGAGCTTCATCGTGTCCAACTCGTGAGCGCCCTCTGAACGGTTCGAGGTTCTTTAAGCTTTGTGAGCACCGAAAGGGGCCTACTTCCAGCTCACCAATATCTCCTCCCGGCGGAACACCTTCAGGCTGAACATCAGTATGACCGCATCTAAGCCCAAGACAGCGAGCGAGAACACCACCATGGGCAACAGGCCCGTGGAGAGCACGCCGGTAAGGCTGAAGACGAAGAACAGGAGGATGGGGAGCACCAGCACGCCCCCGATCTGCTGCGACACGCGGACGTCGTTCACCTTCGAGGAGATGAGCACGTTCGTCAGGATGCTCATGAGGCACATGCCCGGAGCGAGGAGCAGCATCCCAGCGATCCAGTAGGGTGTGGGGAGCGGGTAGTATCCGAGCACAGGCTCCGTCATCAGGTCGATGACGACCGTCGACACGGCGAAGGAGAGGTACGTAGCGCTCATGCTGAGCAGGAATATCGAAGCCGCCTTTCCCACCAGGAGCTCGATGTCTGTTATCGGCGTGGCCAGGAGCGGCTCGAGGCTCTTGTTGACCTTCTCACCCACGAAGCTGTACGACGCCGTCACGGTGGGTATCGTGACCGGTATCATGATGAGCAGTATCAGGAGCACGTTGAACATTATGTCCTTGAGCTGTTCGAGCTCCTCGTTCCCTCCCACGAACTCGGAATCCCTCACCGTGTTGCCCCCGCCGTCGTCGACGTCGAGCAGCCTCGAGCCGTAGACCAGGCAGTCGCCGACCGTGCTCCTCTCTATCTGGCTCGAGGTGACGACGGACTTCTTGATGACCGAGTCCCTGATGGCGCATCCGGTGACCACGCAGTTGGTCAGGTTCACGCGGTCGAGCTCCGCATCGGTGATGGTCATGTTCTCCAGAGTCGCGTCCGAGTAGCCCCTGAGCAGTACGAGGTCGAGCGTGACCTTCTGCGCGTTCTGCCTGCCGAGCTCGTTGATGGGCATCGCGTAGACCGCGGGCAGCACGACTGAGACAACGATGGGCATGACCAGCAGGGACATCATGATGTACTTGTTCTTCCTGAACTCCGCGAGGTCCTTCTTAGCGACGACCCAGGAGCGGTCCAGCCTCATCTGCGCGCACCCCCTACGAGCCTCATGTAGACGTCCTCGAGCGTGCGCTTCAGCTCGCTCACGTACTCTATCCTCGCCCCGGCGCGTGTGAGCGCCTCCACTATCGCCGGGTTTCTGAGCTCGGGATCGTCCAGGTCGACGAGTATCCTGCCGTCATCAGTGCGGACGTTGGATGCGAAGCCCAGGCCGCGAACGACATCGACGTAATCTTCCGCCCTCCCAGCGAGCTCTATCACGGTCGTTCTCCCCCAGTAACGTCTCGCGAGCTCCCTCGGAGACCCTACGGCGATGGCAGTCCTGTCCATCACGGCTATCCTGTCGCACAGCCGTTCGACCTCGTCCAGGTGGTGGCTGTTGATGAATATGGTCCTCCCCTCGCCCCTGAGCTGCATCAGGAACTCGCGGACCGTCACTGAGGCCTGGGGGTCGAGCCCGGCAGTAGGCTCGTCCAGGAACACGATCTGCGGGCTGTGGACGAACGCCCTCGCGATGGCTATCTTCTGCTTCATTCCCTTCGAATAGGTCGCGACGGGCTCATCACGCCGCTCCCAGAGGTCGAGCATCTTGAGGAGCTCCTCGATCCTCTTCTCTCGCCTGTCCTTCGGTATGCCATAGATCTGCGCGTAGAAGTCGAGGTTCCTGCTCGCGCTGAGAGACTCATACAGCCCTGGCGATTCCGGGAGCAGGCCTACGATGCTTCGTATGTGTGACGCGTCGGGCTCCTTGTTTATCTCGAAGCCGTTGATGAACGCCGTCCCGGAGGTCTGCGCTATCAGGCAGCACAGCATCCTGATGGTGGTAGTCTTGCCCGCGCCGTTGGGTCCGAGGAGGCCGAACACCTCCCCGTCGTCCACCTTCAGGTTCAGGTCTTCGACTGCGGGCTTGCCGTCAAACCTCCTCCCCAGACCTACGGTCTCTATCATGTGTCCTCCTCGCAGCCTTCGTATCCCAACCGACAGCGCGATAAGAACCTCTCGCCGGAACTCCGAAGCGTGTCGCCCGTTCAGGTCCTCGATGACATTATCTTGAGGATAGCCTCGGCTGGGGCGCCGTCCGTCTCCTCAAGCGCTTTCTTCGCCTCCGCCCTTGTGCAGCCTGTCTGGTCCATCACGAGCTTGATGTCGTCTTCGGGGATGCCCTCCTCGGCCCTCGGGCCCTCGCCGGGAGTGCGCGCCCTCTCCTGGGGAGTGCCGACGACCTGATAGGTCTTCTGTCCCTGGACAGTCACGGCGGTAACGACGGCGTCCTTGAAGACCAACTCCTTGTCCCGGGTCCTTATCACGACCTCTTCGACGCCTTCGACCTCTTCCTGCTTGATACCCATGCGCCGCATGATTGCCTGCATCTGCTTCGGGTTCATCCTTCCGCCGGGCATCATCTAGCATCCCTCGCGCAGAGTGTGCAGTGCGAGAATGCGGCTCTTAATAGATGTGCTTTTGGCCTCGCGCCTTCGCGCGCATTGTATTCGCGCTGCGCGGAATCTACATGGAAACGTTTTATACTCCCTGCGGTCATTGATGTCGCATCGTACCTGCGAGGAGTTGGGGCTGCACATGGCCGACCCTACCAAGGACCTCATGGACGCACAGGAGGCTCTGGCGAACGGCGACTACGAGGGCGCGGTCGCGAAGTACACAAAGGCGCTCAAGGCCGACCCGAACTGCGCCGAGGCGTACTTCGGCAAGGCGGAAGCTTCCGTCGGCGTGCCGAAGATGACGCCGGACGAGGTCATCGCGCTCTACAAGAAGGCCGTCGAGCTGGACCCGAAGAACCCGTTGTACCATTCATCCTATGCGGCGTATCTCCTCGAGATAGGCAGGTTCAACGAGGCAGAGGCCGCCTATGTGAAGGCTGCGGAGCTCGACCCGGACAACGCGAGGTACTACTACTCTGAGTTCGGAGTGGACTACATACTCCGGGCACCCGTGGTGATGGAGAAGTTCCTCGACGACAAGACGAAGGACATGATCATGAAGAAGGGCCTGAAGTACCTTCTCAAGGCCGCGGGCATGACGGAGGAGGACGCGAAGCGTCTGCTGTAGCCGTGCTCAGTTCACCCTCGTTGTCTTCAGCTGCTTCGCGGCGCAGGCCCTGCACACCCTCGTGACGGGGTTCATGTCCTGAGAGCACACTAGACGTCCGCACAGGGCACAGGTCGCTGTCGCGGGCCTGCCGCACAGGCTGCATATGCCCATCATCGTCATTGTCGTCCAGAAATCGATTTCTGCCGAGATAAACCCTTCCGGTGCGGCGCCGGGATCGCCTCTCGCCTCATATCAGTCTAAGCCAACGTAGGGCCTCGATCACACCGTCTCCGTCGGGTTCGGACGCGACATAGGAGGCAACCCGCTTGGTCCCGGCGAACGCGTTCCCGACCGCGACGCCGTATCCGCACTCGCGGATCATCATCTCGTCGTTGTCTGAATCCCCGATGGCTGCGACCTCCCCCACCGATATCCCCAGCAGCTCGCATGCCTTCTTCACGCCGACGAACTTGTTCATGCCCTTCTGCATTATGTGGATGGCCCAGCCTGTGGTCTGTACCTCGACCTCATGCCGGGCGAGGAGCTCGCGGACCTTCTCGAGGCTGACCTCTCTGCTGAGGCCGACCTCGGTCTCGCGCCACCGGTCCGTGAACAGCCGCGGAGCGGCCATCCTGCGCTCGAGGAACCTGTAGGCCTCTGCTGGCTTCTCCGGATCCGCGAGCACGTGTACCTGTTGCTTGTAGCACACGATGCCGCCGTTCTCGGCGATTATCGGTCCCGTGAGGCCGAGATAGTTCGAGAGGGCGTACGCGACGGGCAGGACGTTTCCGCTCGCCAGCATCACGGGCACTCCCGAGTCGTTCACCCTCCGCAAAGCGCGTATCGCATCGAGGCTTATGCGCCTTGAATCGTCTGCCAGCGTCCCGTCGACATCCACGGCGACAGCCTTCACGTCGCCCTTCCCGGGCCTGCGCCTTACCGCACGACCAGCCACTATCTCCTCAGCTCGCCCAGGGTAGTGATTCTCTCCGCAAAAGCGTTGTGCTTGTGTATCGACTCCTCGCTCTCGCTCCTGACAGTGATGTGGACGGAGTCGTCGAGGTCGGAATACTTGTCGAGCAGCCTCGCCAGGATGTCCCTCACGACGTCCTCGACGAACTTCGGGTTCATGTGCGCCCTCAGCACGACCGCCGCCTCGTCCGACCTCTTGAGTATGCCGTATGTCGGGCTCGAGAGCGCGTCCTCGACTATCTCTATCAGGTCGTCCGCCTCCACATCGACGTGCTCAGGCACCTCCAGCATGAGGGTCGTCGTGTTGCGTTGATTGTGCGTTATCGTCGGCACCTTCCCCCTCAGCCGTCTCAGCTCGGGCAGCTCCTTGCCCAGCTCCTCCTGCACGGTCTCCATGGCGCACGGACATGCGGTCATGCCCTGGACCTGGACGCCGATCTGCTTCGTCAGCCCGTTGCCCTTGGTGAAGGTCGCCTTCGCCATCAGCTTGTACGGCTCGACAGAGCGCCTCCCGCTCGCCGTCCTCCTCTCCATGAAGTAGTCTGCGGTCATGTGCACCTCGGCGTAGGTTGCATAGTCGTGCCTCTCAAGGAGCATCCTCGCGATCCCGGCCGAGAGCTCCTCGAGGCTCTCCACCCTCTCCCGGATGCTCTGCTCTATCATCTCTGTGATGACCTCGACGTTCCGGGACATGTGCGACCCTCGCTGCGTCGACGGAAGGTCGACGAAGACATCGATCCTCGCCGTGAGGTGATGGTCCGCTCCGCGCCTGTGCACGACCACGGGCTTGACCAGCCCCGTGATGCCCACGCGCGTGAGCTTGAAACTGTTCGCGAGTCTCCTGCTCTGACAGCCGAGCCCGTCCATGTTCCTCAGCGGTCCCGGGCATCGAGAGGCCTCGATAAAAAGCGTGGCGAATTTACCATCTCGACGGTAACTGGGCCGGCCTTTTTATTCGCCCGCAGCTCATTCGAATCTCTGGCAGCGGTCGCAGAAATACCTGTTGTAATCGACCATGTATCGCATCTGCTGGCCGCACCTAGGGCACGACCGGCCGGGGATCGGCGGGGGCACGGGCGCAGACAGAGCGGCCGCGGCGGGCGGACCGCTGACAGGCGCGTAACCCTTCCTGATGTCGGCCTCCTCCTTGAGCGCCGTCATCTGGACCGCCGCACCGAACAGGGCCGTGGCGAAGAGGGAGATCATCGTGACGGCGATGTCTATCTCCAGCAGGTAGAGCCCGAAGCCGACCAACAGCCCGCCAACCACCGCGGTCACTATCCCCACAGCCGTCTCGGCGTACACGAGCGTCAGCGCGAAGACCACGACTCCGAGGAGCAGCCCCGCGAGCGTACTCCCGGTCATCCACTCTCCCACGGCGAGCGCGAGTATGCCTGCGACGAACGCTATCCCCAGCCGAGCGACGTAGATGAACAGGGCGCTGCCGATGAAGGAGCCGAGTACGGCAACCATCAAGCCGACCAGCCAGCCACCGATGGCCGCCCCGAACAGGAATCCCAGCATACCGCCGAGGAGCGCGCCTATGAGCGACATCACGTGCTTCCATACCCTGCGTCCGGCAAACGCCAGAGCAATGCCCACCAGTATCACGCCGATCGCGATCACGATCAGGACGTCCGAGCTCACTCCTTGGTCGAATCCGCCGAACCTCTGAGGCACGCGCACACCTGCGAATCGTCGGATTGGTGTGACTTTCTGATAATCCTTTCCGATGTGCCACGTCCGGAAGGACACCCTCAAGGACCTTTTCGAGTACGGATGCCCCCAGAAAGCTTAATGACATGGAGCTCGAATCTCAATGCGTACATGGCCGGCCATCTTCAGGCGGCCTGGACACCGCGGTAGAAGCGATATGTTGCCCGCACCAGTGATGGGTAAGGAGGAAGTCGGCGAGGCGATGGCCGAGAAGTACGAGCAGGAGCCGCTGTTCGATGCAGGGCCGGCGTCGGGGATGTACAGCAACAAGTTCATCGTCCTCCTGGTCTCGCTGATAATGGCTCTCGTATCGGCAACCCTGTTCGCAGTCGACTACATCATCTCGGACGGCCTGAGCAGCCCTCTTGCGGGGCCGGGGGCGAGCACCTTGGCGAGGGCGTGCTGGGCGTTCGCTTGGGTGACACTGCTCGGATGCCTCGGGTTCCTCGGCCTCGGCCTGTTCGCATGGTCCGTCGAGAACTCCCCGGCACTCCTGGAGGAGTACGAACCCTCATACTCCGAGCTATACACCTCCACACCGGGCACGATAACCTATGTCGAGAAGATCAAGGTCCGGTGCAGGTACTGCAGCACACTGAACGACGTTAACGCCAAGAACTGCGTCGCATGCGGCGCGACTCTGTGAGCTGTCCGGCAGCTCACAACCTCTATCTATCGACACACACATTCTCTGAGCGGCATGAAGGTCTGCGGCGTCGACGAGGCGGGGAGGGGGCCGGTCATCGGGCCGCTCATAGTCTGCGGAGTGGCGGTCGACGACGAGTCCAAGCTGATGGAGCTGGGCGTGAGGGACTCCAAGAGGCTCACGCCGAAGCGGCGGGAGGAACTCGCGACGGAGATCCGAAAGATCGCCCGTGTCGAGGTGCTCGAGATACCCGCAGAGGAGATAGACGTCCTCAGAGACAGAATGTCGCTGAACGAGATCGAGGCGAGATGCTTTGCGACCGTGATAGGCAGATTAGACCCTGACCACGCATACATAGACGCGGCGGACACGGACGAGGAGCGGTTCGGACGCATGGTCCAAACACACCTCGGCTCGCCTGTGAACATCATCTCCAGACACAAGGCCGACGACACATACCCGGTCGTCTCGGCCGCGTCGATCATCGCCAAGGTCGAGCGCGACAGGCGAGTGCGGGAGATCGAGCAGGAGATCGGCCAACCGATCGGCTCGGGGTATTGCACAGACGAGACTACGATGAGTTTCCTGGAGGATTGGATGGCCAGGAACAGGAGGCTGCCCCCGCACACCCGCAGGTCCTGGGAGCCTGCCCAAACAATAAAGAGGATGAAGGGGCTCAGGAGGCTCGAGAGCTTCGAAGAGTGATGGCATGGTGGAGCAGTTCATAAGGGACATGATCGACAGGTTCAACGCCAAGGCCGCCGCCGATCCCGAGTTCGAGAAGGAGCTGAGGGGCCTCAAGAAGCTCGTGATGGTCCAGGTGACGGACGGCGACACGTTCAGCTTCACGCTGGAGAACTCCCGCATCGGCCCTCTGAGCAAGAGCGCCGTTCAGAACGCGGACATAACCATCATAGGCAGCACGGAGGTGTTCAACCAGCTGAAGTCGGGAGAGCTGAGGCCGATGAAGGCCTACGCACTGAGGAAGCTGCAAGTCAAAGGCTCCCTCGAGGACATACTCCGCCTCCGGAAGTTCTTCTGAGCGTGTTGAACGGATACTTTTAACTATTTCATGCTCGATAGTCGGGGACAGCGCGGTGGGGTAGCCTGGAAATCCCATCAGGCTCATAACCTGAAGATCGTTGGTTCAAATCCAACCCGCGCTAATTTTAGTTCAGACATATAATTTTACATGTCGGAGCTATACAGAAAGGACGGCAGTCCTTTTCATCTGCTGTAGGATACCTCCTATCCTAACGAGCATCAAAGTGTCTCGGCCTTCGAATCTCATCGCCCAGCAACAACTCCAAAACCCGTTCTGTTTGAGGTTCATCGTCTCGAGACGTATCCGAGGTCGCAAACCTATCCTGGTCGCAATTGACTGCAGGTCCCAGAGGATTTCGCTCTTGAACAACGCCTTACAATAGTCCTCCAGAGGAACAGTGAAAACTTCGAGCGCTCTTATCGCATGAATGCCGATGGTTGGCGGCGACCCGTAAGACGCCATTCGCAACGGAACGGTTTCGAAGTCAAGGTCTGTATGCCTTGATTGGGAGAGAACGAAGGCCAAACTCCCCTCCCTCGTCGTCTTTACTGATCCTTCGCCGTCACACCAAGGTTGGAGTGCCGAGACAAGAGTTCCCCTGTCGCGCGAGTGAAGGACCCACTCCGGAAGATGGTAAGGGGCACTTGATTTCTCTCCCACAGGAACTCCGTTCTCGAACAGCCATTCTGCAACGAACCGAGAGTAGATGAAACCCCTGATTGCATTGGTTTGATTTCCTGGTTTTTCAGGCGGGCCCATCTCATAATCAAAAACATCCCTCAGAAGTGACCTGAAATGCTCGTAAAGGTCTGTTTCGTGGGCCGCGAAGGTTATGTTTGCGGCGTGCTCGCCCCATTTCTTGGTTTGCATCCAGATTGACCCCTCTGCCATCACGTACGACACTATCGCCGCAGCCTTCCTCCGAAGGTCGTCATCATTCTCGAGGTCTTCTCTCGTCGGCAGTCTCAGCCTGCTGATGAGCTGGTCCCTGTAGACGCTTTGGGCATGCTGGTTCGCCCAGGTCCGGTCCCTCTCCACTCCTTGGCTCATCACGCACGCAGTGAGGTCCTCGTCGCTCGCGACCTCAAGCATGTCCTCGAGCACGGATTTCGGCATCGTGAGTCTTCCGACGAGGTAGTAATGGACGGACGACTTCGGGATATTCAGCACCCGCGCCAGCTCCTGGCAACTGCCCGCCCTTTGCGCAGCCTTCCCTACGAGCTTCCTCTGCAGCTCCTTGGGCAACTGCACACGGTCCTCTCTTCTGTACGCCCCTCTGGTGCCCCTCGTCTTCTGAGGCATGGAGGAGCACGATCCGTTCAGGACGCAAAGCATCCAGCATTGCAGTTACGCTACATCCAGCCCTGTCGTCTCGGCACGACACCCTTACATGTCGACAGAAATCCAGATATAGCCGGAACGACACATACGAGGCTCGTGAGTTTTCACTCCACGTGCAGGGATCCCAAAGGACAGCGGCTTCTCTGTCCCAGGTGTCTGTTCTGGGACCCGCGGCCAGAGGACGCTGCTGGTCCTGGCATGGGCTACTGTGAGAAGCGCGACATCGTGACCAAGATCAGGTGCGAGTGCGAGTATTTCGAGGAGGCCACGCCGACTAAGGTCGAGGCCAGGAACAGGGCGATATACGGCGTGATACCCGGTGAGGAAGAAGAGGAGTAGCTGGCGCCGGGCGCAAAAAGCATTAAATCGCCCCGAGGATGTAGCTCCTCTCCCGGTGGGTTTCTCATGAAGGCCGTCATACTGGCTGCTGGCGAGGGGATGCGTCTGCGTCCCCTGACCGTCTCCGAGCCCAAGGTCATGATACCCGTTGCGAACCGTCCCATACTCGAGTATGTAGTGGACGCGCTCGTCAAGAACGACGTCAGGGACATCGTGATGGTCGTGGGCTACCGTAAGGAGCGGATCATGTCGCACTTCGAGGACGGCAAGAAGTTCGGCGCGAAGATAGACTATGTCGTCCAGGACAGGCAGCTGGGGAACGGCCATGCGCTTCTGTGCGCGAGGGACCGCCTCTCTGGCGAGTTCATGGTCCTGCCGGGCGATAACATAGTAGACGGCCGGGCCGTGGGAGACCTGCTCCGGTCCGGGGCCTGCCCGAGTGCGCTGGTGGTCGAGAGCGACAACCCCTCGAAGTACGGCGTCGTGACTCTGGACAGGGGCGCCATCACCAGCGTGCACGAGAAGCCCGCGGAGGCGATATCGAACATAATCTTGACGGGCATGTACTGCTTGGACGACCGCATTTTCGGGCTCATAGAGCAGGCCATCGCCTCGGGCGAGTACGGGCTCAGCAACGCCGTCCAGCTCAGCCTCGCCGAGAGGCCCGTCACGCCCGTGTTCTCGGACGGTCTGTGGATAGATGCGGTGTATCCGTGGGACCTGCTGGAGCTCAACGCGGCAGCGCTCGAGAACCTTCCTGTCAGGACTTCGGGCAAGCTCGAGGCCCAGGTAACGCTCTCGGGCCCTGTGGGGATAGGAGAGGAGACGGTGATACGCGCCGGGACGACGATCTACGGTCCAGTGCTGATAGGCGACGGTTGCGACATCGGCCCGAACGTGACGATACTGCCTTCCACGAGCATAGGGAACAGCGTATCCATCGAGCCCTACACGGTTGTGAAGAACAGCATACTGATGAGCAACTGCAGCATCGGGGCGCACTCGTATCTCTCGCACTGCGTGCTCGGCTACGGCGTGAAGTCTCAGTCGCATCTGATGGCTCCGGGCGCTGAGGCCTACGTGAACATAGGCGACGAGTTCTTCAAGGTCCCGCACATGGGCTCGATACTCGGCGAGGACTCGATCTTCGGCTCGGGCGTGTCCATCGAGCCCGGAACCATCGTGGGGGCCGGGTGCAAAGTATCCAGCGGTGCGAGGATCACCAGGAACTTACCGAACAGAGCGCTCGCCACCTGAGGTGTGCTACGCATGTGCGGCATTGTGGGGTTTGCCGGCAGGAGGGACGCGCAGCCCGTGCTCCTCGACTGTCTGAAGCGGCTCGAGTACAGGGGGTACGACTCCGCGGGCATCGCCGTGGTCGGCGGGGCTGGGATAGGCCTCCAGCTTTTCAAGACCAAAGGCGAGATCGCTGTGCTGGAGGGGCAGATGCCGACCATGGAGGGCGTGCTCGGGATAGCCCACACCAGGTGGGCCACCCAGGGCAGGCCGACGACAGAGAACGCCCACCCGCTCTCCGACTGCTCGGGCGGGCTGGCGGTCGTGCACAACGGCATCATCAGCAACTTCATGGAGCTCAGAGAGTCGCTGGCGAAGGCCGGGCACAGGTTCTCGTCCGAGACGGATTCGGAGGTCTTCGCACACCTGGTCGAGTCGGAGTTGAAGGGAGACCTCGTGGCGGCCGTTTCTAAGGCCCTGTCCAGGGTGGAGGGCACGTACGCTTTCGCGGTCGTCTCAGCGGGTCACGATTGCATCGTGGCCGCGAGGCGCGAGAGCCCGCTCGTGGTGGGCCTCGGGGAGGGTGAGAACTTCGTCGCGAGCGATGTGACCGCCCTGCTGAAATACACCAACCGCGTGATCTACATCCAGGACGACGAGATCGTCCGTGTCACGGCGGATTCAGTGGCCGTTTTCGATCGGGAGGGTAAGACCGTCGACCACCCGGTCCAGAAGATCACTTGGAGCGTCGAGGACGCTGAGAAGGCTGGCTACCCGCACTTCATGCTGAAGGAGATATTCGAGCAGCCCGACGCCATCCACGACTCGCTCCTGGGAAGGATCGAGTCGCTCGAGCCAGAGCCGTTCTTCATGGGCAGCAACTTCTCGAGCGTCAAGATAGTCGCGTGCGGCACGTCCTATCATGCCGGTCTCGTGGGCAAGTACGTCATCGAGGAGCTTGCCAAGATACCCACCACTGTCCAGATATCCTCGGAGTACAGGTACTCGCCCGCTGCCCGGGAGAACCCTCTCGTCGTGCTCATTACACAGAGCGGCGAGACCGCGGACACCGTGGGCGCGGCCCGTGAGGCCCGCAGGAGGGGCAACAGGACGGTGGCGATAGCCAACGTCGTGGGCTCGGCGATAACGCGCGAGGTGGACCACGTCATATACACGAGGGCGGGGCCGGAGATAGGCGTCGCGGCGACGAAGACTTTCACGACGCAGCTGGTTGCGCTGTACCTCCTCGCCATGGACCTTGGTGCTCAGACCAGGGCGATGACAGCTCAGGCGAGGCGGTCGATGGTGTCGGACCTGCGCGGCCTGCCGAGGGCGGTCCAGGACGTGCTCAACCAGGCGGAGGAGATCGAGAGGCTCGCGAGGAAGTACGCAGATGCGAGGGACATGTTCTTCATAGGGAGGGGCGTGCATTATCCAGTCGCGCTCGAGGGCGCTCTGAAGACGAAGGAGATATCCTACATCCACGGCGAGGGCTACCCCGCGGGCGAACTCAAGCACGGCCCGCTCGCCCTCATTTCGAAAGAGTCGCCCGTCGTTGCGATCGCGATCCGCGACCGCACTTACGAGAAGATGCTGGGGAACATAAGCGAGGTGTCGGCGCGCGGCAGCCCCCTGATAGCCATCGGTTTCGAGGGGGATTCTGAGCTGCCTAAGTTCGTCGACGACGTCATATACATCAGGGAGATCAACCCGCTCCTCGCCCCGGTGCCGACCATCGTCGTCCTGCAGCTCTGGGCGTACTACCTGGCGAGGGCGAGGGGCTGTCCCATAGACAAGCCCAGGAACATAGCGAAGACGGTCACTGTGGAGTGAGAGCGCAGCTGCCGACGGCAGCGCTCACGCGAGCCTCTCGGGGCAGACCGAGTTCCTCGAACAGTGGAGGCATTTCCCGGGCCTGTTGTGGTTCCTGTGCGCCTCGCCTGTGGCCATCATCCTGCGCATCTCATCCAGCTTCTCCAGGAGGACCTTCTTCAGGTCCTCGTTGTACTCGATCTCGTGCTCGTGCTCGGGGTACTTCAGGAGGCCGTACGGCGGCGCCCTGCCCGTGGCCTCCTCCAGCAGGAGGCAGTACGCGGCTACCTGGAGTATGTGCGAGAAGAGAGGTCCCCTCGGCGTCCTGCCCTTCTTCTCCTCGACAGGGATCAAGTTGTCCCCCAGCTTGATGACGTAGTCTGGTCTGCCCGTGAGGCCGTACTTCTCGGACCTGTACGCCTTCGCCTCCTCCATGTCTATGTACTCTATCTTCCCCTTCACCCTGAACTCCCGTCTCAGGGATTCCGCAGCCTCAGTCGACCTGAGGGTCCTGTACATGAAGAAGGTCGCGCCCATGAGCCATATCACGGCCACCGCTTCGAGTGCGATCGCCAGCCTAAGGTCCGTGACTGAGAATGCCACGGCGTTCGCGGCAACCACGACGGCGACTATCGCGAATATGGTGATGATCTTCTCGTAGTCGATTACCTTGCTGTGCATCTTCGCCTTCGACGCCTTGTACAGGAAGAAGCTCGCGGCGAGCACCCATATCAGCGCAACGATCCCCAGCACCTGGCTGAACTCGAGGGCGTTCTCGAGCGGCAACAGCTCGAGCCCCAGGATGGCGATCAGGGTCGCAACGATCGCCCACCAGAACACCAACCTCTCCGACTCCCTTGCGGCCTTCTCCGTAGAGTCTATCTTCCAGAGCGTCCGCCCGAGCTCCTCGTGCCCAGATATCCCGCGAGAGAGTTCCTCGCTCCCTCCCTCGTGCTCGTCGCTCAGCCACCAGCTGAGCGGGCAGTAGCTGAACTTCTCGAGGTCCCCCGCGGATATGAGCCCGGAAGGTGTCTTCTTCACGCGGGAACTACGCCTCTATCCAGCTAAAAACGTTTGCCCCCGGGATCCTCCCCAGGACAGTCGTCGAAGAAGCTGCCGTCGAGCAGCACGACCCCCTCAGGAGGCTCGATCCCCTCGACGAACCCGAACCAGTAGACGACCGCGCCCGTGCCGAACATGTCCGTGTAGGGCTTCAGCTGCCTGCGAGCGTTCTTCCTGAGCTCGACCTCGTCACCGAAGGACGCCTTCGACTCTATCCAGTGGACCTTCGTGCCGTTGATCTGTATCGGCTTCGCCAGGAGGCAGTCCGGCGTCTTCTTGTGCGTCGCCCTGAGGTCGGCCTCGGTCCTGTACTTGATATCGCGCTTGTCGAGCCAGTCGTGCAGCCTCCTCTCGCCCCACTGGCCGCGCTCGGTCTGTATCTGGGCCCCACGTGGCGAGTAGATTATGTCGGCCTCCGCGACCTGCTTCATCTCCTTCTTTATGCGTCCGCCCGGGCACGAGTCGTTCTCCCTCAGGTACTTCCAGAACTGCTTCCTGGTGAGGCCTATCTCCGGCGCCAGCAGAAGGCCCAGGAGCACGGGCGGGAAGTTCATCTCGCGCGCCAGCTTGACGATGGGAACACCCTTCCTCCACTCGCGCGCGATCTTCTTGATGTCCTTCTTGACTATGTAGAACCTGCGCGTCGCGTCGCGCACAGTCCTTTGGGTGTACATCACGAGTAGCAGTTCCCTGTCGAGCCCGTACCTCTTTGCGAGATGGTCTATGTCCGACGGCTTCCTCAGCTGTGAGTAAATCTCCTTGTAGAAATCGTATTTCATGCGCTTCACGAACCGGTCTGTGTATGTGCTAATCACCACTTGGTGATTGAGTGTCACCAGCGTGTGCTTCGTCTTCAGGTCTGTCTGTGGCGGGCTGTTAGCCATTGACCGTACTTATTCCTTTGCGTGGAACACTCCCGCTAGAGATCGAGCGGTCCCAGCTATCGCCCAGCGTGCGCAGAACGATTCGCCGAAGCCGTGTCGGAAGCTTGAAATCAGCATAAGTCATGGCTACGTCGGCGTCTCCGAGGGTGTTCTGGGAGGTCGTGTCACGTGTCCGAGGGCGGGTTCCGAAGGGTCATCATGCCGGCGAAATACCTCCAGGGTCCTGGTGTGCTCAGCCAGCTGGGTGCGCACGTCAGGCAGTACGGGGACCGCCCCTTCGTAGTGGCCGGCAGGACGAGCTTCTCGAAGGTGAGGGCCCGCATCCAGGCCAGCCTGCTATCCGTGGGCGCTCCCATGATCGGGTACGACGACACCGTGACCGAGTGCACGAGGGCGAAGATAGCCGACGTTTCGGCAAAGGCGGAAACGAGGGACGCCGACGTGATCATCGGATGCGGCGGGGGCAAGGCCGTGGACACCGCCAAGGCGGTCGGGGAGAGGCTGAAGGCGCCCGTCATATGTGTGCCGACCCAGTGTGCCACTAACGCGGATCAGATGGCCGATGCGGTGATATACACGGAAGACCACAGGTTCGTGGAGGACATGTATCTGACCCGCGCGCCCGTGCTCGTGCTGGTCGACACAGAGGTCATCGCCCGGGCACCGGTGATGTACTTCGTCCAGGGCATGGGCGACGCCCTCGCCTCGGCGTTCGAGAAGCCAGCGTATGCCGCTTCTCAGAAGGGTAAGCGGGGGGCGGAGCAGGCGACGACCGCCGCCCTGGAGGTCAACCTCAAGTGCTTCGAGACGCTGATGAGGTACGGGATCCAGGCGAAAAAGGACGTCGAGGCGGGCAGGGTGACGGAGGCCGTCGAGGCGGTGGTGGAGGCCATCAAGCTTCAGAGCGGGTTCGGTTTCGGAGGCGGAGGGTGCGCCGCCGCGCACGCCATACACAACGGCCTCACGACAGTCCCAGGCATAGCGAGGAAGCACGGGGAGATCGTGGCCTTCGGCACGCTCGTTCAGATGATGCTCGAGAAGAGGCCGATGGGGGAGGTCGAGAGGGTCATGCGCTGGTGCCGCGAGGTCGGGCTCCCGACCAAGCTGAGGGACCTCGGCGAACTGGATCTAGGCCGTCTCATCGCGGCTGCAGAGAGGGCATGCGACCCGAACGACACCATGACGTGCATGCCGTTTGCGGTTACTCCCAAGATGGTTCTGGAAGCCATCCAGGAGACGGACAGGTTGGCCCGCTCGCTCTGAGCTCTCTCGTGCGTGCGGTCCTGCAGCTCGCGACGCAGCTGGCCAGTTCCTGGAAAGACTAATATACGGCCATCACGATACTTCACGCAGGGCCGCAACCGCGCGGTCCTAGAAGGGATGAGGTAGAGGAGGCAATCGATTATGAGCAGCCCGGTAAGTTCGATATTCGCCCACGGCACCACCCCACCGTGGCTACCAAGAGAGGTCGCAGAGGGACGCAGGTTCGCCTGGTGGGCTCAGATACTGTTCTTCCTTATGACCGTGGTATGGTTCGTCGTCGCGATCATCGCATTGACAGCATCGTTCACTGTGGGCGGTCGAGGGCTGCTGGCGCTGGGCGTGTTCGGCCTGCTCGCTATGCTGATGTCGTTCCTCTCAGCGGTCTTCCTGAAGAAGACGGTCATAGACGCGATCGACCAGGGCAGGTTCCACGACGCCAAGAACGACACGCTGATTTGGATCGTCTTCGGACTGATAGCGTTCATCCTGCCAGCGCTGCTCCTGATCCTCACTTATGCGAAACTGGGCGATGCGCTCGCAGCTCAGCAGCAGGCCGGTTACCAGCCATATGCGCCGGGGACTGTCGCCGTGCAGCAGCCATATGTTCCTCCGCCGGCGCCTGTGCAGCCGACACCTGCGCCGCCGCCTGCGCCGGCCCAGCCGGCCGCCCCTCCGGCGCATGCCGCGCACCACGGCCCCCAGACGCCGATGGTCAGGTGCAAGAACTGCAACGTGCAGTATCCAGTGTTCATGCACTCCTGCCCGAACTGCGGCGCCCCGAAAGAGTAAAACTATTTCCGCCTTACCGGCATTTCGCGTACTATCCAAACATCTGCGAGGCAGTGGACGCCATGACCGAGCTGCTCTACATGAAGGACATCGAATCTAACTATATCAGAGAGTTCGACGCGCGCGTGCTCGAGCGCGGGTTCGACTATGTGGTCCTAGACAGGACGGCGTTCTATCCGCTCGGAGGAGGCCAGCCGTCGGATGTGGGGCACCTCGAGTGGCCCGGGGGCAGAGTGGAGGTCCGAGAGGTGACCAAGAAGGAGGGCGTGAGGCACCACCTCGCGCAGGACCCGGACCTGGTGCCCGACCAGGTCCACGGCGTGATAGACTGGGCGCGCAGGTACGCCCACATGAGGATGCACACGGCCCAGCACATCGTGTCCGGGGTCGTCTACGACCTGTACAAGGCACGGACCGTGGGCAACCAGCTGTACCACGACCGGTCGAGGATAGACTTCGCGCCGATCAAGTTCACGGACGAGATGATAGCCGCGGTAGAGAGCAGGGTGAACGAGATCCTCGCCTCGGGCGCGCGGGTGGAGATATGCACCACTCTCAGGGAGGAGCTCGAGAGGAACATAGACGCCCAGAGGGCCAACCTCGACCTGCTCCCCAAGTCCGTCAGGGAGCTTAGGACCGTGAAGATCGAACCCTATGACGTGTGTCCGTGCGCTGGGACGCATGTGCGGTCCCTCTCGGAGGTAGGGAGGATAAGGATAACCAAGAGGGAGAACAAGGGCAAGGATCGAGAGAGGATAACATACGAGCTGGCATGAATCAAGCGGTCTGGACCGTTGCCGTGCCGGCCGTGAGTGCCTTGGAATGGCTGACCAAGTCTATCTCGACCCTGTGCGTGCCCGCCTCGACGGCGACCACCGCCTGCTGGTATGAGAGGCCGGAGAGGAGGCCGAGCTGCTCTTCCTCTGACACGACAGTTTCATCGTCCACTGTGACGGATATCCGGAATCCGTCGTATTCCGCCCTGTTGACCACGATCGTGATATGGATGTCAGATACTTCCCTGGTGAGCGTCCACGCGAACACGAACATCGCGCACGACATGATCACACCGACCACGAATACGAGGATCGATACGCGGATCAGGCTCATCGGGTCTGCTGAAGCGCCGACTGCTTTCACGGCCCTTTGTGGAACCTGCTCCTCTATCGGCCGCGGGAACGTCCAGATGTTTGTTCTGATGAGGTGCCTTCCGCCTTCAGCTGAGGAATCGCCAGAGCGAACAAACGCGGACGAGATGCTCGCAGCAGTGCCTGTGAGCGGCGCCAGATAAAGGAGCAACAACGCCCACCAGCCTTCTTTGCCGTGGAGGCAGGAGTGCCACGAATGAAGAGGCCAGCAGACTAACCCAGGAATCAGTCCAAAGGATGCCAGAGGCGTCGCTGACATGAGAGCTGCTGACGCGATTGCGATGGCGGAGACGGCGCCCATCACCGTATCAAGGGCTCTGTCGAGATCCGTGTCAGAGACTGCCATGGCCGGATAGGACATGAGTTCGATGACCCACGACGGCAACGAGGCCACTGCAAGTGCGGCCCCGACGACGGCGAGCCTGTTGACACTTCTCGATCTCATTTGCATTTGATGCGGCTATTGACGTTTGGTGTCTTGTGTCAAGCGCTGACATGTCAGTTCCGAAGGGTCGCTGTCCTTCGGGGGATTCTGGGGAGTCCAGGTAAACGCTTAAGTACGGTCCGGGGCCTTAGCCGTCACCGGAGGATCAGGATGGTAGAGTCGGAGACAATGGCCCAGCTGTCCAGGATGTCCATTCAGATGGGCGGGGCGTTCGCACTGGTCGGCATCGCGCTCCTGTATCTGTACATCGCGATATCGGATGCCGCGAACACGACGAAGGTGCTGTGGGCCAGCGGCCTCTCTCTCGGCGTCGCTGTCATATTCATGTCGATATGGGTGCTCGCGAGGGACGCGGCGAAACAGCGGGAGGCCCCCCGGAAGTAGCCCACCAGCTCCTAGGCCTGCACCTCTCCGTCTCCGGCATCGTTCTCGAGCGAGTCGAGGAGCAGCTCCATCAGATCGATGACCCTGATGCCCGGCACCGTCCTGAGCTGGGTTTCGCAGAACGGACATGCGGTGACGATCGCCGCGGCCCCGGTGGCCTTCGCTTCGGCAACCCTTCTGGCCGCCAGCTCCCTCGAGAGCTTCGGGAAGGCGCTCTGGAGGCCAGCACCGGCGCCGCAGCATCTCGACTCGTACCTGTTGTTGGGCATCTCCACGAGCTCGGCGACTGCCTTGACTATGACCCTGGGCTCGTCGAATATGCCGCCGAGCCTGCCAAGGTGGCAAGGGTCATGGTATGTCACCTTCTCGCCTGACCTCCGCACGCGCAGTCTCCCGTCCTCTATCAGGCGCGCGATCTCGGTGGATATGTGTGCAACCGATATCTTCGACCCCGCCTCCTCCAGCGATTTCCTCAGTGTGGTGTAGCACCCCGGACACGCCGTGACTATCCTCCTTATCCCTAGCAAGTCGAACTTCCTCAGGTTCTCCGCAGCGAGTTCCTTGTAGGCCTCCGTCTGGCCTACCCGCAGTAGCGTCGAGCCACAGCACGGTTCGTCCTGGTTCATCGTGGCGAAGTTCACACCCGCCCTCTGCAGCAGCTTCGCGCTCGCGACGAGGCTCCTGTTCAACTGTTTCGTCACTGCCGAGGTGCACCCTGCGAAGAACAGCACATCCTGCTTCCCTGGAGCGGCCTTTGGTATGTCGAGCTGTCTCGCCCATCTGTTCCTCGCGCTCCTGGGCTGGAACCATGGGTTGCCGTAGTTCCTGATGCTCAGCAGGATAGACGAGTGCTCCTTCATCGGCTCGACGCCGCGCTTGAGCAGGAACTCCCTGAACGCCCTTGTGTGCTCCGTGTTCTTCAGCGCACACCACCTGTCGCAGTTCCCGCACAGGGTGCACTCGAACGCCGCCTCGATCACGGCGGGGGTGATGTCGAACCTCCCCTGGATGAGACCCAGCATGGTCCTGTTCCTGCCCCTCATGCAGAGCGTCTTCACCTTGAGAACCTGGTACACCGGGCAGCCGCGCTCGCAGAAGCCACATGACGTGCCGAAGCACGTCTCGAGTTCGTCCCTGAACTCCTCGAGGCTGGTCATCTGAGCTCCTCCCTTGGGAACTTCTTGCCCGGGTTGAGGATGCCCTTGGGATCGAACAGCCTCTTGACCTCTTTCATGTACCTCAGGGAAGCTCCGTGCTCTACATCCATGTACGGCGCCTTCTGGTGGGTGTCGCTCATGAACGTGCTCATGGTGCCCTCGAACGCGACCGCTAACATGCTCAGCTCGTCATGGAACTCCCTGAACCTGCGGACCTCGTCATGGTTCCGGTAGTCAACGTACACTGCGCACGACAGGGAGAACCCGATGCTGTTGGGGTGCTCCAGGTACGCGTTCATGCCGATGATCTCGAGCCCCTTCCTCTCGGCCACCTCGACGAACTTGTGGTAGAACTCCTCGAGCCTTCCGACAGGCACGCCTGGGTCAGCCGCCCCGAACTTCTTCTGCCTCTGCGAGTCCGGCCACTTCTGCTTGAAAGGCTCGAAGTCAAGGGTGTACTTGGACGCCCACCAGGCGTCCACTATCTCCCTCTCCTCCACGATCTGCGCCTCGAACTCTCTTGCGATCTTGAGCGCGTGCCCCCGCTGCGCCTCCACCACCTCGGGGTCCCCCGCGAACGCGATCGCTAGGAGCGCCTCGGCCCACTTTGGTATGTCCGGGTCCTTCCCGAACTTGAGCCTGTAGCTGTGGGTGTAGAACCTGAGCCTGCGCTTGCAGTTGATGTGCGCGGCCTCTATGCACAGGCCAGCCTTTAGCAGCCGGTTCAGGTAATCGACTGCCGCGCCCATCCGCGGGAAGACCAGCATGTCCACTCTCCTGCACGCAGGCATCGGCTCGAGCTTGAGCGTCGCCTCCGTGATTATTCCCAGAGTGCCCTCGCTGCCTGCCAGCAGATCCTTGAGCTTGTATCCCGAAGAGGTGAAGTGCGCCTTCCTGTGGCCCAGCTCGAGGACCTCGCCCGTCCCCGTGACCATCTCGGCGCTCAGCAGGCAGTTGAGGATCTTGCCGTACCTGACGCCGAAGGTCGAGTCGTTGTCACAAGCGATCGCAGCGCCCACTGTGCTGACCCACTTGGATTCGGGCTGGTGAGGAAGCCAAAGGTCATACGGCTGGACCGCGTCGTTGACCTCCTGGAGAGTGGCGCCCGCCTGGACACGCACCGTCTGGTTCCTCGCATCGACCTCTATCACCGAGTTCATCGTGGTCATGTCGACGTATATGCCGCCGTGGATCGCGACGGCTCCGCCGAGCATGCCGGTCAGGCCGCCGCCCGCGACGACGGGCACCTCGTGTTTGTATGCGATCTTCACGATTCTCTGGACGTCCCTGGTCGTCCTGGGGAGGACGACGACGTCGGGGGGCACGAATTCCTCCGGCGTTCTCGGGCTCCAGTCGGCGCCGTAGACGAATCTCTCCGACGGGTCCAGGAGCACCTTTTCTCTGCCGATGGCGCTTATGAGCTCGTCCGTGTACGACATCTGTTTTCGATCGGAGGGGATTGCGCGTACAAAAGCTTGCTTGAAGTACAGTGCCGTTCTGTCGCAGGGCGGGGGTGGCGTGGGCACAGAATCAATAAGGCGAGAGGCATTTCGCACCCTGTCTACGGGACAGGAGGTAAGACATGTCAGAGGAGATGCTCGAGAACGGTCTCCTATACGGGTTGAAGATGCCGTCTTCCTACACGGCACTCGAGGAGGAGTCCGTCCGCACGGTGAACGAAGCCCTGAGGGATCATCCGAAGGCCTCCAGGCTGTTCCAGCTGCTGTCTAGCGACGAGGAGACCAACACGCTGCTGAACCTGGCGAACTACATCGCCGTCCGAAAGCTGGGATACAACGACCACGGCCCGATACATGCACGAATAGTGGCCGCCAACGGGCTGAAGCTGCTGAAGATCATTCTGGGCAGTTCCGAGGTCAAGCTCGACTCGATGAACGGGCTCGGCATGTCCGAGGACGACGCCCACTTGATAGTTCTGGCCGGATGCTTCCTGCACGACATCGGCAACGCGGTCCACAGGTCCGAGCACGAGATCTTCAGCGTGGTCTATGCTAAGTCCATCCTAGAACGCCTCTTGCCCGAGCTCTATCCAGACGCGAAGAAGCGGACAGCCGTGATACAGCAGATCCTCCATGCGCTCTACGCCCACGATGACGGCGAGAACGCACTCACGGTCGAGAGTGCGATAATCGTGATAGCGGACGGCTGCGACATCACCAAGGGCAGAGGCAGGCTGGCGTTCGACCTCGGCAAGCACGACATCCACTCCATATCTGCCCTGTCGATCGAATCTGTGGACATCCACAGGGGGAAGACGAAGCTGATCGAGATACTCGTCAACATGTCCAACTCGGCCGGGATATACCAGGTCCAGGAGACGCTGGGGAACAAGGTGGCCAAGAGCCCGCTGAGAGACCATGTCGAGATCGTGGCGGTCCTCCAGCCCGCCAGGACGCCCCCGGAGATGAAGGTCCTGGACAGGATAGTCTTCTCGGACGGGAAGTACAAGAACGTCTAGAGCGAGAAAAGGGGTATCGAGGCGAGCAGCATCGCGAGCGCGACCATCTGCCTCCCGCTCAGCCTCTCCTTCAGCCTCACCTTGGCCACGGCGATGGTGACTATCGGGTAGGTGTTGGAGACCGGGGAGACTATGGATACAGGGCCGTTCTCAAAGGCCATGTAGATGGTCACCGCACCCGCTGCGAGGCAGAACATGGAGAGCTCTAGCACCCGCAGATTCGTCTTCGGGATCTCGAACCTGCCCTTGGCAGTCGCGAGCCAATAGAGTAGCCAGGTGGACGGCACGACGATTCCGAACACCCCAACGAAGTTCGTGTTGCCTATCTCGCTGATGGCGCCCTTGGCCACCACCGCCGACGTGCCCCAGAGGAAGAACGATACGAGCGCCAAGGCTATCCCGCGCAGCTCGGTCCTCCTGTCACCGTTGTCGTCCGCGGAGTATGTGAACACCAGCATGCCGGCCACGACGAGCGAGATGCCCGCCGCCTCCCCCAAGCTCAGCGATTCGCCAAGGAACAGCAGGGCCAGCACGACAGTCCAGGGGGCGTACGCACCGGCGATCGTGCCGACGATGCTTATCTTGCCGTGCTTGAGCGCCTCGTAGTAGGAGATGTACGCGGCCGCGGACAGAAGGGCTGCGGCTGCGGCCTGAAGCCACACGGACGCATCATGACCGGTCGCATCGCCCATCAGGAGCCAGTAAGGCATCATCAGGGCGAACATGTGCGCTCCCAGGAGCAGGAGAAGGTTGGATGACGCCGTCGCCGTCCTGGTCTCCTTTGCGAAGACCTGGCCGAACCCGACGATGACTATGGTCGCGACCGAAAAGGGCAGCCAGAGGAGCTCCACGTGCTCGGCCGATGCCGATGTCTTAGATATAGGTTTTCAATCGAAAGCGAGAGTGCACACGCCAGCACGTTACTGGAGCTCGCTCGCGCGAGGGCCCTTCAAGAAGAGCGTCCTCCCCCTGTAGTCTATTCTGACTATCCTGTGATACGGTATCGTCGCCTCATCCGTATCGAAGAAGCCGCGTCCGAGGTTGGTTATCGCGCTGCCTCGGATCTTCCTCACGTTTCCCGGCGCGCCTCTGTGGACGTACCAAATGACCGCATCAGCGAGCGACTCTCCCTCAGTCCATCTGAGCCTGTTGAGCACTTCTCTCGGATAGACCATCCATCATCGGAGCGAAGGGCCAGCTTATGACCCTTTCGGGCTATCAGATGCAGAGATCCATGAGACGCGCTACGGTCACGAGAGCTTATCGGCTATCGTGCCAGCGAGCTGCACGACCTTCTCCAGATCGGCCGCCTTCGGAGGCCCCTTCACGTCCACGACGCCGAGAACCTCCAGCTTGTGCCCCGACAGCAGCTCCTGGATGTGCTTGACCGCCCCTCCGGACCAGCCGTGCGATGTGAGGACTGCAGCGTACCTCGTGGGAGCCCTCAGCTGCTTCACAAGCATGACTGCATAGGCCGCGACGGGGTGGACGCCGCCGAGGACCGTGGGTGCCGCGACCACCACTGCGGGCGTATCGACCAACTCCTTCGCCACATGCCCTATCTCTGTGTTCGCCAGATCGAATATCTGCACGTTCACGCCCATGTCGACGAGCGCGTCCCTCATGGTGAAGGCCATCTTCTCGGAGCTGCCCCACATCGAGACGTACACGATCATGACCTTCCTGGCCATCTTCTCGCCGTCCCAGTCCGCGTAGGCGTCCATTATGATCTTCGGGTTCTCCCAGATCACGCCGTGCGACGGCGCTATCATCCTGGGCGCAAGCTTCCTGACCTTCTCGAGGGCGTTCAATCCCGGCTTTCTGAAGGGCATCATTATCTCTGCGAAGTAGAGCTTCGCCATGTCGAGCGCCCTCTCGGCTCCGTACTCGCCAGCGAAGAACTCGCCGACCGCGAGGTGGGAGCCGAAGAAGTCACACGGGAAGAGTATCCTGTCCTCCTCAAGGTATGTGAATATCGTCTCTGGCCAGTGGAGCCAGGGCGCGTCTACAAAGGACAACGTCTTGCCGCCGAGGTCAATCTTCGTGCTCTCGTCGACCACCGTTATCCTCGAAGGGTCGACATCGAAGTACATCATCGCAGCCTCCTTGCCCTTGGCACCTGTCACGAGCTTGGCGTTCTCTGCGACCTTCAGCACGTCCACCAGTGCGTGCGCGTGGTCGGGCTCGGCGTGGTTCATCACGACATAGTCGATCTTCGCGGGGTCCATGTGCGCTGATATCTTGTCCAGGAGCTCCTGCTCGAAACCCGGGTTAACTGTGTCGATCAGCGCTGTCTTCTCCTTGCCCCTGATCAGGTATGCGTTATAGCTCGTCCCGTGCGGGAGCGGTATCAGCCCGTCGAACAATCTCCTGTTGTGGTGCTTTACGCCGACCCAGAACACGTTCGGCGCGATCTCCTTCGTTCCGCTGACCTCAGCCATTGTCACAATCCTCGGCACGCGATTGGGCCGGGGCTTATTAGACATTTTGCCGTTCCCTGACAGTGCCTCGACGCAAAGAACGAAAACAGTTTATTGGCCAGAGTGTGATACGACCGCCGAGTTGAGGGATTGATAGAGGGGAACATCGTTGACGTCAGGCGCAAGCGCGTGTACCCGGGCCGAATAACACACGAGAACGGCGACATAGTCTCCGTCGAGGAGGTCGGGGGCGAGTACGCGGGGTACCTGATCCCGGGTCTGATAGACGCCCACATACACATCGAGTCGTCCCTCCTGTGTCCCTCCAGGTTCGCGGAGGCCGTCGTCCCGCACGGCACGACCGCGGTGATCACCGACCCGCACGAGATAGCCAACGTGCTCGGGCTCCAGGGCATCGAGTACATGGTGAGGGATTCAAAGACCGTCCCGCTCAGGGTGTACTTCACGGCACCGTCGTGCGTGCCTGCCACGCCCTTCGAGACCTCGGGCGCGTCCATCGGACCCGCGGAGATAGAGCAGCTGCTGGCAAGAGAGGAGTTCGTGGCCCTCGGCGAGGTCATGAACTATCCCGGCGCGGTCGCGCACGACCCTGATGTCGTTGCGAAGATCGAGGCGGCCAGCAGGGCGCACAAGCCGATCGACGGCCATTGCCCTGGGCTCACAGGCGCCGCTCTCCAAGAGTATGTGAGGCTGGGCATAAGCACCGACCATGAGTGCACTTCATCCTCCGAGGCAAGTGAGAAGCACTCGCTGGGGATGAAGGTCATGGTCCGCCAGGGCAGCGCCTCGAGGAACCTGGAGGCATTGGCATCCTTCGCGAGGTCGCACGAGTTCATGCTGGTCTCGGACGACAAGAACGTGTCCGACCTCCTCAAGGGGCACCTGGACCGCTCTCTCGCCGAAGCCGTAGCACTCGGGATCGACCCTATCCACGCGCTCCGCGCAGCGACCCTCAACCCGGCACTGCACTACAACCTGCCCCTGGGGGCGATAGAGCCTGGCAAGCGCGCCGACATCGTGAGGGTCTCGGACCTGAGGGACTTCAGAGTCGAGGAGGTCTACATAGGGGGCCAGGTCGTGGCCGCCGGAGGCGCTCCGAAGTTCGAGACGAAACCAAAGGAGATGGTCAACCAGTTCGTCCTCCAGAGGAAGGTCCCGTCGGACTTCGAGATGTCCGCGCCCGGCGATTCGGTCACAGTGAAGGTCATAGGTGTTGTCAGGGACGAGATCGTGACCAAGAGCCTCGTCGCCAGGCTGAGGGTCGAGGATGGAAAGGTCCGGCCGAGCGTCGACAACGACATACTCAGGGTAGCAGTGGTGAACAGGTACAGGGATGCCCCTGTCAGCAACGGTTTCGTGAAGGGCTTCGGCCTGAAGTCGGGCGCCATCGCCTCGTCCGTGGCTCACGACTCCCACAACATCCTGGTCGTGGGCGTCGACCCGGAATCGATGGCGGTCGCTGTCAACACGGTCGTCTCAGAGGGCGGAGGGTACTGCGTTTGCGCGGACGGCAGATGCTCGATGCTGAACCTACGCGTGGCAGGCCTCATGTGTACCAAGCCAGCGCGCGACGTCAAGCGCGTCCTTGACCAGCTTCACGAACAGGTGAGAACGATGGGCTGCCCCCTGGACAGCCCGTTCATGACCATGTCCTTCCTGAGCCTGTTGGTCATACCCGAGCTGAAGATCGGCGACCGGGGATTGTTCGACGTCTCGGCCTTCAAGTTCGTCGACGTGGTGGAGCCAGGTCCGTGAGCATCGGGCCGAGAAACAAGGTTTATTAGGCCGTCGGCGATAGCTCCACCCATGGCCCTAGAGGAACTGAAGGCTTCCATGGCCACTGCGCCCGTGGTCAAACGCGGCGACTACGACTATGTCGTGCACCCCATAACCGACGGCATCCCCAGAGTCAGTCCGAAGCTGCTCGCCGAGATTACCGATGCTTTCGCGCAGATAGGCAACTTCGACTGCGACTACCTCATGACGGTCGAGGCGCTCGGCATACCCCTGGCGACCGCCCTCTCGCTAAAGACTGGCAAGCCCTTCAACATTGTCAGAAAACGGATGTACGGCCTGCCAGGAGAGGTGAGCTTGACGAAGGCCACAGGTTACTCGAAGTCGACGCTGTTCATCAACGGCGTCAACGCAGGCGACAAGGTCGTGATAGTCGATGATGTCGTCAGCACGGGCGGCACACTGTGGGCCCTGGTCGAGACGCTGAAGAAGATGCAGGTGAAGATCTCCGACATCCTCGTGGTGATCGAGAAGACCGACAAGAAGCCCGAGATCGAGAGGAAGATCGGGCAGCGCATAAAGACCCTGATCAAGATAGACGTGGTGGACGGAAAGGTAGTCGTTCTCTGAGTCGCCTCGATTGAACCAATAAGGTTGTCATCGCGAAGGGCATCTTGAGCACCTTGATTCATTATAGGCAGGAGTTTCGCGCTGTGGCCGAAGGCTGATTGTAGGCCCAAGCTCGAATCTCGCGCCCATCCCTGATCAAGGCCGTGCTAGACGCCGCTACGGTGTTCGCTATCCCGCTCGTGTCGTTCGCAGGAACTCTGCTAGGGTTCTGTTCGGGCCTCGTGCCGGGGCTTCACATGAACAACGTCGCGGCAGCGCTCGTCGCTTACCCGGCATTCGTTCTCGGGCTCTGCTCGGCCATTTCCGGCTCTGCCGGCGGCGATGCCAGGGGACTGCTGGTGTCAGCGTTCATCGTCGGGGCTCTAGTCGGCCACCTCTTCGCCGAGGCTGTCACCTCGACCTATGTTGGCATACCTGACGGCGACGTGGTCTCGGTCCTCCCCGCCCACGGTCTCGCACGTGCAGGCTTGGGCTCGCTGTCGGTGAAGAGCGCATCCGAGGGCACAATGTGCGGGATACTCCTCGGAGCCATGATCCTGTTCCCAGCCTGTCTGGTGATGGGGCATCCGGTCGAGTTGTACTCGCGGATAGACAGTCTAATGGGGTTCATAATCGTGGGCTTCTCCGCCCTGCTCATCTGCGGGAACGCCGTCCCTATCAGGGAGGGGATGTCGCGTCCGCGCAGATACGCGGGGTCGCTCTTGGCCTCGGGCGCGGTGTTCCTCTCGGCCGGCCTGCTCGGGTTGGCATTGTTCGACACCGATTACTGCTCCTGTAGCCTGCCGGACTTCCCCTGGGTCGCCAACGAGCCCGTTCGGCAGTCAGCGCTGCTGTTGCCTCTGTTCGCAGGGCTCTTCGGCCTCCCTGGGCTCATCCTCAGCATCGGCGCCCGCACTACTGAGATGAAGCAGTCAGTCAAAGCGGACATGGCCGTGCCGAGGCCCACCGCGAGGGAAGTATCCGCCTGCGTCCTCGGCGGCGTCATGGTCGGCTGGCTTCCGGGCATGACGCCAGGCTCGTCTGCGGCGGCATCCGCACCCCTCAGCAGAGCGATGCCGGAGGGAGCATCTGTCGAAGGAGCTGTCAGGTTCGTTTGGGCCTACTCAGCCATCTCCGCCATGGGGTCTGTCTTCGCGCTCGGCGCGTTCTTTCTGCTCGGGAGGACGAGGAGCGGCTCCATGGATGCCGTCGGGCGGTTCCTCGCGAGCGCGGGCGGTGCTGGCACACTCGCCGAATGTGCCGAGCCAATGCTGGCGCTCGTCGTCGCAGCCCTCGTCGGCGGACTCGCTGGCAGCCGGCTCCTGGCAATCCTCGACAGGAGGCTGGCCAAGGTCCAGAGCGTGATCAGGAGCAGGGGCGCGTCACTGGCGTCGATGGCGTTCGTCTCCCTTCTGGTGGTTGCGCTGACGGGCACGCGGGGGCTGCTGCTGATGTCCGCGGCGACCGCCCTTGGCCTGCTCACGCCCATCGCTGGCCAGAGGAGGATACTGCTGATGGGCTCGTTGCTGCTCCCGATAGCATTGGACTTCTTCGCATGAGTGGCCCGCAGCTCATCTCCTGTCCATGTACAGCGATATCGCGTGGTCGACGAGCTTGTCAAGGAAGGTGGGTCTGTAGACCATGAGGACCTTCACGACGGCCTCCTCATCGATGATGAAGTACAGGTTCTCCTTGCCGCTCCTCTCCCTGCGCACGACGCCCTTCTTCAGCAGCAGGGACAGATAGGTTGACAGCGTAGAGGGCGGGTACCCGAGCGCGTCCATGAGCTGCGCGTGAGTCGAGCCGGGATTGTTGAGCAGATGCAGCACTATCCGCCTGAGGGCCTCCTGCCTCAGCGCCACGAAGGTGTCCGTCGGCACGTTCGGTATCCTGTCCTTCGGGAAGAAACGCTTGTAGTACCTGTCCTCCTCTGAGAAGATGAGTCCCTCTCTCTGCAGGCGGTCCAGATGATATCTCACCACCCCCAGGGGAAGGTTCGTCAGCCGCTCGATCTCCCGGAGGTGCGTGCCCGGAGCCTGTACCACGAAGTCATACACTATCTTTCTTGTCTCCAGTTCCGGCCTGTCCATCAACAGATGCACCCTGCCTCCACAGGAGCGCCGCAACGAACAGCAGTATTATCGCCAGGTCGATAGCCCCCTCGAGCAGCTGCAGCTGCCCGTGAGTCACGGACGGCGCATGCGGGTTGTTCTCTTTGATCACGAGCGTGAATGTCCCGGCAGCCAGGAGTATCTCCTTCACCACGAACACACCGAACCCGAGGGCCGCCAGCAGGAACCTCACGACGCGCGTGCGCAGGTACGAGAGCAGGAACGCCAAGAACGGGACCAGCGCGCACGCCGCGACGACCAGCCTGATGGCTATCGCCACCTCATCTTCCACGACGATCACCTGTCCCGGAGGTATGTATCCCGCTGCTGGATTATAATGTGTGCAGCGTCGCTGCGCGTTCGTATGCTAGAAGAGGAAGGGGACCGCCTTTCTCCCCCCGATTTGCAGTACCCAGGTTTGGGGGCTCCTCCCCTGTCACCGGCCCATGTTAGAGGGCGGCCAGGGATCAATACCGAGCCCCTTAGGGCCACCTGCCCAAGGCGGTCGTCCTTCCTCCTTAATCGTGAGCTCCTCGTCTGTCGTGAGGTTCTCGATATGCCATGCCATGAGCACCGAGGTCCCGTCCTCCTCCTCGAACTCCCCCGTCACGTTCACCTCGTCGCCCACGCTGATGAAGTCGGTCATGGAGAAGTTCTGAGCCATCCAGTACCACCACGGGCCGAACACGACCACGGTCTCGTTGTCGATCACGAATGCCGACACGCGCCCCTTGCCCGTGTCGTTGTCACAGCTCTTCAAACCGTCGTACAGGAACTCGGAGACCTCGCCCGTGACGCTCACCAGCCCATCCTCGTGGCAAATGTCGTCCTCGTCTGCGTGGTTTGGTTTCGGTGCCTTCGCCGAGTAGGTTGCAGGGATGACAAGTGCGAGCACCGCTGAAACCGCGAGCACGGAGACCAAAGTTCTCGAGCTGTGCGTCGGACTCTCCCCCCAAGACGACTGCCACCCGTTTTGACAACTTCGTATAAGAACTTTTCGATGAGTCAGTACGGTTCGTAGCACAAACTGCGAAATGTTCGTTCGGCGGGGTTTTCCGAGCCCACGAGTATGCCCGACAGCCGCTCCCGGCTCAGTCCGAACGGGAGTAGCAGCCCCTCGACCGCCCTCAGCAGGAGGTCGACGTAGAACTCGGCGTCGTACGCCTCGTCGCCGCGGATGAAGGAGTCGACTTTGACCCTCTTTCTGTGGTCCCTGTTCCTTCTGTCGACCACTATGTATCTCACGGGCTCCCCGGCGTTGACCTCGAAGCCCCTTTCATCGAGCTGTCTGAGCGCCGCGACGCTGTCGTTTAGCTGCTTGTACTCCCCGAGAGTCTGCGAGGTCTTCCTGGATATGAGCAGCTTCTCGAGCGGGACGTTGCCGGATCGCACGGCGTCCACGTAGCCTCGCGCGGCCTCGATGGCGGAGGGCAACAGCGCGAGGAACTGCTGGGAGTCGTCTGCCTTCGACAGCACCGAGAGCATCTCTCCCTGCATCTCCCTGACTATGCGCGGCGTGTCGTGTCTCCTGAGCTCTATACCCCTAACCTTCAGCGCGCCGTCCTCGAAGACGCCGTAGTACCTGTTCAGGGCACCCACGCCACGGGTCCTGTCCGGCAGGAACACGATCCACTTGTACATCCCCTCCGGCTCGAGAGGTATGCCGATGTGCCCCGAGACGTGCTCGCAGAACCGCTCGGGGTCGCCGTCCCCCTTGAGCCACAGCGAGTCGACTATCCCGTGCAGGATCTCGAACCCGTGGGCCTCAGCCATCTCGGATGCTTGCAGGAGGATCTCCCGACCGTACGCGTTGATGGCCTCGTGGCACTCTATCCTGCCGAACCTGGCGTTCCTGTAGCCCATGTAGCCGAAGCAGTTGTGAGTGAGAACGCCATCTGCGAGCGCGAACCCGTGGAGCGGCTCGGAAACGGCGAAGCAGTACACGTAGTCGCTCGAGGGCCTTACGCGCCTGACGGATTTGACAGCGCAGCTCCCGAGGGTGCACTCACCCTTAGCGCGGCCACTGTACAGCGGGAGCAGTACAGGCAGGCGGTCGCCCTGAGCCAGATGCTCCGCCCTTCTGAGTTCTAGCCCTCGCGTGCCGAAGATGTAGCAGGGATGGTCCGCCGTCAGGACCGTCCTCCCCCGTGTCGTGACGAGCTCGACCATGGTCTGCGGCGCAGGGAACCTGAACGCCCGCGCAGCTGTCTTGACTGCTGGGCGGAGGCGTTCATCCACGCCGAACAGCCTGAGGTCTCCGTCGATGGCCAACTCCCCCGTGTGCGTTCCTGAGACCTGCTCGACGATGTCCTCCACAGGGCGGGCATCGAACCTGCCGTCGAGTGCGAAGGGCACCTCTGTCGCCCCGTCAAGGCATGTTACCAGGAGCCACTTGAGTATGTTCGCGCGACGCTTGTAGAGTTCCGCGCGCTCGGACCCCTCTCTGGCGAGTCGCTTCAGCCTCATCCTCCTCTCGACTACGGGCTTGAGCACTCTGGGTATGAGACCGAGGCGCCTGTCGCATATGCCGTACCCGAGCACGGGTACGCGCCTCCGCGGGTCCGGACAGCACGAGCACTGGAGGGTTTCTGGCGAGATGTTGAACCTGACCATTATGTTCGGGTAGAGTGATGTGAAGTCCACCTCGAGCACCCTGTCATGTATGCCGACCCTCGGCTCGTAGATGAACCCGCCCCGGTCCGCGAAGACGAGCTCCTCGGCCGTCTTGAACTCCTCGGGGAGGTTCTTCTTCCACATGATCACGCAGCCGTCCCTCAGCGCTTGGTTGACCTCCATCGCGCTGATGGCGCTCCCGGGCGACAGCCTGGACAGCTCCTGCAGGGGCACCTCGGATATGCGGGAAAGGTCGATGAGCCCCTCGAGTCCGCTCTCGGCGTACATGAAAGAGCTGGTGCGGTCTATGTGTATCCTCCCGAGCAGCTTGTACGAAGGCGGCTTGTACTTTATCTGCCCGTATGTGAAATAGGACCTCCCCCTCCTGTCGGTCCGCGTGTCGCCGATGTCCCTCCCCAGCCTCAAGCACGACATACCCAGCCGCCCGGCCCTGTGGTAGATGTAAGGTATTGAGAACGCATCGCCTCCGTCCGTGTAGACGATGTCCGGATCCTCCTCTTCGAGCAGCTCCTCTATGCCTCTGAGAACGCTCTCCTCGTCCCCGTCCAACTCATGAGCGCCCACCCGGGCGGAGACTAGCCTGTCTTCGAACGTTGGTATGCCGCGCTTCGCTTCCGTCCTCACGGCCAGCTCCGCGGAGGTCAGCGGCGGGAGCTCGTAGTCCATCTCGTAAGGGTCGTCCAGCATGCGGGGCTCGGGCCGGAGCTCCAGCAGTCCCATGGGGAAGATGCCCTTCTCCACGAAGTACCGCTGGCTGAACCTGAGGTCGACGTTGTAGAGCTGATAATCCCTGTACCTCCCGCGGTTGTCTATGGTGTGCGCGACCTCCTCGACCTTGGAGTAGTCGCGGATCGTGACCTCGAGCAGTTCGCGCTCCTCCTCGTCCAGCCAAGTGCGCTTCCTCACCCGCCTGCTGGAGGAGACCGCGCCCAGTATCGGCAGAGCGCGCTCCAGCTCGTCGAGCCTGTCGGGCTCACCCCGCACGAATATGGTCGGCCGGAAAGTCCTGTCGACGACCCTGTGGACTCCCCTCTGTGTGCGGATCCAGTAGACCATCGAGTTCGTCCGATGTTCTGGGTAGATGTCGATTAGCCAACCCCTCATCCTTCCTCTTCACTTCTCCCGAGCACCCCATCCGCTCCTCCTTGCTTGCCTCGCGACAGCTCCGCCATGATCTCCGCCAGCATCTTCTCGTGCTCAAGCAACATCGAGAGCAGCGCCGACTCCACCGGGTCGAGGCTGATGGCGAAGGTCGATGCGGAGGCGTGCATCCGGGCCCGGTTGATGAGCGAGTCGAAGGCGTCGCGGTCGTCCTTCCGGAGCGCCCTCCTGAAGTCGTTCCACTGCTGAGCCATCGATTCGAGCGCCATGCGGTACGTCGGCACGGTCCTACCCAAGGACATCCCTCCCGAACTCCTCGAGCGTGGCCTGGTTCCACGGCACAGGCGAGAAGAGCACCTCGCGGTCGCGCGTGGGGAGCCGGACGGCCAGCCCCTTCCTGCGCGAGCGCATCTGGACCGCGCGGTCGGCATGGTCGTAGAGCAGGGCCGTGAGCCCTGGGCTGGGACGCGAGTGCAGGTAGGAGCCGTTCGTCACGATGGTGATGGTCTCGCGCTGCTTCGCTATCGACGATATCCTCTCAAGGCACCTCCTGAGAAGCTGGTGCGACTCCATCCACCTCATGTCCCTGTCCATGAACATGAGCGATATGGAGGAGACTATGACCGTCGAGGGAGAGCTCTTGCGCACCTGCTCATCCAGCTTGTCCTCTATGAGCGTGACCAGCTGGTAAGCGGTGAACGCCCTCGAGACGTTGACGCGCGAGAGCACATCCTTCCTGTCGAGGCCCAGGCGCCTGCACAAAGAGGACATCGCGTACGGGTTGACCTCGTTCCCCCCGTCGACCCACACGACCTCCTCGTCGAACAGCTCGACCGCCCTCACGCAGAGCAGGTGCAGCAGGCTGGAGAGATATGCGTCGTCGCTGTCGAGCAGCGAGACCTCGGACGCGCGGAAGCCACCGATGAGCGAGTCGAGCTGGGGTATAGAGGTCGTCAGCACCCTCTCCCGTAAGAGCGCCCCCTCCTCCTCTATCACCTCCACAGCAGGCGGCTGCGCGATCTCGGCGTGTTGGGCGTGCAATCTCGTCACCGGCGCTCGATTATCTCCCGTACAGGAGTTAAATCGGTGCCCGGGAGGGTCGGGTGAAAATAGTGCGAGAGATAAAATCCAGCAGGACACCGCACGGCTGTCCGAGGGCCCTGATATCATGACTCCGGCTGGGAACGGGGACTCAATGTTTAAGTATCCTTAGAGTGCTCTTTCTTCGACGGTCCAGAGGGCCGTTCAGCCTTGTCTGGAAGGGATTGAGGGACATGGCCCCGAGAAGCTCATCGAAGCGGTCGAGCACGGCCGCACGCGACCGTCCACCGCCCCGGAGCCCCGGCCCCAAGGTCGAATCGGCCGAGGTGAGGCGCTCGCGCAGGGCGGCGATACTGCAGCTGAGGATGGGTAGGCTAGGGCACATCATAGGCATAGCATCTGGTCTGGCGCTCGCGCTCACGGCGATCATCGTCTACGGCCTCCAGAACTGGGAGGTGTTCGCAGAAGCCCCTGAGATGGTTGTCGAACTCAAGTGGACCATACCTCTGGTGGCGGGCCTGATCGTCGCTGTAGCGGCTCTCTGGGTCAAGTGGGAGCCGTACGTAGCTGACAGGGACGAACCCCACTTCGTGGTGAGCCTCGCGGCCGTCATAGTGCCGGCCATGCTCATCGCCATCGTATTCCTGAGGGATGCGAACAGACTGCTGTTGGATTCCTCCGATTGGCTCTATCCAGCCTCGTTCCTCGGGATAAGCCTGACCGAGATATCACTCGCCATGACTTGGGAGGGCACGAGCAGGCGGAAGACGATCAGCATAGTGGCAGCGCTCTTCCCCATAGCGCTCCTTTCGTTTCCATTGGTGTACCATCCCGCCGAGGCGATACTCGCTAGCATACTCCCGATGGCATATCTGGGCAGCGCGGTGTCGATACAGCTGAGCGGCTCCATGCTCCACATAATAGCCAGCTCGACATCCGTCCAGCAGAGGGAGGTGCTGAAAGCCAGCGACAGCAAGCTCAGGGAGGAACTCATAGAGATCGAGAAGAAGAAGGAGGCCCTCGCGTACCGGGAGGAGGCGTTGAGGGGACGGGAGTCGGACGTCGAGGCTTACGAGAGGAAGCTGATGGACGAGATGGCCTCCGTTGAGGAACAGAGGTCCCAGGTCGAAGCCATGCGCTCCGAGGCCGAGCAGATGCTCCAGGCGGCCCGGGACGCGAAACAGGCGCTCGCCGCCCAGGAGGCCAAGCTCGAGAGGGCGCGCGAGGCCCTTCAGCTGAGGACCGCGGAGGCGGAGTCGAAGCAGAGGGAGATGGAGAAGCTCGTCAAGAGCGTGGAGGCCAGGGAGGCCGCGCTCTCGGCCCGGGAGCGAGAGGTCGCGAGGCTGCAGCTGGAGCTCCAGTCGAGGGAGAGGGACCTGAGTTCCAGGCTCGCCGAGGTCAAGGCAGAGGAGATGGCGGCGAGGGCGGAGATGAAGAGGCTGGACGACCTCGAGAAGGCCCTCGCCGAGAGGGAGAAGCAGCTCGCGGCCAAGGAGGACTCGCTCGATATCAAGAGCCTCGAGGTCATGGCCGTCAAGGAGCAGCTGGGCAAGGTGGAGGCCGAGAAGCTCGCCGTGAAGAAGCTGGAACAACAGCTCCTGGAGAGGCAGAAGGCGCTCACCGAGAGGGAGGTGATGGTGAAGACCCTCGAGGATGACTTGCAGCGCAAGGCCGAGCGGGCCGAGCGTCTGTCTGCGAGGGCTGATCAGCAGCTGAACGAGCTCGTCGACCGCGAGAGCAAGCTGCTCGAGAAGGAGAAGATGCTGGCGGAGAAGGAGGCGAGCCTCAGGAGCGACCTGATGATACTCAAGGAGAAGCTCGACGAGATGGAGCGGGCGCGGGCTACCGTCAGCGACAGGGAGAGGCAGTTCCAGGACCTGTCCGAGACCACGAGGACGAAGCTCTCTGCCCTGACGCAGCGTGAGGAGGAGCTCAGCCGGAAGATGGCCGCCCTGGAGAAGCGCGAGCAGAAGATCAAGGAGCTCGAGGCTGCGTTGAAGTCTGAGAAGGAAGGCATGAGCGCGAAGCTCCGCGAACTCATCGAGAAGGAGAAGAGCCTCAAGGCGGCCGAAGCGGAGCTCAGCCTCAGACACGCCGAGCTCAAGGCGATGGAGCGGGAGATACTCGAGAGGGTGGACGAGCTGGAGTACGCCCGCGAGGCCGCGCCCGAGGAGGAAGAGCGCGAGAAGGTGCTCGCGCTGCGGGAGCGGAGGCTCATTGAGAAGGAGCAGGAGATGAAGGCGAGGCTGTACCAGCGCGAGAAGGAGCTGGAGAAGAAGGAGCTCGCCCTCAAAGCACAGCTGAGCAAGGACCTCGAGGAGATGGAGGAGGCCGTCGAGCAGGAGTATGCTGGGGAGAAGGTCAAGACAGGCATCGAGCGTCTGGACGACCTGCTGATGGGAGGCATGCCGTTCGGGTCCAACGTGCTCTATGTGGGTCCGCCGTTCATAGGCAAGGAGGTCGCGATGCTGCTGTTCCTCGCCGAGGGACTGAAGAAGGGCGTGCCCGTGGTGATCGTGACGACTTCGCACACGCCTGCCGAGATAATGAAGGACATGGCTCCGATACTCCCGGCCTTCATGGAGTTCGACCAGCTCGGGCTGGTGAGGTGGATAGACGCGACTGTCGCGGGCGAGTCGGCGCCTGTTCCGGGCACCAAGCCGACCTGGTCAGTGAAGGTATCTGGCCCGGGCGACCTCGACGGGATAACGAAAGCGCTCGATGCATGCATCAGAGACTTCGTCAAGCAGAAGCATCCGTACTTCAGGCTGGCTTACATGTCGTTATCCATGAGTGTCACGCAGGCGGAGGAGAAGGCGGCGTTCCAGTTCGTCCAAGGTCTGGCTGGGAGGGTGAAGAACGCGAACGCCGTCGCCGTGTACGCCGTGGAGAGGGGGATGCACACTGAGCAGCAGCTCGAGGCAATTCAGCACCACATGACAGGCGCCGTGCAGTTCAAGACGGAGAAGCAGAAGACGCTGCTGAGCGTCCAGGGCGTGTGCGACGTGCAGACCAGGGCGTGGGTCGAGTACAGGCACACGAACAAGGCGCTCATGATCGGAGCATTCTCGCTGGAGAGGATAAGGTAGTGAATGCCCGCGCGCCCTCTGACGTATCGGTCTTCCAGCAAGGATTGCGTGAATAGGGCACGTGAGTCAACGATGCAACTCGGGAACGGCATACTGGTGGAGGTGGAGGGGCACAAGTACAGGTTCGACCCTAAGCGCGTGCTCCCGTCCGAGACGTCCATGGTCTCGCATGCGCACTCGGACCATCTCCCCTCGTCGTTCAGACACGATGAGCTCGTGTGCTCAGAGATAACCAGGGACTATCTGTCGCTGAGATGCAAGAAGGATGCCCGCGTCGTATCCGACCGTCGGGTGACGATGATCGATGCCGGCCATGTGCCGGGGTCCACGATGTTCCTCCTCTGCGGGGAGACGAGGGTTCTCTACACGGGAGATTTCTGCACACGTGACAAGGTGCACACGAAGGGCGCAAGGCCGCGGAAGTGCGACGTGCTGATAACCGAGGCGACTTACGGCAAGCCGCATTACGTCTTCCCCGACTACGAGGAGATGATGTCCGCCGTCAGGGACTGGCTCGGCGACATCGTCGGCAGGGGTGGGAGCGCCGTACTTCTAGCATATCCCCTCGGGAAGTCGCAGGAGCTGGCTATCGCACTCAGAGACATGCCCATCGCCTTCCACCCGTCCATAGCTGAGAACAACGCCGTGCTCGCCCGCCACGGGTACGACATACCGGTGCGCCAGCTCGACCCTCACCTGGCACGCCGCCAGCCAGTCGTGTACGTCACATCTGGCTATGGCAGGGACTTCGCCCGCGTGCAGGTCCTCAGAAAGCGCGGCGCGAAGGTGGCGGCATTCTCGGGATGGGCCCTGGACCGAGAGTTCATTCGTTCCTCCGTCGCTGACGAGGCGTTCCCGCTCTCGGACCACTGCGGCTTCGACGAGCTTATGGAGTTCGTCAGGAGATGCGCTCCGAGCAAGGTGTTCACGACGCACGGCTTCGCGCGCGAGTTCGCTATGCACGTGAGGAGCGAGCTTGGCATTGACGCGCAGCCGCTGTTGTCGAGGCAGAGGACGCTCGACCACTTCTGCTAGGTTCCCGGCTTCTTGGGACTGCGCCACGCCTTCGCGTAGGTCCCTGCTGGCATGAGCACCCTGGACACGTCTACCGCGAAGCCCTCGTGCCGCCTCGTCATCTCCTGTGCGGACATCAGCGCGTTTCCAAGTGCCACCGCCTCTCCGCTGAGGGTCATGATGGCCACCAGGTCGCCCGCTCCTACGGATTCGTCAACTGCGACGATCCCTGGGACAGCAAGGTTGGCGCCGTGGCAGACCGCGTCTACCGCCGAATCCTTCACCTCGACCTTCGGTATCTGTGCGAGGAGCACCTCCTTAGGGTGCAGCATACTCCGCAGCTCCTCGCTCCTGCCAGCCCTGTACTCCTCGTATGCGTCCCTCAGGTCGTGAAGTGTCACAGCCATGTCCTCGCCCAGCACCCCTGCGCGGGTCCGCCTGAGATCCTGTAGGTGAGCCCCGACCGCCAGCGCGTCGCCGATGTCCACACACAGCGTCCTGATGTAGGTTCCCGCATCGCACACCACTTCGAAGAGCACATCCCTTCCGGATACCTCGAGCACCCTGAGCGAGTGGATGCGCCTGCTCCTCAGCTCGCGCTTGACGGCTGAGCGCATCGGCGGTGTCTGGAACACCTCACCGGTGAACTCCTGGACCACGGCCTCGAGCCTGCTGCGGTCGACGTTGCCGTGCATCCTCATCACGCCCACATAGGCCTTCGTGCCGTGGTGCAGCGCGTCTATCGCTCGCACCGCAGCGCCCAGACCGATTGGGAGCACACCAGTGACGCGAGGGTCGAGCGTCCCTCCGTGCGCAGACCTGCTAGCCCCGAGCATCGCGCCCACCCAACTAGTCACCTGGTGGGAGGTGGGCCCCGAGGGCTTGTCGATGACGACAACGCCGTCTGAGAGGAGCTCCTCCACGGTCTTGTCCTCGGGGCGTCCGCCCCCGGCCGCATCAACCGGCCTTCGGATCCTGGGAAGCATCGCCATGGTTCGCCTTCCTCGCCTCTGCGACCACCATGTCAGCGACCCTTTCAGCCGACATGTTCGTGGAGTCTATCCAGAGGTCGTAGATCTTCCTGTCGTTGGGGTCGATGCCGTAGTAGGCGCGGTACCTCTTGCTCTCGGACCGCTCCCTCGTCCGCATGTTGTTCAGCACCTGCTCCACGTCCTTGGACTCCCGCTGGGCTATCCTCTCGGCCCTCACTCGCTCGTCCGCAGTCACGAACACGGCGAACACAGGAACCTTCCTGGCCTTCAGGAGGGCCCCCGTCAGCCTGCCCTCGAGCACGATGTCCTCGTTCGCCTTGGCGAGCGCGAGCATCCTGCTGTCCAGCTCCATGTCGATGGTCTCGTCCTCCTCGGCGAGGCGGCTGAATGTCTCGAGGTCCATCCTGCGCTCCTGGGCCATCTGCCTGAATATCTGTCCGACGAGGACGTAGTCGCAGTCGAGCCTCTTCGCGACCTCCATGCACACGGTCGTCTTTCCGCTGCCCGGGGGGCCGGATATGGATATCCTCATCAGGACATACCTCTCTCATCCTTCTTCGGCTTTCTCCCGCGCCTCAGGGACGCCGCGCTCCAGCTTCTCGAGCTTCCTGGAGAAGCTGAAGTACTTCAGCGCCCTCGTCAGCAGCTGCCCGAAGGGGAGCGTCAGCAGCGAGTAGAGGAGTATCCAGTTGGGCAGCACGTTAGAGCCCTTCATCGAAGCGTTGAACTCCCACGGCACGGAGAAGGTCGTGGACTGGAGGTCCATGTACACGAAGTTCGCGAGCCACGCGAACGTCGGGACTATGATTATCATCGTGACGGGCATCAGCTTCAGCTGTGTCTGAGACGCCTTCAGCTGCGCGGACATGATCTGCGGCTGAAGCTCCGTGAGCTTCTTCAGCTTGTAGGTGTTGTTGCTCTGTCTGGCCTCCCTCAGCTCCTTGTTGAACGCTGAGGCGATCCTCGCGGCCCTCGCTTGGCCGACCCAGTCAGTGAAAAGCTGTCGCACTGTGATCGTGAAGCAGCTTGTGAGCAGGCCGGTGAGCAGGAGCGTTATCACAGGCATGCGCCCGTCGAAGCCGAACGCAGGCTGGAGGACGACACCGACTGCTCGGCCGAGCCCCTGGCGGATGTCGTTGTCGAACAGTATGAAGATGGCCATCAGCATGGCGAGCAGCAGCAGCATCTGCCCTCCGAAGTCCGGCCTCGGTGCGCCCGCCCTGCCTGGTCCGCCTCCCGTTCCCATTGGCTCACTCGCCTCCGAAGAACCCTCTCAGCACGGGGTGCATCTCCATCATCTGCTCCCTGCCGATAGCGTCGTACAGCTGTATCATGATGCCCGTGGCCAGCAGCACGCCCGTGCCGGAGGCGTTGCCGACGGTCCCTATCAGGTCCGCCCCCGCAGCCAGCGCGCCGACCGTAGCCCCAGATATGACCGTCACGACCGGGATGTACCTCTCTAGCACCCGCTTGAGCACCCTCGGGTCCCTCCTGAAGCCGGGTATCTGCATGCCGCTCGACTCGATCTGAGACGCCACCGCCTCGGGGCCCATGTTCGTCGTCTCTATCCAGAACTTCGCGAAGAGTATGGATCCGACGATCATCACGCCCACGTAGACCACGACGTGCATGGCGATCTGGAACCTGCTCTTGTCCAGGCCGTAGTGCTCGAGGTACACGTCGCTCGTCAGCGGCAGCAGCCAATCGCCCAGGCCATTGATTGTCGACAGGTAATATGCGAGCCCTCCGGCAGGACGTGTGGAGCTGCCTTCGTAGTAGCCCAGGGCCCAGTTATGCCCCAGCAGCGGGACGTCCTGCAGCCTGCCCCAGAAGAGCATGGAGAACATGCTCACGTTCGCCAGCAGCGCCGCCATGAGTATGACGGGGATGTTCGACGCGTAGATGAGCTTGATCGGGTACCTGCCCCTCGCGCCCCTCGCGCCTCCGTGTGCGAGCGGAAGCTCGATCCTGCTGGATTCCGTGAACGCCACGAACAGGAATATCACGATGGTGCCTATGAGCGCCACCATCGGGTTGGGCTGCACCAGGAATATCCGCTCGAAGCCCTGCCCCGACAGCTCGGGCGCGGACATGTGGTGGAACAAGTAGATCGTCTTCGGTATCGTGCCCGCGGGAGGGTTCTGGACCGACACGGGCTGGAGCGGGTCGGACCCGTGCCAGTTGAGCGAGCCCGTGAATATCTGCTGGGCCACGCCCGCCGCGATGAAGAGCGACACGCCGCTCCCTATGCCCCACTTGGACACGACCTCGTCCATGAGGAACACAAGGTACGACCCCGCGAAGAGCTGGACCACTATGAGCGTCTCCGCGAGGCCCTTGCCGTGTCCTGCCCAGACGGAGTCCATGCCGTCCATGAACTTCTGCGAGGGCTGCATGAAGCCGTAGACCTGCGGGACCGATTCGACGACTATCATTATGATGACCAGTAGCTTCTGAGTGCTCTGGTAGACCGCCTTGTCATCGTCGTCCTTCAGGTTGAGCTTGATGATCTTCGCGCCCGTGAAGAGCTGCATGATGATCGAGCCGGTGACGATGGGGCCGATGCCCAGGTGCATCAGTGAGAACTGCGCGCCTGCCAGGATCGCCCTGTACTGGGCGAACAGGTCTATCCGCTGCTCCGTGTCCAGCCCGTAGATGACGATGTTGGTCATAGCGAAGTACAGCACGAGTATGAGTATGACCCACATCATCTTGGTACGGAAGTGCACATGCCCCTCTGGCCGAGTCACCGCGGGAAGCCTCGAGGTGATCGGCTTCAGCTTGTAGAGCATGCTCTTCTCTTCGTCCCCTTCAGCCATCTGCACCCTTCCTCGCGAAAAGGAGCCTCAACTCCCCTCCTCTCTCCTCTCGTTCATCCCTTCAGAAGCGACCCGCCGGCCTCCTTCAGCTTGGCCTCTGCCTTGGCGGACGCCTCGCTCACTCTCACGTCCACGGCCCTGCCTATCCTGCCGGAGCCGAGGAGCTTGTCCACGCCGAGCTTCGTGAGGTCGACGGTCCATTTCCCGTCCTTCTCGGCCGCGAAGCCCTCCTTGGCCAGCCTCGGCAGGGCCTGCTCGACCTCTGACAGGTTCATGGTGACCTTGCCCGAGACGACGGACTGCGGCCTCTTGAAGCCCCTGTGGCCGAAGTAGTCAGGGTCGTACTTGACCACGCTCAGCCACTTGTGCTTGTGCAGCCCTGCGTTGCCCCTGCCGCCCCTGAGGCCAGCGCCCCTGCCGGCCTTCTTGCCGCGGCCGTGCGTCCTGCTGCCCCTGAACTTGCTCGTCCTGCTGACCATGTCTCACTTCGCCTCCTTCGGTCTCGCGAGCATCCTGTCTATGAGCTTCTCGATCTCGGCGCCCCTGTATCCCAGGGAGCCGCCGTCGGCGTAAGGACGCTTCGTGCCCTCGTAGCCCTTCCTGGGAGGCGGGAGCCGCAGCACGGGCTTTAGGCCCTTGACGTCGGAGAGCCTCGCCTCGCCCTTCTCGATCGCCTTCGCGAGCGAGAGTATGGAAGAGTACTTCGAGTTCTCCTTGACGTACGCGTCCGTGAGCCTCCCTCCCCCGACGACCTCGCCCCTCTGGAACAGCATCCGCGCGATCAGCTCGTGGCCGACCTCGCCCCAGGTCACGTAGTCCTTGACCTTCTGCAGCATGCCCTTGGTCGTCGGCGTCTGGGGGAGTATGACGCAGTGGTTCACCCTCGTCAGCTTCAGCCTCTCCATCGTCTCCACGGCGTCGAACCTGATCTTCGCGTGTCCCCGCACCCTAAGGGCCGCAACCGCCGGCACCTCACTCACCCTCCTGCTGTTCGCCCTCGGGTGCGCCGGAATCGGCCTCCGCAGGTCCCGCCTCACCCGCCGGCACTCCCACCGACGCGACGTGTATCTGGACGGGACCGGACCTTATCTGGAGCCGGTCCCTCTGCTCGTCCGTTATCCTCATCTGAGCCGTGGACCTGAGCGCCTCGAACGCGGCGATCGAGTAGTTGATGGTGGTCTTCGTGTGTCCCTGCGTGAAGCCCCACGCGTCCTTTATCCCGGCCATCTCGAGCACGCTCTTCGCTATGTCCCCGACCGCGAGGCCCGTGCCCCGGGGCGCCGGCTTCAGCTTGACGACAACAGAGCCCGCGTGCCCCACTACCTCGAACGGCAGCGAGTGCGGCGTGAGGCATCCGCACTGCCACGAGCCGCACCCTCGCTTCACCTCGATTATGTTGAGCTTGGCGACGTCTATGGCCGCCCTGATCGCCGGGCCGACCTCCTTGCCCTTCAGCCTGCCCAGGCCGACGAACCCGTCGTAGTTGCCCACGACGACCGTGATCGCGAACTTCACCCTCCGGCCGGAGTCGGTCATCCTCTGGACCATGTTCACGTCGAGGACCTCGTCAGCGAGGTCAGGGAGCAGTATGTCCACTATCTCAGGCTCCCTCAGGGGCAGCCTGCTCCTGAGCGCCTCGCTCATTGTGGTTATCTTGCCTTCGGCGACGAGCCTCCCCAGCCTGGTCTTGGGCACCCAGTCGGCCATCTCAGCCACCTCCTATCTTGGCCTTCACTGCCTTGAACATCTCTGAGCCGTCGTGCTTCATGTGCTTCCCCTCGAGCCTCTCCTGGCTCGGGATCATCTCCTCGCTGTGCGGGACCTCGATCCCGGCGTCGAGCGCGCCCTTGAGGGCCGCGAACACGACGGCGCCCCTGGTCGGCTCCCTGAGGCCGATGTCGAGCACCGCCTCCGAGAGCCCCTTCTCCTTCGCCCTCCTCCCGGCGAGGTAGCCGGTCAGGTACGCCCCTGGTGTGCTCTTCCCCGAGGCCGTCCAGCCGTGCTTCTCGAGCTCCTTGGAGACAGCCGATGCCAGCACGCGGTCGCCCTTCTCGTGGTAGTCCACGAACTGCACCCGCACGTGCTTGTTCGATTTCCTCACGACGAGCCTGACCGCGCCGCTCCTCAGCAGAGCCGCCCTGCGCCTGTAGTCGGTCCTTCCCTCGCGCCTCCTCCTGAAGGGCACCCTGTACCTCGGACCAGTGGCCATGTCATCCCTCCTTCAGTACGCCCTGGGCCCGCATGTGGGACTCCAGGTGCGGCCTGCTCTTGAACATGCCGCCCTTAGCCCTGAGGTAGTACTCCCTGTAGGTGGATGCGTCGATCTTCCCCTCGTCCCTCAGCTCCCTCAGCCTCCGCCTTATGGGCCTGATGGCCTGTATCCAGACCTCCTTCGCGGGCTTCCTCGCGCCCTTCCTGCCGCGCCTCGAACCGTGCCCTGAGCGCCTTCCCTTGGCCCTCTGGGCCCTCAGGTACTCCGCGCGGCCCCTCGAGACGCCCTTCTTCTGCATCGCCCTGATGGCGCCCGAGTCTATCAGCGTCCTCACATCGGCGCGCGTGATCGCGTCGGACACGTCCTCCAGCCTGTTGGGGTCTATCCAGACCCTGTTGACTCCGCACTTCAGGAGGCTCGCAGCGATCCTCCTCTGGTTGCTCAGGTCCATCGGTCATCCGCTCCTGTTGAGTATCCTGATTCCCAGCTCGTCCGCCTTCTCCTCGATCTCGAGCCGCTTTCTCATGCCCACCTGGTGTGCGATCCTCGCGGCCTCGAGCTCGGGATTGATCTTCTCGAGGTCTGACACGTTCCACACGCGCACCTCCCTGAAGCCCGAGGGGTGCAGGTACCTCGCCTCGCGCGGCCCGCCGTATCCTATCGACACGACGTTGCGCCTGTAACCGTAGTGCTGTCTCATCTTCGAGTGGTCGCCCATGGGCTTCCTCCACTTGGTCCTCTGGAGGCGCTTCCTGGCGTGCC
>JAWCKF010000009.1:0-58217 GCA_038852315.1 Thermoplasmata archaeon | reverse complement strand
AAAAGAGGTTTTCGAGGGATTTTCGCGCCCTTCCGGAAACGCGATAATGACGCTGTTATTGTACCTTTTCACATCGAGCCAGTCAGAAAACGGGGTTCAAATCCCCTTCTGACGCAGACCGGAGGCAGGGCCAGTGCTTCGTAGAGAACCTCAATGATGAAGTGTCTATCGACATTGACTGGGGACCACTTCAGCATAACATTCATCGGGAGGAAAGGCTATTGCTGGACCGGAGGGAGTAGCTCAACTTTGTCGGATGTTCGAAGGATTGGCGGTTGGCTGCTTGTAATCTTCGGGATTGCGATAGCTGCCTTCGGCTTTGTGTTACTGGCGACCGTCGGTATTCCGACACCGCAGGAGGAACGTCTGAGAGCCGACATACTTGGATTAACATTCATGGCATTGGGCATCCTGATGATCATCGTAGGACGGATCGTACTGGGAAAGAAGAAAAGTGCATAGGCCTCGCCTAGTAAAAGGCCATTGAGGATAAACGGCCGTTCTAGGTCTGTGCAGACCGCAATCCCAACAATCCTTGCCATCTATGATTCCGGTATACCTCCGGTTCATTTGGCGCAGACGGAAAAGGAGGAAAAGGTTTTGTTGCGTTCTCCCGTCAAGAAAGCCTCAATTCTATGGAGGCCCTCATAGGATTTAGCCAGTATCGTCTTGCCGAGTCCGGTTGGGCCCATTCACCCGTCGGGCTCACTTTCTGGGCGGTCAAGAGCCCATTTGCCCAGAGCGAACACAAAGCAGAAGACACCTAGTTTCTCAAATACATCCGATTCGATAGAGTTTTTCGAGAGGAGGAAAATGAGCAAGACATGTTCCAGCTGCGGGGCATCTAATCCCGACCACGTGGCCTTCTGCGGCCGCTGCGGTGCCCCCCTACTGGGTGGCGAAGGGCAAGCTGAGCCAGTCTCCTCCGCCTCGCAGGCTCCCAAGCCCGATAGCGCCACCAAGCCAGGAGATGCGGCAACAAAGCAGGAAATCCTCGAGAGTATGAGCCAGTCGATGACAGCGATAGCAATAAACATCCGCCGTGTCTTCATACTGATGCTGTTCGCTGTCTTTGCTAACGTCATCTCCATCATGTTCGTCCTTGCTGGACTACTGGCTCCAGAGCTTGATTTTGAGGATGTCAAGGTTTGGGTCTCGATCGTCGCGGGTGTCTTCCTCGTACTCGGCATCCTCACTATCCTTGTAGCCGTGTTCGGGAAGCGCGTGAGCCGACTTTAGATGAGCTGGCTCCACAGTCGGAAGTGAACAGACGAGGGCCCAAAACCAGGCCGCGCCTGGTCTTCTGCTCGGTGACCTTCAGCCTTTCAAGTCTCGCGGCGGGAGATCAGCTCACGGATCTTCCTCTTCTTCTCGGTGGCCTCCTCCCACGTCGAGATGACGTCTTTGAAGAGCGCCTCAGCCTTCGCTTCAAGTTCTGCCCCGAAGTCGAGGGACTTCCCGTTTATGCAGAAGACGGATCCCTGTAGCTCCCCGTAATCAGTCATGTCGAACCTGCTGAGGAGCCCGCGAAACTCCTCGCACGACTTAAGCCATCTCCTGTGCCTGTTCCTGAGAGACGCGACCTCAGGGTCATGTGGCATTAACCTCTTGAGTCTTTGCAGGATCTCGTTCGTCCTGTGGATGCTCTCCAGCAGCAACGAGATGTCTGCGTACAAGGCCGTCCTCAGCTCCTGAGGCTCGTGTATGCGGCCAGGCCGCTCACTCTTCGCAACGCCGGCTTGGAAGGCACGCTCCAAGCTCCTGACTTCGTCTAGTTCGGAGCGAAGCCTCTTGAACTGCAGCTTGATGACCTCCATCGTCTGCATCATCTTGAACATGAGGTCGTCCAGCTGATTGCTCGGATACGATCTGTAGACAGGCGGTGTGTCGCTACGCATCTGGGTCAGCATGATACCAGGATGATCGGATACCCATTCCACGCTACCAGGATATGTACTGTGGTACCTGGCTATCATGATTGATAACTGATCGCCAGCTACCTCACGTCGTGGTACGTCGATTGTTATTCACCGACGTATGACGGTGTCCGTTCAAGTGGAGGAGTACGATATGACGAAGAGTCGAAAGGGCATCCACACGAAGTCTGAAGCCAGGGAGGAGATGAGGGATGTGGTCGGATGTATGAGCTGCGGGATGCCGATGGAGCGCACGCCGCGTGAGGCAGCCTCGGAGATAACCGAACTTTGCCCGGCGTGCGCTGACTCGGCAGGTCATATGAAGAGCTATGTCGAAGTCTTTGAAAGGCTGGTCACGCAGCACTACATGAAGGAACTCAAGATGAGCAGGCCCGAAGCTGAAAAGGCTGCAAGAGAGAGGCTGGCGGAGCTCCCTGCATGGAAATCAGAGAAGCCGTGACTGCGCATCGAAAGGTACGAGAATAGGAACGGTATATACCCCGCCGATGGACGAGATTGATACCAGGATAATCAATCTCCTGCGCGAAAACGCCAGGATGAAGAACACCGAGATAGCGAGACATGTGAACCTGACGGAGAGGGCAGTCAGGGCAAGGATCGAGAAGTTGCTTCGGGACGGCGTGATCAGGAGATTTACTGTCGAGACCAAGCCTGTCGGCGTCGAGGGGATAGTTCTCATAGATACCCAGGTGGACAAGACGCCGGCCGTAAAGGAGAAAGCCAGACAGATGTCAGACATGGTTTTCGAGTGCAGCGGAGACTTCGACGTCGCCGTAAGACTGAGGGCTGACAACCTGGATGAGCTCAACCGGCGCGTAGACGAGATAAGGAAGCTCCCTGGTGTCAACCGCACATCGACACTGATAAAGCTGGATTAGGCCGTACCAACCGCTATGCCCGTTCCAGCAAAGGCCTGCTGCGCAGCGCTGGCACATCATTATCAGATTCCGAAATGACAAGAAAGTGTTAATACCACCTCACTCAGTTTACTTGACGCGTGACCTGATGGACTTGATGGAGGCCATCAAGACTAGGAGGAGCATCAGGAGGTACAAGCAGGCCCCGATCCCGGAGGCCCTCCTGAAGGAGGTCCTGAACGCAGCGAGGCTTGCGCCATCCGCAGACAACGCACAGCCTTGGCGAATCATCGTTGTCTTGGACGAACAGACGAAGCTCAGGCTTGCGGGGGCGTGCAACGGCCAGAAGTTCATCGCGGAGGCGCCCGTAGTGCTTGTTGCGTGCGGCGTGCCCGACGAGGCTTTCCCAACGATCGGGGGTTACATGAATTCCCACGTGATCGACGCATCAGTTGCGCTAGACCATCTTACCCTTGTCGCCCACTCTAAGGGTCTGGGCACCTGTTGGATAGGCGCGTTCAAGGAGGAGAAGGTCAAGGAGATACTCGGCATACCCGAGGACATCAGAGTAGTGGCGTTGACCCCGTTGGGGTACCCGGCCGAGGTGCCCGAGAGGACCCCGAGGAAGAACCTCGAGGACCTTGTGATGTACGAGAGATACCACGCCTGATGACGACACTAACTCTCAGCCCCTCACGCTACGCGCGCGGGGCCGAAAGGCGGCACAAACGTGGCCGCGCAGAAGGAGCTCTGAGTCTTGGCATCCAAAGGCGTGACGAGGACCGGAGAAAGCTACTGCATGTCCTGCTTCCAGCTGCTGGAGGCAGGGGTCAGCAGATGCCCTGGGTGTCTCTCCGAGCTGACTGAAGAGGTCAAGGCATTCTTGTGCCCAAAGTGCTCTCAGGTCATCGCGTTGGGGACGCCAGCATGCCCCAAGTGCGGCCTGAGGTTCAAGGTGAAGGCCGTAGCACCTCCTGACAGGAGCAAGGATGACCAGTTCCTGGTGAAGCTCATCGAGTGGGGCGGTACGCCTAAGCCCGAGGACAAACCTGCTCAGCCAGCGGCACATGTGGCCGAGACCCCCGCCTCCCCGGAACAGGCCGCCGGCGTACAGCCACCCGAGCGGCTGAAGAGGTTATCGGAACTCAAGGAGAGCGTCATCGAGTTGATGCAGAACCGGTCGCAGATGCTCGAGAGGATGCAGAAGCGCATCGAGGCCGAGAAGGCTCGTCTGGCGCAGATAGGCGCCATGGAGGGGGCCTCGGCGACAGCTGAGGAGATAGAGAAGGAGATCGTGGCGCTCGCAGACGAGATGGCGGACATCACGATGCTTCAGGCGCACATGGAGGCGCTTTCGGACCAGATAACAGATCTCATGGGATCCGTTGAGATCGGCGAGGAGACGAGGGAGCGTGGACTCGCCGCAAAGGCGTTGAGGATGAAGCTTGAGGCCAAGGAGAAGGAGCTCGCAGAACTCAAGGCGCGAGAGGAGCAGTTGGCTGCAAAGGAGCAGATGGTCGACAGGAAGATCCAGGCCTATGCTCAGAAGAAGAAGCAGCTTGATATGCAAGAGGAGGAGCTGAAGTCGCGCCTGGCGAAGCTTGAGGAGGAGAGGGCCGAGTTGGAAAGGCTGCGCGCCGCCGCAGTCGGGGCCAGGACCGAATCCGAGAGAGAGGAGGCGGCATCGGCATGGAGGGAAGAGCGCGAGAGGCTCAGGAAGATGGTTGAGGGCCTGAAATCCTCCATAATCCGGCACAGGACCGGTGAGGCTCCTACGGAGGCAGAGATAGAGGCGGCCGAGGGCGACTTGGGCACCGCCATATCGGACCTGGAGGCACAGATAGCGGACTTGATAATGGAGAAGGTGGAGCTCCAGAAGAAGATCTCCGAGGCGGCCTTCGTAGACGAGGACCTGCGCAGACTCCTGAAGGTACTCGACCAGCTGCTCGGGCAGCTCCCCGAGGAAGTGATAGACCGGTTCTCCAAGTCGGACGATTTCGCCCTTTATGAAAAGGTGTTGGATAGGCTGAAGATATGACCGATATCTGACTGTAATCAATTATATAACGAGAAACCCAATATCATCACACCCCCGAGACTCCCAACGGTGACTGAGGAGCTGGCAGACCATGGGCCTCCGAGACAAGGCGAAAGAGAGCGCGGCAAAGCAGTCCGTCGCCCCGCCCGATGAGATGAGTCCGCCCAAGGGAGACGCGGGGCCGGAACAGCCAGCTGCGCCCGCCCCTGAGTCAGATGCTCGTCCCGTTAGGGATTTGGAGCAGTCAGTAACCTATCTTGTGGAGGAAGAGCGCCCTGAGGTAGCCTATTCCCTTTTCCTGTCCGCGGTATCGAAGGGCATGCGTGGCATGGTCATCTCCAGGACTTACCCAAAGAACCTCAGGAAGAGCCTGCCACTGGGAGACACGCCTGTCTACTGGCTCACAAACGCGATGAGCGACGAGGCGATAGGCCCGAAGGACCTGGAGCGCCTGACGCTCACCGTCCGAAGGTTCATGGAGGAAGGTGGCGGCCAGGTAGTCCTGATTGACTCGCTGGAGTACATAATCACGAACAACAAGTTCGTGAGCGTGCTGCGACTCATACAGACGGTCAAGGACATCATAGCCGTCCACAAAGGCATCGGAATCATCTCGCTGAAGTCGTCGACGCTGGAACCGAGCAAGCTCGCCTCCATCCAGAGGGAGCTGGAGGTCTTCTCTGCAGAGGGCGTGTCCGTGCCTCCCATTCCCGCTATCGAGACAGAATCCAAGGTCATCGCAGAGCTAAAGCAGGACGAGTTGCTGGTCGAGGCCGAGAGGCTGGAGGAGGAGAAGCGCAGGCTCAGGATGCAGGCTGAGAAGCTCACCGCGGAGGCGCAACGACTGGCGCTCGACCGCCAGGAGCTCGAAAAGGAGAGGCTCGAGGTCAGGCAGACCCTCGTTCGGGTGAGGCAGACCCGGAAGGAGCTCGAGAGCTTCAGGATAAGGCTGACGAAGGAGGAGGCGGACCTCACCTCGAAGGTCAGGGCGAAGCTCGCCAAGGAGATGCAGGCGCTCGACTCGAAGAAGGCCAACCTCGAGATGATGGAGAGGGAAATCGAATCGAGGTATCAGCAGCTTGACAGGATAGTCGGCCTCAAGACCGAGCAGAAACTCTTTGAGATTCAGAACGAGAAGAAGGCCCTCGAGGCTGAACGCAAGAAGCTCTCGGAGCTCATGGCTGGTGTGGAGGCCGACAAACGCGCGGCAGAGGCACGGCTCGCCGCCCTCCAGGAAAGGGAGGCCGCGCTGGAACGGGTGGCCGAGGAGCAGAGGCTGAGGGAGAAGAAGCTGGAGGAGCGGGAGCACGCGATCGCTCTCGACAAGGTCGAGCTTGAGAAGGCACGTGCATCGCTCGAAACCGAGAGGAAAGACATCGAGAGGCTCAGGAAGGAACACGAGGACGAGCTGAACGCTAGAAGAGCGGAGCTGGACCGCGAGCTCGCAGACGTCGCCCAGAGGGAGGAAGCGGTCACGAAGCTCACGCATGAGCTCGAGCTTTTGAAAACGAAACTCGTTGGTCAAGAGAGTGCGCTCAACGAGAGGGACAGGACGCTCGCGGCGAAGTCCGACGAGCTGGACAAGTGGGAGAAGGAGCTCGCTGTGCGTGAGGCGGACGCGAAGCAGGCCCTCGAGAAGGCGGCGGCTCTGGACGCGGCCGTCCGCGCAAAGGAAGAGCAGCTGGAGAAAGAGCACAAGAGGATCCTCGAAGAGATGGAGAAGCTCCAGGCGGATGTTGCGAAGCGCTCCGCTGACCTGCAGAAGCGCGAGGAGAAGATCCGGGCGGATGAGGAGAGGCTCGCCAGGGAGAGCGAGGCCAGGACGAGGGCGCTGAACGAGCTAGAGGCCCAGCTGAAGGACGGCAGCGCGAACCTCCAGAAGCTCAGGGCAGAACTAGAGGAGCGCGAGAAGAGGCTGAAGGCAGCCGAAGCCGAGATCGAACAGATACGCAGCGAGGCGGAGCAGTTCAGCGCGGACCTGAACGATGAGAAGGCGGCGTTTGAGAGAGAGGTTCAGCAGGCGAGGCAGAGGCTGATTGAAGAGAGGAACGCGTTCGAGCAGGAGAAGATCGCCTTCGAGAACGAGAGGAATGACACTCTGAGGCAGATCGAAGAAGCCCAGAGAGAGATCGACGAGAAGGTCGCGAAGCTCCAGGAGGAGCGGAAGGAGATCGACGAGAAGGCTCTCTCGGTGGAGGAGATGCGGACCATCCTCAATCAGAGGGCGAGCGACGTCGCGGCCTCTGAGCTGAAGATGGCCGAGGAGCGCGTCGCGCTTGACGGCCTCAGAAGACAGCTGAACAAGAAGAAGGACGAGCTCGATGCCATGGAGAAAGAGCTCCAGATGAAACAGGAAAACCTGCAAGCGACGGCCGAGATGCTTCAGCAGACGAAAGCGACCTTCGAGGAGCGCGAGCGCATATTGAGGGAGCAGCTGGCATCGTCCGAGAGCGAGCGAAAGGCCCTAGAGGAGAAGAGGCAGGCGCTTGAGGACTCGTTCCAGAGGTTCGAGGCGGAGAAGGCGGAGCTCGATGAGAGGGCGCATGAGGTGGCCACGCAGCAGCTCGAGCTCGAACAGTGGAAACAGCAGCTTGACGAGATATCTGATACGCTCAAGGCGAAGGAGGAAGCGCTCCTGAACAGAGAGGCGCAGTTGTCCTCCCGAGAGGCCGCGGCCCAGAGGGCCCAGGAAGAGGCCGAGAAGCTCTCAGAGGCGCTGGCGCGAGAGAGGGCTAAGCTGGAGAGCGACTTCAATGCGAAGTTCTCAGACCTGGAAGACAGAGAGAAGCGCCTTGCCGCCGAGGCCGCCTCGCTTGAGGCCGTGAGAAACAGGATGACGATCACGGAGCAGGAGGCGAGCAGAAGGCAGCAGGAGCTGCTTTCCATGCAGGCAGACCTCGAGTCCAGGACGCAGAAGCTGGCTGAGGCCGAAGCGGCGGTCGAGGGCGCCAAGAAGGCAATCGCTGAACAGGTGGAGCTCCTCAGGGCAGACAAACAATCGCTAGCTCAGCAGAAGGATGACCTTGCCAGAGAATGGGAGACGCTGAGGGCAGAGAAGGACAGGATGCAGAAGGAGATCGACAAGGCCTGGGCTGATCTGGAAGCGGCCAAGCAGGACCTCGAGGAGAGAGTGGCACAGATGGAGGAACGCAGCAACTCGCTGCTCGAGAGGGAGAAGAGGCTCGAGGCCGCGCAGGGTGAGCTCAGCCGTAGGATGGCCGAGCTGGAGGGCAAGGAGAAAGAGGTCGCCGGGCGCGAATCGGGCATCGTCGAGAGGGAGAGAGACATCGCCTCTCGTGAGGATGCCTTGGAGAAGCTTCAGACGGAACTCGAGCAGCGGCGCGCACAGCTGGCCGAGAAAGAGCACGTCGTGCTGCAGAAATCCGAAATGGTCGAAGCGAAGATAAGGGAGGCTGACTCAGAAATCGCGAAGGCAAGGGAGCGCTTGGCGGCGGCCTCAGCCGAGCTGGAGAGAAGATCCCAAGAGCTTATGGCCAAAGAGGTAGCGCTCCAGAACCTTGAGAGCTCCCTAAGGGAGAGGGAAGGCGCGATTGCCGCGAAGGAGTCGGAGGTACGCGCGCAGCTGGAGTCAGAGACCGAGAGGGTGCGCGTTGTCGCGGCCGAGGCTGCAAGAATGCGAGAGGCGCTCGACAAGGAACGAGCCGAGCTGGAGCAGGCGAGGGACGATCTCTCTAAGAGGGCCCATGAGCTGGAGGCGCGGGAATCGAAACTCGCCGAAGAGGCGCGCCGCCTGCAGGAGCTGGGGGCGGAGCTCGCAAGGTCCAGCGATTCGATCGAGCGCAAGAGGGCCGAGCTCCAGGAGGCCGAGAGGAGCCTCGCTGCCTCAAAGGAGGAAGTGCGTGCGCAGGAAACTGCACTGGAGGCGGAGCGGGCCAAGATTGCCGCTACACTCAGATCGCTCGACGAGAGGGCGAAGAACCTTGCCGAGAGGGAGAGGCAGATTTCTGCCGAAGCTGGCAGGCTCACGGGGAGGCAGGCCGAACTAGACAAGATGGCTGCAGAGCTTGAAGAGGCCAGGCAGGCGCTGGAGAATACCAAGGACGAGCTGGCAAGGGCTCAGGAGACGCTGCAGGCCAAGCAGGCCACGCTGGAAAGCCAGGCGGCCCAGACGCTCTCAGCCATAAACGAGATAGAGCAGCGGGAGGCGGAGTTGGCAAAGAGGGAGGCTCATGTGGCAGACTCGATCGCGCAACTGGAGAGACGGGAGAAAGCTCTGTTGGCGCGCGAACAGGAGGCTGAACGCTCTCTCACCGAGATGAGGTCGCTGGCAGACGTTGTAGCCCTCGAGAAGGAGGAGCTGCGCGCTCGGGAGGAGGACCTGAAGGTACGGACCGCGGCCCTCGAGAAGAGCGTCAGGGAGTTCGAGCAGCTCCAGGCCGAGTTGGAGAGGGAGAGGGAGTTGCTCCGGCAGAAGGATTCAGGGCTCGAACAGCTGAGGCAGGAGCTGGAGAAGTGGCGGCTCGAACTGATAGCCAGGCGTGAGAAGCTGGAAGAGGAGGTCAGGGAGAGGGCTGAGGCGATCGCCAGAGAGGCTGCTGGCGTCACGAAGGCGCGCGAGGCCCTCGCACAGACCGAGGAATCGCTTGCGAGCAGGGAGGCCGAACTGAGAAGCCTCTATGAAGAGCTCAGGGCGCGTGAGAGGGACCTGGAAACCAAAGAGCGGACCCTTACGGTGGAGATGGAGCGCATCGAAAGGGAGCGCTCAGAGGTGCAGGACATGTGGGAGAAGCTCGAGGCATCGAAGTCCGGCCTGGAGAAGCTCGTGGACGAAAAGGTCGTGGCAGAACTCGAGAGGCGGAAGCACGAGCTCGACGAGATGTACCTGAAGCTGGCGGAGCGCGAGGAGGCGTTGAGGAAAGACGAGCAGCGCCTCGAGAGTGAGTGGGAGAGGCTTCACTCGATAGAGGAGGAACTGACGGGCCTGGCCCGCGTACTCAAGTCCAAGGAGGACGAGCTGAAAAAGCTCGAGGGGGCGCCTGCGGAGTCCCACTGACGCCCCGTCAGAAGACCGAGATCTTGCCCTGCACTATCTGATCCGTGAGGTCCGTTATGTGCGCGAGCCTTTCATCGAAGACCGACCGGATCTCCTTCTCGTACCTGTGAGGATTGACATTGTCGGCGTATATCACCTTCGCGCTGGCCGCCTGGGGCATGTCTATGGGCTTCCCTATCTGGGAGAGTATGCGCGTGTGGACCTCGACGATGTCGCCCCTGCCCAACTTGTGTATCTCGTCCGCAACCTGGTTCGCGAGCACGTTGTACAGCTTGCCGACGTGCGTGACGGGGTTCTTTCCCGCCGACGCCTCCATGCTCATGGGCCTCATGGGCGTTATCAGCCCGTTCGCCCTGTTGCCCCTGCCCACGGAGCCGTCATCGCCGTTCTCCATGCTCAGCCCCGACACGGTGAGATAGTAGATGTTCCTCTCATAGTCATCTGCCGTGTTGACGAATACCCTCAACTCGCGCCTCGTGAACTTCTGGGCGAAGTCCGTTATCCTCTGGGTCGCCTCCTCGATCACGCTCTTGTAGTGCTCCTTGTCCGGAGTCTTTCCCGACACTATCGCCGCTGCCACAGTGAGGTCGATCCTGTCGCCCATCCGGCAGGCCATGACCTTCACGTCTTCACCGATCTCGGGCAACGTCTTCCACAGCTTGCCGTTGATGTACTTCTCGGTCTCGAGAGTGACCTTCTCCGTCTCGCTGAGGGGTGCGTATCCGACGCCGAAGGAGGTGTCGTTGGACAGCAGGCGCTGAGTTTCGTAGAGCCCTCTCAGGTCCACGCTGCCCTGGCCTATCCTGCAATCGAGCGTGACGCCCCATTCGACATCGAGGTTCTTGCAGTTCTTCTCCAGGTATGAGTATGCGGCCTTGAGGGCGCAGGTCCTGTATGGCAGCCTCTTCCCGTTGACCTCTGTGGTCGCCCGCCCCACCAGCAGGATGTAGACCGGCTCGAGTATGGTCCCACCCCCGAACTCTGGTGCGGACTGCCCGCCGACAACCTCGACCTCGTCCGTGTTGTGGTGCAGTATCCGTCCGTACCGCTCCTGGTACATCTTGCACAGCGCCCGGCTGACACTCTCGGCGAGGCCATCCGCGATGCTGTCCGGATGCCCCAGGCCCTTTCGCTCAACGAATTCGACATTCTGCTCCTCTATCGGCAGTTGTGTGAGCCTCTCAACAATGATGTTCCTCTCCACGATATCCACTCTCAGAATGTGGGTGGCGAAGATAATATGGCCGCACTTAACCTTTTCGGGCAGGGATATCACGCGCGGCGGTCCATCACTTACCTCTCTTCTTGATGGCCTTCCGGCGGGTCTCCCTGAGCGTGCCTGCCGGCACGAGGCACATCTTCTGGCCGGACAGGACCCCCGCAACACCCTCCTTGCTCTCGACCTCTGCGTAGTCCTCGCAGAGCCTGCAGGTCGGAGGACACACGCTGACACGGTCCCGAGGCTGTGGGTACGAGAATGTCCCGCCTTCGTAGTTCCTCAGTACGACCTTCTTGTCTGACATCGATATGAGATATGTGGGCGCGACGGGTATCTTGCCTCCGCCCCCTGGTGCGTCGATGATGAATGCCGGAACTGCGAAACCGGATGTGTGTCCCCTCAAAGCCTCCTGGATCTCGATGCCTTTCATCACGTCGGTCCTGAAGTGCTCGAGTCCTTTTGAGATGTCGCACTGGTAGTAGTAGTACGGCCTGCACCTGATCTTCACGAGCTCGTGGCACAGCTTCTTCATGATCGTCGGGCAGTCGTTTATCCCTTTCAGCAAGACAGACTGGTTCCCGACGGGTATCCCTGCATCCACCAGCATCTCCACGGCGCGCTTCGATTCCGGAGTTATCTCCTTCGGGTGGTTGAAGTGCGTGTTGAGCCAAATCGGGTGGTACTTGGAGAGCATCTTGCAGAGGTCTGGTGTTATCCTCTGTGGCAGGGTGCACGGTGCGCGGCTGCCTATCCGGACTATCTCGACATGGTCTATGGCTCTCAGCCGCCTGATGATGTCCTCGAGCACGGCGTCTGAGACCATGAGCGCGTCACCGCCTGACAGCAGAACATCCCTCACCTCTTCGTGCTCCTTGATGTATCTTATCGCCGCGTCTATCTCTCGCTTGTCCCTCTGTCTGTCGGTGTGCCCAGCGTAGCGCCTCCTTGTGCAGTGCCTGCAATAGTTGCCGCACATGTCGGTGATGAGGAACAAAACCCTGTCCGGATACCTGTGGGTGATTCCCGGCGTAGGCGAATCGATGTCCTCGAAGAGGGGATCCTCCATGTCGGAATCCTTGAACTCCAGTTCCCTTACGGTAGGCACAGCCTGCTTTCTGATAGGGCAGTTGGGGTCGTCCGGGTCCATCAGGCTCGCGAAGTAAGGCGAGATGGCCATCCTCAGCACCCCGAGGCACTTCTTTACGCCCTCCTCCTCCTCGGGTGTGAGGTTGATGACCTGCTTCAGCTGCTCCACCGTTTGGATTCTGTTTCTCAGCTGCCACCTCCAATCATCCCAGTCCCTTTGCTTGACATTCTTCCAGAGCGGAATGTCCCTGTAGGAACGCATTTGCTCCACCGTCTGCGCAGAAGCTCTCTGAAGTCATCATCGCTCAATCTCTATTTATCCTCTGCCGAGGCTGGTGTCAGCACTGTTACGAAGTCCGATTGGAGAATACGAAAATGGGAACGAGGGCGGCACAGATGCTCATGGATTCGGACCGCTCTGTCGAAACTCCGTTCCCGGCATGTGTTGGTCGCCAATCGTTAAATACGGTCCGCCCGATTTGGGAAGGCGGCGTTCCAGACATGCCATCCAGGTACTCTGGACGCTCGTGTTTGGCGCTCGGTAGAACGGATGACCTATCGACGGACCACGGGGGATCGAAATGAAGAAGGTGGCAATCGTTGGTGCGGGGCAGAGCAAGTACGGTGAGTTCCCGGACAAGGGCATCAAGGAACTGTTCTTCGAGGCTTACAAGGATATGGTCGCCAGCGTTGACAAGAATTACGACCCCAAGATCGTTGAGGCCGCATACATAGGCAACCTCGGCTCGGGCGGTTTCCAGCTTGGCAACATGTCCGCGTTGGTCTGCGAGTATGTCGGGTTGCCGTACATACACGCGCAGAGGGTGGAGAACGCATGCGCCTCCGGAGGGTACGCGCTCATGGCAGCGGTCATGGACGTCCTCTCAGGGACCCATTCTGTGGTTTTGGCCGGAGGGGTTGAGAAGATGACCGATGTCTCCGGCATGAAGCAGAAATACTGGCTCGGCGTCTCAGGCGACACTGAGTATGAGAGGCTCGCTGGAACGACCTTTGCTGGGCTTTACGCTCTCATCGCGCGAAGGCATATGCACGAGTTCGGGACCAAGAGAGAACACCTCTCAGGAGTGGCTGTGAAGAACCACAAGAACGGCGCCCAGAATCCAAAGGCGCAGTTCCAGAGGGAGATAACGCTCGAGCAGGCCGTCAAGAGCCCGATCGTGGCCGACCCGCTCAACCTGTTCGACTGCTGTTCCACCACGGACGGTGCGTCCGCCGTACTCGTGTGCGACGCTGAGCTGGCCAAGCGGTTCACTGACACGCCGGTCTATGTCGCGGGCTTCGGCGGTTCCAGCGACTATCTGGCGATTCATGACAGGGATTCAGTCACGACGCTGGAGGGTACGAAGAGGGCCGCGGAAAGGGCCTACAAGATGGCTGGACTGGGGCCGAAGGACATACAGCTGGCGGAAGTACACGACTGCTTTACCATAGCTGAACTCCTCGCATACGAGGATCTCGGGTTCTGCAGGAAAGGCGAGGCTGGAAGGTACCTGGAGGAGGGTCACACGCAGCTCACTGGAGACAAACCTGTCAACCCGAGCGGAGGGCTGAAGTCCAAAGGGCATCCGATTGGATCGACAGGCACGGGTCAGGCATACGAGATGTTCCACCAACTCAGGGGCTCGGTACAGAAGCCCTCTCGGCAGGTCAAAGGCGCAGAGTGCGGTCTGACCCACAACGTCGGGGGGTCGGGCGGGACAGTCTCCGTGATCATCATGAGGAGGTGAACGCAGTGGCGGTGGGCATATCAGGGTACGGCGTCTACATCCCGAGGTTCAGGATAAAGAGGGACGACTACGTCAAGGCCTGGGGGTCGTTCGCCGCTGCGGGCGTCAGCGAGAAATCGGTGATGGGTTTCGACGAAGATGTCCTCACGGCCGCCGCGAAGGTGTCCAGGAGGGCCCTCGAATCTGTGCCCGTCGGGCCGGAGAAGGTCACAAGATTTGCACTGGCATCGACCACGCCTCCGTACGTGGAGAAGCTGCTCTCCGGGACGGTCATGGTGAGTCTCGGGGTGCCCAACGGAGCACTGTGCTCCGACCACACGACTTCTACCCGGGCAGGCACCGAGGCCATGCTCGCGTGCATCGAGCACCTCATGGCAAACCCGGAGGGCACCGCACTCGTGGCCGCAGCTGACGCCCCCGTGGCTAGCATGTGGGATTCGTTCGAGCACGGCCTTGGGGCAGGAGCTGCTGCCTTCGTCCTGTCGAGCGACAACCTGCTGGCCGAGTATGAGGGGCACGCGTCGCACGTCAGCGAGCATTTCGGGGAGCGTTTCAGGACCAGGGAGGACGAAGTGCTCCGCGATTTGAACGTCAAGAAGTTCTCGGAGTCCTCGCTGATAAACAATACCTCGAAGGCTGCCACAGCATTGCTCAAGAAGCTCAACAGGAAGCCAGAGGATTACAGCCATGTTGTCATACAGCAGCCCGATGCCCGTGTGCCCATGACTGTGGGAGGGAGGCTGCAGTTCACGGATGCCCAGGTCTCGTCGAGCCTTACATCCAAGTTCCTGGGGGACTTGGGGGCCGCCTCCACGCCAGTCTCCCTTGCCGCAGCTCTTGAGGCGTCGAAGGTTGGCGACAAGATCCTGGTCATATCGTACGGCTCGGGTGCGGGGAGCGACGCTATCAGCTTCCGCGTCGTCTCCGATCGCAAGCCCAAGGCGGGCTATCAGGCCGAACTCGAGAGGAAAGAGTACATCGACTACGTGAAGTATCTGAAGCTCAAGAAGGCCATTGTGTGAGGTGAGGAAGGATGGCGCATGTGTCAGTCCCGATGTATTGGAGGACGATACCCCAGAGATACAAGCTGATAGGCCACAAGTGCAAGAAGTGCGGAGCTGTCAATTTCCCCCCGAAAGGCGTGTGCAGGAAGTGCAACGCGTCATCGGAGTTCGAGGAGATTCAGCTCAGCGGGAGGGGCAGGGTCCACACGTTCGTGCTCATAAGCGCAGGCGGAGCCCCACCCGAGTTCGCCGACCAGGAGAAGGCCGGCGGTCAGTATCCGGTCGCGATAGTGCAGCTGGACGAGGGGCCAAAGGTCATAGGTCAGATAGCCGACGTGGACCCGAAGCAGGTGACCATAGACATGCCTGTGACAGCTGAGCTTCGGAGAATATACTCAGAAGAGGGCGTGATAAGGTACGGCTTCAAGTTCGTTCCAACAGGAGGTGGATGAAGTGGATTCGGACAAACTCATGACCATGAAAGAGGCCGTGGCCAAGTTCGTGCGGGACGGCGATCTGGCATACCTTGCCGGGTTCACCCACTTGATACCGTTCGCCGCCGGCCATGAGATAATCCGCCAGGGAAGGAAGAATCTGGTGCTCGCGCGCGCGACGCCGGACATAATCTACGACCAGATGATAGCAGCTGGATGCGCTAGAAAGCTCATATTCAGCTACGCCGGGAACCCTGGCGTGGGCTCCCTGAGGTGCTTCAGGAGGGCCATAGAGAGGCCGAAGCCCAAGGAGGGCCAGCCTGCGCCCGCTGACTGGAAGCCGCTCGAGATAGAGGAGTACACACACTTCGGGCTGTCCGGCAGACTGTTCGCAGGGGCGACCAACATGCCCTTCCTGCCCCTCAGGACCAACATCGGCTCAGATCTGCCGGCCAACAACAGCATGATCAAGACCGTGAAGGACCCATACACCGGCGACGAGGTTTCTGTCGTGCCCCCGCTCAAGCCCGACGTGGCTGTCGTCCATGTACAGCGGTGTGACAGGAGCGGCAACTCGCACATATGGGGCATTGTCGGCGAGCAGAGGGACGCTGCGTTCGCCGCGAAGAAGGTTATCGTAAGCGCCGAGGAGATTGTGGACGAGTCAGTCATAAGGTCCGACCCGAACAGGACGCTCATACCCGATTTCATCGTCCACGCTGTTGTCCACGAGCCGTGGTGCGCACACCCATCCTATGTCCAGGGCTATTACGACAGGGACAACGAGTTCTACATGCAATGGGACGAGATCACGAAGGACCACGACAGCACGATGAGGTACCTTGAGGAGTGGGTGTTCGGCGTGGAGGACCGCGCCGCCTACATGCGCAAGATGCCCGAGGAGAAGATCAAGAAGTTGAGGTTCAAGCCCGCGATGTCCACTCCTGTGGACTTCGGGACGATGTGAGGGGGTGCGCGGAGATGGCAGAGTATTCGTCTGTGGAGCTGAGGATAGTCGTGGCTGCGCGAGAGCTGAAAGACGGGGAGTCAGTGCTTGTGGGAGTGGGCGAGCCGAACCTAGCTGCCAACCTCGCAAAAAGGCTACAGGCGCCGAACCTGAACATGGTCTACGAGTCAGGCGCTGTGGGCTCAAACCCTTACAGGATGCCTCTATCGATAGGTGACCCGTCTCTCGTGACTGGCGCCAAGAGCATATGCTCGATGTACGAGCAGTTCGCCTACTACCTCCAGGGAGGGAAGATCGATGTCGGTTTCCTCGGAGGTGCCCAGATAGACAAGTTCGGCAACATCAACTCGACCGTGATAGGCCCGTACGCTTCCCCGAAGGTCAGGTTGCCCGGCAGCGGTGGTGCGTGCGACATAGCCTCCAACGTCAAGAAGATCATAGTCGTGACGCCGCACGAATCCCGCAGGTTCGTAGAGAAGGTGGACTTCAGAACCAGCCCCGGATTCGTGGATGGGAAGGCCAACTGGAAGAAGCTGAGACTCCAGGGAGGCGGGCCGTACGCCGTGATAACAGATTTGTGCACCATGAAGTTCGACGAGGAGACGGGCGAGATGATGCTGGCTAGCCTGCACCCTGGCGTGACCGTTGAGAAAGTGCAACAGAACACCCCCTGGAAGCTCAAGGTCGCGGACAGGCTGGAGCAGACACCCCCGCCGAGCGAGAAGGAGCTTGCGACGCTGAGGGCTCTCGACCCGGGGAAGGTATACTTGAGGTGAGCCTGGATGTCTGCGGGATGGGACCCCGTCGAGGAGTTCAAGGCCAGGACACGGCGGAGTGCCGAGAGGTTCGCCGAGGCGCAGAAGCACCTTCCCGGAGGTGTGACTGGCAACGTCAAGTTCTACGCCCCCTACCCGGTCTACGCAAAGCGGGCCAAAGGGTCGCATCTCTGGGACCTCGACGGGAACGAGTACGTCGACTACATGCTGTGTTTCGGCCCACTGATACTTGGCCACGCCCACCCGAGGGTGGTCGAGGCCGTCAGGAGGCAGCTCGAGCACGACGGCTCCCAGACCTTCGGCGCCCCCCACGAGCTCGAGTTGAGGATGGCAGAGAGGCTGAAGAGGATATTCCCGTTCGCGGACCTCGTCAGGTTCACCAACTCCGGGCTCGAAGCGACGATGCATGCGTTGAGGGTCGCGAAGGGATACAGGAGGAAGGGCAAGATAGCGAAGTTCGAGGGCGCGTACCACGGCTCCTACGACGAGGTCCTGGTCAGCCTCGCTCCGCCCGTGGATTCAGCAGGCCCTGACAGCGCCCCTCTCAGCGTCCCTGGGTCTTTAGGCACCGCTGAGGCCATCCTCAGGAACGTGCTGGTCTTGCCGTACAACGACATCGAGAACACCGAGCGACTGCTGAGGGCGCACAAGGACGAGCTCGCAGCGGTCATAATGGAGCCCGTGCAGAGAGGATTCGTCGTGCCAGAAGTCGAGTTCCTGCGGGCCGTAAGGGAGATCACCAGCGAGCTCGGAATAGTCCTCGTGTTCGACGAGGTCATGTCCGGGTTCAGGATGGACCGGATGGGCGGTGCGTGCACAACCTATGGGGTCGAGCCTGACATGATAACCCTCGGCAAGATCATGGGCGGAGGGTTCCCGTGCGGCGCCTTCATGGGCAGGAGGGAGATCATGGACGTCGTCAACCCTGTGACGCGGCCGAAGAACGAGAGGGTGTTCCACGGCGGGACCTTCAACGGCCATCCGACAGTCCTCGCGGCCGGGATGGCGACCCTCGATGTGCTCGAGGAGCCCGGGACCTATCCTGCGCTGAACAGGATGACAGACAAGCTCAGGGACGGGTTGAACGACCTGTTCCAGAGGCACGGGTTCGACGCCTATGCGGTCGGTCCGTACTCGACGTTCAACATCGTGTTCACCAAGGGCAGGATCTGTGACTACAGGGACGCGGCCAGATGCGACGCGAAGCTCAGGCAGCAGTTCGACTATGGCATGCTCGCGAGGGGGATACACTATCACCCTGACAAGCCGCTCTACACATGCACCGAGCACAGCTCGGCCGACGTCGAGCGCACACTCGCCGCGGCAGATGAGGTCCTCAGGAAGATGAAGTGAGACCTGGCTACACGTCCACAATGACGACCCCCTCGAACACGCGCACGGCGGGGCCGGTCATCAAGGCTCTCCCATCCTTTCCCATCTCGATGGTCATTCGGCCGCCTCTTGTGACGACCCTCACGGGGCCAGGTCTGACCCATCCTTGCATCAGGGCCACTGCGGCCGAGGCCGTGGCTCCCGTGCCACATGCGTAGGTTTCGTCGTAGACGCCTCTTTCATAAGTCCGTATCCTGACTTCGTGGGGGCCGGTTACATGCACGAAGTCCAGGTTGACCCCCCTCGGGAACCGCTTCGTGTTAGCGTTGGCTGAATCCCCGATTGCGCGCACGTCCAGTCTGTCGATGGATCTCCTCCTGATAACTATGTGCGGCTCCCCAGAGTTGACGATCGAGCCGCTGAAGCTCCGGCCTAGCGCGCGCACAGAGAAGTCCAGCATCGAGTCCTCAGGGTCGCCCTTGTCAGTCAGGTACGCCGCGAGGTCAGATCTGCGAGTCCTCACAGGCCCCATGTCGACTCTGTACTGATCTCCGACCTTCGTCACATGCTTGGGTCCGTCCCGCGTCAGTATGTCGACCTCCACCTTCTTCAGCTTCTCAGTGAGGTAGGCCGCCACGCACCTTACCCCGTTACCGCACATGTCCGCCTCGTTCCCGGCGGGCTCGAAGAGCCTCATGGAACCGTCATAGCCCTTGGCACTCTCGATGAACAGTATCCCATCGGCGCCGACTTGGAAGCGTCTGTGAGTGAGCACTCTGGCCAGCTTGCTTCTAAGCCTGTCAGGGGTTTTCTTCAGTCCGAGCTCGTCCCTGAGTATGAAGTCGTTCCCGCAGCCCTGATACTTCACGAATTCGAACTCGAGACGCATCGCGCCTGGAGAATACAAGCGCAGATATAATCGTGTCTTCGGACGACGGTGGCGACACGCATGATTAAATAACCGGGGTGGCTGTTCATCCTGGTCAGCCAGGTATATTGGAGGGACCGAGGAGGGGCACCCACGCACAGCATACTGATAAGAGGCGGAACTGTCGTAGACGGCACGGGGACGCCACCGAGGAGGCTTGATGTCGCAATTGATGGCACGAGAATCTCCCGCCTGACCCCGCGGTCAGGTTCCGACGCCGCTGTCGTGATTGATGCCACGGACAAGATCGTGTGCCCGGGTTTCATCGACATTCATTCGCACTCCGATCTGCATCTGCTAGGGAACCCGCTTGCCGAGAGCAAGGTGAGGCAGGGTGTGACGACAGAGGTCGTCGGGAACTGTGGCAGCTCGGGTGCTCCGCTGGTTGGGTCTGCAAGGGACTACGCTGAGGACCTCGCCCGGGATTTGTGCGTGAAAGTCGACTGGACATCGATGGATGAGTATCTCCTCAGGCTCCATAACGCCAGCCCCTCGGTCAACGTTGCGACCTTCGTGGGAGCGGAGAACATCCGAAGGGCGGTATTGGGGGACTCGAATGTCCTCCCTACCGGGGAACAGCTGGAACGGATGAGGAACATGGTCGCCGAGGCCGTGATCCAAGGCGCGTTCGGCCTTTCCTCGGGGCTGATATATGCCCCCGGATGCTTCGCATCCACGGAGGAGCTGGCCTCGCTTGCGGCAGTCGCCTCATCGCTGGGCGGGATCTATGCTAGCCACATAAGGGGCGAAGGCAGGACCCTGGTGAAGGCAGTCGAAGAAGCGATCGCCATCGGGCGCGCTGCAGGTGTGCGGGTGCAGATATCTCATCACAAGGCCTGCGGGTCTGCCTCCTGGGGGAAGGTTGTTGAGACCATCCAGATCATAGAGGCTGCCAGGACGGATGGCGTAGATGTCGCGTTTGACGTCTACCCGTACACTGCCTCATGCACCTCCCTCGACTCGGTCATGCCGCCGTGGGCCAGAGAGGGGGGAAAGGAAGCCGTCATACGTCGCGCGAAAGATAGCTCGCTTCGTCCGCGGCTTGCAGCCGAGATGGAGACGCCGTCGCAGGAGTGGGAGGCGAGCGCTGCAGAGATCGGATGGGACAAGATAGTGGTCATCGATATCAAGAGCGAAAAGAACAAGCGATTTGAGAACGCCTCCATTTCTGAGATCGCCAAGGCGCTCGGGAAGAATCCCGCAGAAGTCGTTTTGGATCTGATCGTCGAAGAGGAGGACCACGTCTCTGCTGTGTTCCATGAGATATCGGAGGACGATGTGATCACCGTCCTCGCGCACCCCCTTGCTGCGATAGGCTCAGACGGCTGTGCGGAATCCGCATACGGTCCGCGTTCGAGTTCGGCCGTACACCCGCGGTCCTTCGGGACATTCCCCCGAGTACTCAGGAGGTACGTCCTTGAGAAGGAGCTGCTCACGCTGGAGGAGGCAATCAGGAAGATGACGTCACTGCCGGCTTCGAGGCTTGGGTTCACCGACAGGGGTGTTCTGGCGCCTGGCATGGCCGCGGACATAGTCGTATTCGACCCTGGGAGAATCCGTGACACCGCCACTTTCGAGGATCCGAGGAGGTACCCGGAGGGAATAGACTATGTGCTTGTCAACGGGATGATCACCGTTGAGCAGGGCGAGCACACAAAAGAGCGGGCTGGCAGGGTCCTCAGGCATTCTCCCAGCATCGCCTAGCGGCTCCCGGCGACCCCGCAGACTTCGAGCGCGACTGTCGAGTAGACCCATGAACACGTCAGGAGATCCTGACAGTTCACGTACTCAGTTCGTGAGTGCGCGCCCGCACCCCCTGGGCCGAAGACGACCGCCGGCGTCTTGGCAAAGTGTGTCAGCAGGGCAGCGTCGGTCCATCCCCAGAAGGTCGATGTCTTGGCCGGCCGACCAGTAACCGTCTTGACCGCGGATCTGAGCGACCTCACGATAGGATGGTCGAGCGGAACCACGTTCGGCACGTGCGTCATGGTCTTGAAGTTCGACGAATCCCTCACCAGCTTTGCCCTGAACTGGGGGTCGTCAGCCCTGAGCTTGTCGAATATCTGGTATATCTCGGTGAACACGGTCTCGAGCTTCTCCTCGGGAATCCATCGCCTGTCTATGCGTATGACGCAGTGGTCCGCGACCGAGCTCGGCTGCTGTCCGCCCTGTATCACTCCCAGGTTTATCGTCGGAGGCAGCGTGTACCTGCTCTTCTTGGCCTGCAGCCGGGGCACCAGTTCCTCCTCGACGGCCCTCACGAACCTCGCAGCCTTCGATATCGCGTTCACACCCCGGTCTGCCTGCCCTCCGTGGGCAGCCTTGCCGTAGAAGTGAACGGACAGCCACTCCAAGCCTCTGTGGGTTGGCTGGATCTCGAGACCTGTCGGCTCGCCCACGATCGCCATGTCTGCCTTCGGACCGTTCAGGACGATGTCCTCGGTGCCCTCGCTCCTGTCCTCCTCGCCTACGACCGCTGTCAGTATCAGGTCACCCGTCAACTTCACCCTAGCCCGACGCAGGGCCACCAAAGCCATGGCCATCGCCCCGAGGCCTCCTTTCATGTCGAGCGCGCCCCTGCCATACAGTCTCCCGCTCGCGACACGCGGCGAGAAGGGCTCTATGTCCATATCGTATGCGGGCACGGTGTCCATGTGCCCGTTCAGCATGAGCCTCTTGCCGCCATTTACGCCGTCGATCCTCGCGATAACATTCGGCCGGTCCTTCTCTACCTTCCTCAGCTTCGCCTCCACGCCCTCGTCCGTAAGGAACTCGTAGAGGTGCTCGGCCACATCCCGCTCCCTCGTAGGGACATCCCGATGACTCTGTATCTTCACCAGCTCCTTGACGAGCTTCTCGATCTCGGACCTCGACACTGAGCGCCTGACCTTCGAAAACGCGTCGGTCGAGCTGCTTGGCATGTTCGGAGCCTCCAGAGGGCCGTGTCTCAGATTGCTATCGCCCACGAAAAAGCTAACTGAAAGCGTGGGACGCGGGGCACGTTCACAGCCTCAGCCTGTTGTGCGCCCTCAGTATCTCCAGAGTCTGGTCGATGGGGAGCGCGAAGGAGGTGTTCCCATCCCTGCCCTCGACGGTTTCCGCCTTGAAGAGGGAGTTGATGATGGCCTCAGCAGTGGCATCGGCCGTCGCCTGGAACAGGGGATCCATGTCCTTGTCCTGGAGCAGCCTCTCAGTCACGAGCCCCTTTTCCCTGGTCCTGTCGTGGACGTTCGCCGTCGAGAACGCGATTGCGATGTCCCCGCTGCCGTTGTGCGAGCACGAGCCCGTCTGCGCGAGGCCCATGGCGGTCCGCCTGGCCACCCTCCCCAGCTGGCGCGCGTCCAAAGGCGCATCCGTGCCGACAACCATCACTATCGAGCCCGATTCCTGTCGCTTCCTCGGAGGCGCGGGGAGCAGCGCACCGACAGGCACGCCATCTATCCTGAGCTGAGTCCTGTCGCCGTGGTTCGACAGGACTAGCACTCCCAGAGTGAACTTTCCGCTCTCGAGCGACACGACCCTGGATGAGGTCCCTATGCCTCCCTTGAAGTCGTAGCATGTCATCCCAGTGCCCGCCCCGACCGCGCCCTCGACGACCGTAGGCTTCGCATCCTCGATGGCTGCTATAGCGTGCTCGGCCCTCACATGCAGGCCCTGCGAGTCGTTCAGGAAGCTGTCGTCGCACTCGGAGACTATCGGTATAATCGTGTCAGCATCCCTCCCGATCTCAGGGTTGCTCCTAAGCATGTATCTGATGATGCCTTCCGAAACCGCCCCCATCGACATGGTGTTGGTCAGGAGTATAGGCGTCTCGATGAGCCCGAACTCGCGTATCTGCAGAGCGCCCCCGAGGCCGCCACAGCCGTTCATGTCGAAGTACGCGCCTTTCACGGGCTCGCGGAAGAGATTCCTAGTGTGGGGGAGTATCGCGGTCACGCCTGTCCTGACAGGGCCTTCGCCTGGTCTGAGCTGGCCAGCGCCGCGGATCACGGTACAGTGTCCGACCCTGACGCCCGGCACGTCGGTTATCATGTTCTTCGGTCCGGTCGGGAGTTCCCCGAACCAGATGCCGGCTTCCCTCGCCCTCGGCCTGGTCACCGCTTGACCTCTCCTGACTCGAGCCAGCAGGATACCCAGTGCTCCTGGGACACATGTATAGGTCCAGGTTCGCTCTTCTTGCAGATGTCCATCACGAAGGGGCACCTCGGGTGGAACCTGCAGCCTGGCGGTATGTTAGCAGGGTCGGGCCGCTCGCCCTTGAGGATGATCTTTTCCGTCTTCATCCTCGGGTCGGGCTTGGGCACCACCGATATCAGAGCCTTCGTGTACGGGTGCCTTGGGTCCTTGATGACCTCTTCGGTCGGTCCCAGCTCGACGATCTTGCCCAAGTACATGATCCCTATCCTGTCGCTGAACACGTAGGCGACGCTGAGGTCGTGCGTGATGAACAGATAGGTGAGCCCCTTCTTCTCCCTGAGGTCGAGCATCAGCTTGAGTATCTCTGACCTTATCGAGACATCAAGCATCGAGACAGGTTCGTCAGCCACCAGGAAGGCAGGGTCGAGCACGAGCGCGCCGGCAATGCCCACTCTCTGCCGCTGGCCCCCGGACACCTCGTGCGGGTATCTCCACATGAAGTCCTTCGGCGGCCTCAGGCCGGCATCCTCAAGCGCCTTCTTGACACGCTGCTCCCTCTCGGATTCGTTCGCGCCCAGGTTGTTCACCACGAGCGGCTCGGCAACTATGTCGTATATCGACTGCTTGGGGTTGAGGCTCTCGTAGGGGTCCTGGAAGATCATCTGCATCTTCTGTCGCAAGGCCTTCATCTTGGACTTGTGCAGGAAACGGACCTCGACCCCACCGGCATCGATGTCCTTCTTGGCCTCTTCGGGCTTCATCAGCTTCCGCCTGACAGCCTCCTCGGCCGCTTCCTTTATCAGCTCCGGAGTCAGGCCGCTGCCGTAGTACTTGACCTTGCCTCCAGTGGGCTCGACCAGCCTCAGTATGGCCTTCCCCGTGGTCGTCTTGCCGCACCCTGACTCTCCGACCAGGCAGAATATCTCCTTCTCCTTGATGTTGAATGAGACCCCGTCGACCGCCTTCACCCACTTCTGCTCCCTCGAGGTCAGGCTCTCTATGAAGCCTCTCCTCACAGGGAACCACACCTGAAGATTCTCGACAGCGATTACATCTTTGACCATCCGACATCACCTCCTGGGCTGCACGAAGTGGCATGCAGCGAAATGGCCTGGCAGCACCTCGACCAGAGGCGGCTCCTCCAGCCTGCAGACGGCCTGCGCCATGTAGCACCTGTCCGCGAACCTGCAGCCCGGGGGCGGGTTTATCAGGTTGGGCGGGTTGCCAGCTATCGATGCTGGCATCTTGCGGTCACCCTTGATGTTCGGGAACGCCGCTATCAGCCCTTTAGTGTACGGATGCTGGGGATTGGCGAACACCTCGACCGCGGTCGAGCGCTCGACTATCTTTCCGGCGTACATGATGCTCAATAGGTCGCAGGTCTCGGCCAGCACGGAGAGGTCGTGCGATATTATGATCATCGCCAGGTCCAGCTCGGTCTGAAGCGTCTTCATCAGCTGGAGTATCTGCGCCTGGATCATGACGTCGAGCGCTGTCGTCGGCTCATCAGCTATCACCAGCTTGGGCCTGCAGGCGAGCGCCATGGCGATCATCACCCTCTGCCTCATGCCGCCGCTGAACTCGTGCGGGTACTCCCTGATCCTGTTGGGGTTTATCCCGACAAGGCTGAACAGCTCGCGGACGCGCTTCCGAGCCACCTCCTCGTCCACGTTCTCGTGGAGGAGTATGGGCTCCATGATCTGGTCGCCGACCCGCTTCACAGGGTTGAGGGCGTTCATGGCGCCCTGGAATATGATGGATATGTCCCGCCACCTTATCGACCGGAGCTTGTCGCCCGTCACCTTCGACATGTCCTGGCCCATGAAGTTGATGGTGCCTCCCGCAATGTACCCGTTCGCCGGGAGAAGCTTCATGATGGACAGAGCGGCGGTCGTCTTGCCGCAACCGGATTCGCCCGCCAGTCCCATAGCCTGGCCTTTCTCGAGCGAGAATCCGATGCCGTCCACGGCCTTGAGCGTCCCTTCCTGCGTCTTGAAATAAGTCCTAAGGTCTGTGACCTCGAGCAACGCCATGTGCTGGTCCCCCTCGACAACTCTGGTTGTCGATGTCCTCCGTCCCCCGGTTCCGGCGGTCGGTTGAAGCACCTGTGTCCCGCCTCACCTGGACAGCCTGAGAACCTGATAATGCTATATATGCATTACCACTCGACAGAACATGGTGTTGAACTCACTCTCCAGATCGTCCAGTGCCTATGTTCACTTTCGGACACTCATGACCTTCCGGCGGAGCACCTCAACTTCGTCCTCACCGAGCTCGGCCTGAAGCGCAGTACACTCGTCGAAAATCCTCCTGAGCTCCTTCAAAGGATCTGGGTGAAAGTCGACCCTGATATCGTGATACATCTTGGGATGACTGGAGGCGACGAGAAGGCAGGCTGACAGCTTGCCCCGGCTGTCTCCGCCGGCATGCTCGCCGGCCTCCAGTGCGGCCAGGAGCCGTGCAGGCAGCTCACCCTTAGCTCTCTTGAAGGCCTCGCCCATTTGTTCGAGCACACTTCTGTCGGCCAATATGTTGCCGGCCACGGCGAAGTCCTCTCCGAGGATATGCCCCTTTGAGCCAGTGCACTCCTCGCCAGTGTAACCGAACGCACCCGAACAATCTATGCCTATGACCTGTCTCCTCGCACGGCCTTCGTCTTCCGCCAGCAGCGCTTCAAGTGCACGTCGAACAGACAGCCCGGCCCTCATGAGCGCCAGGCCCTGGTATCCGAGGTTGACGTTCACATATGCTTGCGTCGCGATGGCACCGACACCCTCCTCGGCGTATGGCAGAAGCGCCCCCACACAAGGCGCAGCCGTGGCGCTAGCGACGCCGAAGTCCCCTGTCCTCTTGCACCTTGCGACTATAGAGAAAGTGCCCAGTTCCGGGCCCATGACACGGTCACTCACGGTACCTCACCTCGTATTCGTCTAGGTCGCTTGGCACATGGGAGTGCTTGAATGTCCTCCTCGCCTCGTTCTCCAGGAGCTTGGGGTCTTCGAACCGAGGGCTCACGTGGACGAGATAGAGCACCCTCACTCCTGCCGCCTTCGCCACGCCAGCCGCCCCTTGCGCAGTCGAGTGCCCGAACTCCGCAGCCATATCTTCGTGTTCCGAATCCAGAGTGCAGTCGTGGATCAGCACATCGGCGTCCCGAGCGAGGTTCACTATCTCATCGCTTGGCTTCGTATCACCAGTATACACGATCTTCCGCCCCCGTCTGGGAGGTCCGAGGACCTGTTCAGGAGTCACGGTCCTCGCGCCTAGATGAACAGGCCTGCCCTCCTGCAGCCTCCTGAACATAGGGCCCTCGGGAACGCCTAGCTGTCTAGCCAACTTCAGGTTGAACTTCCCGGGTCTAGCCTTTTCCTCCAGGGAGTAGGCCAGAGACGGCACAGTGTGTTCAGCCTTGGCGCATCTGACGGTGTATCTACTGAAATCCAGCACGGTACCAGGTTCGAGGTCCTCCGCCGATATCTCGTATCCAGGCTTGAAGTAGCCAAGCGACAGCATTGCGGATACGTCCCGTTCAGTCCCCTCGGGACCGTATATGTGCAACGGGTCTTCCCTTCCGTTAAGGCTCATGCTCTGAATGAGCCCAGGCAGGCCCAGGAAGTGATCCGCATGGAGGTGTGTGATGAACACTCTCGATATCTTCATGAAGGAGACGGACGAGCGCATCAGTTGCCTCTGAGTGCCCTCGCCACAATCGAACATGATGACTTCGCCGGGCAGCTGGATGGCGATCGATGCGACGTTCCGCATCTTCGAGGGATACGTGCCGCCCGTGCCGAGGAAGACTATCTTCATGCCGACGCCCTCGAACGCCCTAGGAGACGATAAAGCTCTCCAGAGCGCCTCAGCTCGAACAAGAATATCGCCAGAGCTACCAAGGACATTATCGTGGCAATCGAGATGGTGCCTTTGAAGCCGAATGCCGTGGCGGCCATGCCGCCGAACACAGGTCCGAGTATCCCTGATATGCTCATCGTGCTGGATAGGAGGCCGGAGGCCGTGGCCTTCTCTCGGTTCCTGTCCATCACGTACCTCAGACAGCCCACATACATGCAGCTCCAGGCGAATGCGAGGAGCACCTGGGAGGGATATATCTCCCAGTAACTGCCCGCGAGGGTGAAGGTGAAGAACGTCAGCGCGGACGAGCCGAGGCCGAGAGCCACGAGCAGCGAGGGCTCATACCTGTCGAGGAAAAGCATGAAGAACGCCTGGCCTATCGCGTTTACCGCATAGATGCCCCCGACCGATTCGTTGCTCGCTCCGATGCTCTGCAGAAAGAGCGGATATGTCACCCAGATCATGTTGGCGCCTGTGTGCCTTATCAGCATTGCGGAGTAGACGGCCGCGTTCCTGCGAAGCATATCAAGGGGAAACAGAGGCACATGCATCCGGACCTCCTTCGAGAACGGCAGCGTGAGCGCCAGGGCGAAAGACGTTGCCAGGAGACCTGCACAGAAGAGGTATGCCTCGACGTATAAGGTCCCGAAAAGGCCGACTGCGAGATTCCCGAACCCCCATCCTGCGGCGCCCCAAGCGCTGAACCTCCCCATCTTGCCGGACCGCGTATCGTACGCGTAGGCGAGCAAGGCTGCTGGGAATATGCCAGAGCAGAAACCTATTAGCACCCTGACAAGAGCGAAGAACTCGATGCCGCCCCAGACGAGCGACGCTGCCTGCAGGAGAGTGGCGAATGTGGAGAGCACTAGCCCCAGCAGGAGCACCTTTCTCCTCCCGTAGGCATCGGACGCGCGTCCGAACATGTACGACGAGATGAAGCCAGCCGCGGCGAAGCTTCCAGCGATGAAGCCTATGACATTGTTCGAGGCTCCGAAGTCGTCCCTCAGTATGACGGGCACTATGATGACAGGGCCGAATGTCCCGGCGTTGGAAAGCAGCTGGATGGCGGGCGCCCTCATCCTGAGGGGCATCGCCATAGGGTATTTCGAGCTTTCTCAGCGGACGGCTGGACGTGTAGGTACGAAGAGCTCACCAGCCCAGTCGCTCATAGGTCCTCTCGTCCTTCGTCCTCTTCTTGAACTCCTTGTAGTGCTCCCTGCACAGGTGCGCGTTCTTTGACGCATCCGAGGAGAGCTTCATGCCCGCCTTCTCGACCTTCCTCCCAGAAATCGAACGCTCGGCATCCGCCTTGCACCCTTCGATATCGCATTTGTGCACATGCTCGGATGCGTGTCGTGGCTCTACCATCGGCGGTTAATCCGAATGAGGCTATTAATAAGGTTGCGAGCTGACACCGGTTGCCTTCGTATGCAAAAACCAGAAATACCGCCTCCAGCCGTTCACCAGCTACATGCCGCTGGTGGCGCCTTCGATCCTCGCAGCCGACTTTTCCAACTTGGGTGCGGAGGTCAGGAGGGTGACGGAGGCGGGGGCCGACTACATACACATCGACGTGATGGACGGGGTCTTCGTTCCCAACATCACGGTCGGGGCTCCGATGGTCAAGAGTCTGAGGCGCCATTCGAGCCTGCCTTTCATATCGCACCTCATGATCACTCATCCCGAGAAGCACATCGAAGCTTTCGCAGAGGCGGGCTCTGACATCATAGAAGTGCACATGGAGGCTGAGCAAGACCTCCTGTGCACGCTGAGGACTATCAGGCGGCTGGGGAAAAAGGCGGGGCTAGCCATCAACCCGCCCACGCCCGTAGAGAAGGCTTTCCCATTCCTCGAGGAGATAGACCTGTTGCTCGTCATGTCCGTCAACCCTGGCTTCGGCGGCCAGAAGTTCATGCCTGAGGTCCTCCCTAAGATAGGCAGGGCCAAGCGGGAGATGGAGAGCCGGGGCGTTCGGGTACCCGTCGAAGTCGACGGCGGAATCAACGCCGAGACGGGCGCCCTCGCAGCACGTGCCGGCGCAGACATACTAGCAGCTGGCACATCGATCTTCAAAGCTCCTGACATTCGCGAGGCTATAAACAGCCTCAGGGCGTGTGGCTGTTCAAAGGATTAATATGGTGGTTCGCTCTGCAAGGTTCGATGTCGATGGCACTGAAACCGACCGAGCATCCCTTGCTAGTGTATCTCACATTCGTGCTGCCGGCTGTGCTCCTGGTCCTCGGGCTGATGCTGAGTGTCAGCGTTTTCTTACTCATCCTTGTCATCGCTTGGCTGGGCGCGGCCTTCGTCATACTGTATCTGCCAGTCGAATCGGACAACGGTTCGTCTGGATGAACATCGGCGGTTGTATGTCTTGCGGCGCCGAGGGGGCCTGATCGCATGGGCGTTGACATGTCTGATCTCGTAGAGGGGCGTCCCATCGGGCTTGAGGACCTCGCCAACAGGTCAGTAGCGATCGACGCGTTCAATACGCTCTACCAGTTCTTGTCAATGATACGCCAACCGGACGGCACCCCTCTCATGGATCGTGACGGGAGGGTCACCTCCCATCTTTCGGGACTGTTCCACAGGACTGCCGCATTGCTAGAGCTCGGCGTACGACCGGTGTACGTGTTCGACGGCAAGCCACCTGAGCTAAAGAAAAAGACCATCGAGGAGCGCAGGGCAGCCAAGGCAAAGGCCGAGGCCGAATGGAAGAAGGCTCTCGAAGAGGGCGACCTGAAGCGCGCTCTCTCGAAGGCCACGCGCACTGCCAGACTTGATTCGGACATGATCGAGGATGCTGTCTCGCTCCTCGACGCCATGGGCGTGCCATGGATCAAGGCGCCGAGCGAGGGGGAGGCGCAGATGGGCCACATGGCGCGGAAGGGTGATGTCTGGGCGGGCGCATCCCAGGACTTCGATGCCATCCTGTTCGGTACCCCGACCTTGGTTCGGAACCTCACGCTGGCGGGAAAGAGACGCCTCCCGAGCGGGAGGCAGGTCGAGGTAGTCCCCGAGCTTGTTACGTTGCAGGACGTGCTCTCCAAGCTCGACATCACCAGGGAGCAGCTCGTGGACATGGCGATACTCATAGGCACCGATTTCAACGAAGGAGTCAGAGGCATAGGCCCGAAGAAGGCCTACGCCGCGGTCAAGAGGTTCGGGAGGCTCGAAGCGATCGCAAGGGACGGCAAGATTCAGGTGCCTGAGGAGTTCGATGAGGTAAGACGCGTGTTCCTCGAACCCGAGGTCACGGACGATTATCGTCTTACCTGGCGCAGGCTCGATCCCGAAGGCGTCAGGAGGATACTCTGTGACAAGCACTCATTCTCGGTCGATCGCGTCGACTCCGTCATCGCCAAGGTCGTCTCGAGTCAGGAGGCTCGCGGACAGCGCAGTCTCGACTCTTGGAGATGACCGGCTGTGCGTAGAGCCAGGAGTGCCCGCTGCAACACAGGCCCCGTCAGCTGTCACTGCCTTTACGTGCGACTCACTGAGGCATGTTTAAAATACCAGCCATCAATATGGTCTAAGGACGATTGATTATGCGCCAGGTGGACGAGAACTACTCCCCCGTCCAGCTAGAGAAGGACCTCAGGGCCGCTTGGGAGCGTTCAAGGATATATGAGAAGGTCAAGAAGGCAGGAGAGTCCGGAAGGCCCTACTACTTCCTCGACGGTCCACCATACACCACTGGTTCAATACACATAGGCACGGCCTGGAACAAGATACTGAAGGACGTGATTGTGAGATACAGACGGATGCAGGGGTTCAACGTCCGCGACCAGCCCGGTTTCGACATGCACGGTCTACCCATCGAAGTCAAGGTCGAGCAGACTTTGGGCATCAAGAGCAAGAAGGAGATCGAGGAGCGCGGCATAGACAAGTTCGTATCCACGTGCCGCGACTATGCGCTCAAGTTCAAGGCAAAGATGACGGAAGAGTTCAAGATGCTCGGCGTGTGGATGGACTGGGACCGGCCCTACCTCACGATCGAGCCGAGCTACATAGCGTCCGTCTGGTGGACTCTAAAGCAAGCCCACGACAAGAACCTTCTCTCCATGGATCTGCGGGTGCTGCCCTGGTGTCCCAGGTGCGAAACGGCTCTGGCCGAAGCAGAGATAGAGTACTGGGACGAGACGGATCCGTCCATATACGTCAGGTTCCCACTGGTCGCCGAGCCCAACACATCCCTTCTCATATGGACCACGACGCCATGGACCATACCTGGCAACCTCGCAGCTGCAGTTCACCCCGATTTCGACTACGCGAAGGTCAGGGTGAAGCGCGGTACTACCGACGAGAACCTCATATTCCTGGAGGAGAAGCTGGAGGAGCTGAAGAAGATCTCAGGCGCCGAGGAGATGTACGTCGTGGAGCGCATGAAAGGCTCCGAGCTTGTCGGCGCTCGCTATCGGCATCCGCTTGCTGGGCTGGTCCCGTACCAGCGTGAGGCGAAGGGCGAATGGGTCCATGCGGTCATAGGCTCTGAAACGGTCACGAACGAGAGCACAGGCATAGTGCACATAGCCCCCGGCCACGGCCCAGAGGATTTCGAGATAGGTGTGCTGTGCAACCTAGAGCCTTTCTCGCCGGTCGATGAGAGAGGAGCTTACACTGACGAAGCTGGCGAGCACTACGCCGGCCGGGATGTCAGGGAGGCGAACAACGTCGTGATGAACGATCTTGTTGAGGCAGGGGCGATGTTCCATCAGGCGACCGTCACCCACAGATACGGCCACTGCTGGCGCTGCAAACGCCCCATCATCTACAGGGTGACTGACCAGTGGTTCCTCAAGGTCAGTCAGATCAAAGAGCAGCTCAACGAGGCGAACAACCAGGTCAAATGGTATCCCGCCTGGGCGGGCGAGGGGCGACAGAGGGACTGGATCGCAAACGCCCGCGACTGGTGCATAAGCAGGCAACGCTACTGGGGAACGCCCCTTCCTGTGTGGAGGTGCGAGTGCGGGAATCTGAAGGTCGTGTCATCGATCGACGAGCTGAGGAACGCCAGGGGTTATGTCGAGGGCATGGATGTCCACAGGCCCTGGATCGACAGGTTGACCTACGCCTGCGAGAAGTGCGGCAAGGAGATGAGGCGCGTGCCAGACGTCCTTGACGTTTGGTTCGATGCTGGCGTGTGCTCCTGGGCCTCTCTGGGCTACCCTGCCAAGAAGGACGACTTCGAGAAGTGGTGGCCCAGCGAGTGGATCACTGAAGCCCATGACCAGACCAGGGGATGGTTCTACTCCCAGCTCGTCACAGGCGTCGTAGCGTTCGGACGGTCGCCGTACAAGTCGGTGCTCATGCACGGGTGGGCGCTCACGCCGACAGGAGAGGCGATGTCCAAGAGCGAAGGAACTGCTATCGATCCCGTTCAGGTCGTGGGTTCACTAGGCGCTGACTCTCTCCGCCTCTACCTCCTCAAGGCAAACGCCCCATGGGAGGACGTTGCCTTCCAGATGGATGGCGTGAAGGCCGCGAACCGCACGCTGAACATACTGTGGAACGTGTACAAGTTCGCCGTCCTGTACATGTCGCTGGATAAGTTCGACCCCTCGAGCGTCAGGCTTGAGAGAGTGATGGATGATCTCCGTCCCGAGGATCGATGGGTGCTCTCCCGGATAGAAGGTCTCAAGAAGGATGTCTCTGACGCAATGGAGGCGTACGAGCTACACAGGGCCGCGAGAGCCATCGAGGAGTTCGTCGTCTCCGATCTGTCCAGGTGGTATGTGAAGCTCGTGAGGGACCGGCTGTGGAAGGAGGGCGAGGACACTGACAAGCTCGCCGCTTTCAAGGTCCTGCACGAGGCCCTGACAGCTTCCGTGACTTTGCTAGCCCCCATCACGCCGCACATCGCGGACGCGATGTACCAGAACCTCGTTGGCAGACCAGAGAGCGTGCACCTGGCGGGATGGCCCGTCCCCGACACGAAGTTGATCGATAAGAAGCTGGAGGAGGGGATGGACCTGGTGAGGGAGATAAGCGAGGCTGTCGCGAGGGTGAGGCAGGAGGCGAACATGAACCTCAGGTGGCCCATAAAGAGGATAGTCGTGAAGGGCCAGTCAGATGAGGTCAACGAGATGCTCCTGACGCTGAAAGACGCCCTGCTGTCCCAGAACAACATCAAGGATCTCCAGCTGGTGCCCGTGGGCGAGGAGTGGGACGAGATGGTGCTCAGCGTCGTACCCAACCCCAACGCCATCGGCAAGGTATACAGACAGTGGTCGAGCAAGATCGCGGTGCTGCTGAAGAACAGGCCTGCGAAGGCTGTCAAGGCCGGGATAGACAAGGGGGAGTACTCGCTGGGCATCGAGGGGCAGCTCGTCAAAATCCTCCCCAACATGGTCTCCTTCACATACGCCCTCCCTCCGGACGTCGTCAGCGCCGAGTTCTCGAAGGGCACGATATATGTTGATCTCGAGCGCACACCTGCCCTGGAGGCCGAGGGCTTTTCAAGGGAGATGATAAGGCGCATCCAGCAGATGCGCAAGGACATGAAGCTGGATGTCGAGGAGTTCATCAAGGTCGAGATAGGTTGCAGCCAGAAGGCAGAGGGACTCTTGGACGCCTGGCGGGATAAGATAGCGAAGGAGACCAGGGCGAAGCGGCTCGAACTGACGGGATCACCCCAGGGAGAATACGTCGTCGAATGGAACATAGACACAGAGACGGTTGTGGTAGGGATCACATCGCTGAGGATGAAGCAGAAGCTCGAGGCGTTGACGAAGATACCCGGGATCACGCCTGAGAAGGCCTCGCGCCTATACGATGCTGGCTACACATCCATGGAGATGCTCGCTCAGGCGCCTATCGACGACCTGATGCTCGTCGACGGCATAACAAAACTCGACGCGAAGCGGATACGGGACTTCTTCCACGCGGGCGAGGAGCCGGCGTCCGCCCCCAGCCAGCCAGTGAGCGCAACGCAGCCTGCACCAACGCCGCCGCCCCGGCCAGAGGTCCCGCCTCAGCCGCAGCCTTCGCCATCGGTGCCCGCGCAACCAGCCCCGGCGCCAAAGCAGGTCGCAGCAGAACCTTCAGAGGATTTCCTCGAAGTCCTCAAGGGGGTCGATGGCCTCGGACAAGCAGATGCGTCGAAGGTCTTCGAGGCGGGCTACACATCCGCCCAGTCTATCAAGAACGCGACAGCTCAGGAAATCGCAAAGGCGGCTGGCATAAGTGAGGCGGCCGCCTCGCTTCTGATAGACCACTTCATGGGATCCGGCGAGGCCGGTGTAGCCTCGCCAGGGGCGGCGCCAAAGGCACCCTCACGCATTACCGAGCTAGAGCGCTCCTTCTCGTATCTTGTGGAGGAGGACAAGCCCGAGACCTCGTACAACCTCTTCGTGGCTGCCCTCAAGAAGGGTATGAAGGGATTCTGCATCACCAGGAACTACCCGGCGAAGATACGCAGCAAGTTCGATCTCAAGGACACGCCCGTCGTGTGGCTCTCGAATGTTGGCAGGGAGAACACCATCAGGCCGAAGGACCTCGAGAAGCTGAGCCTCTCGCTGGAACAGTTCCTATCACAGCCTGGTGGGGGCATCGTCCTGCTCGACGGTCTCGAGTACCTCATCACCAACAACAACTTCATCACTGTGCTCAGGCTGATCCAGTCTCTGAGGGACCAGGTCGCAATAAACCAGTCGATACTCCTGATGGCCGTCAACAGGTCCACCCTCGAGAGCCACCAGCTCAACCTTCTCGAGCGCGAGGTCGACTACACGATAGCCGGGTGAATCTCGGCACTCATAGGTCCAGCAACTTCCATATGACCTGCTGGAGGCCCGGCACGGTCGGGAACTTGGCGACTTCGCGCGGCGCGACCCACTCGTACCCCTGGTGTTCCCAGTCGGTATTCACTGCGAAGTCCTTGACGTCGACCAGGAACGGGTGGACGCACCACACTGTGTCGCCGTCCCTGAACATCATCGGCTCCAGCCTCCTCACGAACCTCGGGTTCCCGAGCCCTATCTCCTCGCGAAGCTCTCTCCTGGCTGCGTCCTCGTCGCTCTCTCCCTTCTCTATGAAGCCAGATACGCCCGCCCACAGTCCCCGATAAGACCCGACTTTGTCGCTCCTCCGAAGGAGCAACACCTTTCCTCCCGAACGGATGATGTTGGTGACGACGTGCTTGTCAACGACGTTCAGGACCTCCACCTTGCCCGCGTCCGCATCGAGAACGATCTCGTCCCCTGTCCTCAGGATGCCCGTGTCCACGCAATCGACCATCGGTATCTCGGCTATGATAGCCCCTGTGGCCACGATCGGCTCGGCCGTGGAGTTGACTATCGCCGCAGGCGCCTTCCCGTTCAGGCGTAGCTGGTACATCACGTAGGAACCGACCGTGCTTCCCCTCCCGTAGGGGAAGCAGAACACCTTCCCCTCCACACTCGATCCCTGGGATTCGCACTCACAGTCGACTATCACCCCAGTGTCGGGGTCAACGCCGCCGAGGAAGGACACGGGGTTCTGGCACACAATCGCCCGAGCCCACGCCTTCCCGCCCCTTATCTTCCTTGCGCTGATTATCGTGAAATCGCCTCCAGGAGTCTCTCCCTAGGTCTGAAGGATGCCCTCTGCCTGCCCAATGTGGGAAGGTATACCATGGCCTTGCCTGAATCCGACGCAGTCCTGTTGTAGATCTTTTCGATGGGAGCGACTACCATGCACGTATCGCAAAGCACCTTCCCGAACCGACTCAGGATCGCGACCTCTCTGGGGCAGCTCGCATAGACCTTCCTGGAGGTGCAGAACCAGGCGTCGCACTGTCTGTTCGGCCGCCTGCCCTTGAGAAATCGGGCCATTGCTCGTAGCTCCGCCGCAGAACAGTGTGGACATCCGATAGCCACTAGGTCCCATGAGTCGTCGCCTGTGAGGTCCTCCGCTGCCTGCTCCACCTCGGATCTAGGAAGGCTGACGCGCTCCTCTATGCAGGATTGGTCCGGTCTCCTCTCGGGTTCTGAGAAAACGTACATCGACACTGCACTTGTCGCCGCCATTGCAGCACCGAAGGACTTGTGCTGGTCTGCCGTCATCCGGAGTCCTGTGATCAGGGGGATGCGCTTTCCGGCTATCTTGCCGACCAGATAACCCGCGAGGGGGATGAGTCCGTCCGGCAGGCCCTCGATGTCTATCCTGATCCTCGGCTTCCTGTTCTCCTCCAGATGAAGTCCGTACTCGGCCGTCTTGCCGACAACGGCAGCAGCCAGGGCGGATGGGCCTCCCTCCCTGTTCGTCATCGCGCCGAGGTATGAGTTTGCGAACACTGTCGCGGAGGATTCGGCCCATGCCAGGTGCTGTCCGCGTCTGGGCCTGTTGCCCGCAAGATATGGTGTGCACGTGTACAGAGGTTCTACGCCCATGGAGGAGTATGCCTTGATGATTCTTCTTTGCTGTTTCCAGAAGTCATGGTCCACGCCCATGGACCGCCAGCGCCGTACGTCCATGCCAAGAGGGTTGAGTGAGGCGTGAACAGAAACCCTGGCCTTCGTCGAGAAGTCCTCTATGAACCGAATGCCAGCCTCGCCTATGGTCTTGAACGAAGCTCCTGAGATCTGCGCAGATGCTATGGGTATCAGCCTTCGGGCACCATATATGTCACCGAGTGCGACCACGAGTTCCATCGCCTTCTGCATGCCCGGCCCCCGCTCGCCGGCCAGAATCCGCTCCTCCTCTCCCGTCAGGTGCATGATGTTCCGGAGAACACTGGACAGATATAATATGCTGATGGGGAGGGGCCAGCGGGCCTGTCGGGACTTCCGGGGGCGCTGAATGCCGAAATACCGACGCCCCATTCGAACCCGAGTTTGAGGCTTTCCCACGCGCCCTGTGGCGCACCGGAGGCCTCTGTGATATCCGAGCTACACTACAGGCCCGCGCTTCGATACGGCGAGTGCGTATATCTATGTTAGCCCCCGTTCAGAAGGTCAGACCTACGAGTATGAGCCCTGCCAGGACCGCGGCGAGCCAGAGCCACTGCGTCCTGTGAACCTTCTCCTTCAGAAGAGCCACGGCGAGGACGACCGTCACTATCGGGTAAGCGCTGGAAGTGGGGACGACCAGGGAGGCGTTTCCGACCTCCAGGGCGTAGCTGTATGCCATTGCGCCGAACACGTTGGTTGCAAGCGCCACAGCACCGAAGGACCACGCCTTCCTTGTCGGACTCTTCGGGACGTTGGCAGGGGGCCGCACCCGCCTGACCCAGGAGTACAGCAGGGGCGCAGTCAGGGAAGAGATGACATAGAAGCCGAACAGGTTCCCCGCCGTTATCTTCTCAACGGCGACCTTAGAGAACAGTCCCCAGACACCCCATGCGAAGAACGCTAGGAAAGCGAAAGTGAGAGACCTTCTCGTTATGGCATGCGCCGTACCAGGTTCCGGCTCATAGGAAAGTGCTAGCACACCTCCGATTATCAGGAGCACGCCAAAGGCTTGCACCAAGGTCATAGATTCTGACAGGAAGACTATGGCGCCCAACACCACCAAAACGGGATAGGCCGCGGAAATCGTCCCCGCGATCGCCACTTGACCGTCCACTATCGATTCGAAGAAACAAAGGTATCCAGCCAGCCCCAGGAGGCAGGTCGATGTTGCGAAGACCGCATCCCAAGCAGACATGTCGATTTCGTTCCTGAACGTCAAAAATCCCATGGCGTACAGAGGGGTTTCGACCAGTGTCACGAGAAGGGCCATCCCGGCAACTCCTATCCTGGCGGTGCTATACTTGGCGAATATCTGGCTTACGCCCCAGAAAAGGGCCACGACCACGGCTAGGAAGAACCACAGTTCCATGCGCGATAAGACCTCGCTCGTGTCATTGAGCCCCGAAGTACAGGTTAAACTTGAAGGTTGCGGACTGGCGCTCTCGCTCGTGGAAGGAACCATCCTCAGACTCTCAATGATGCAGTACTCCGACTAGCAAGTCTTGAGTCTAGACGAAGGCAATATGGTTCCGTCGAGACGGGAACCCATGCGGAGTCTCAGCAGCAGCATCAAGACCTGACGCCGCCAGGCGATAGCGCGTCGCCTCCATGCAATCATGCTTGGCATCTACAGGGAAGCCTCATGGGAAGCACTTTGTCAACGCCAGCCGTGCCAAATCGCCAGAGAGAGCCGAGAGAACCTTATAAATACGAAGAAGTGTGATTTTGGATAGACGAGGGGAGGCAGGGGGGTACTTAGGGCTTCTTTGAACCGATCCGCTACCGTGCTCTACAGCCCTGCTTCGTCCAAAACAGGAGGGAAAGAACTTGGAAAGTCCTTCAGAGGAACCGAAGAGTGAGGTCACGCCCCCGGCAGGCGCTCCAGCAAGGCCCAAGAGCAAGATGATGATCGCGGTCGTAGTGGCCGTGGTCCTGATCATAGCCGCACTTGCGGGAGCTTGGGCGGTAGGAGTGTTCGAGAAGAAGGAGGAGAAGGTCCTAGTCATCGCAATGACCTCTGATGTCGAGACGATGAACCCGGCGAGGACCAGCGCGATGTACGGTCCGCCTGGGATGATATACGAGACACTCATCTCAAGAGACTTGAACGGTGCATACGTCCCGGGCCTGGCTGAGTGGTGGAACATGAACCGGTCGGACCCAGACAACCCGAAGCTCGAGATACGCCTGAAGCAGGGCGTCAAGTACCATGATGGGACGCCCTTCAACAGCCATTCTGTCAAGAGGACAATCGAGTGGTACGCGCAGAACGAGAGCTGGGTTGCCTACGAGTTCTGGGCAATAAAGAACTGCCCGAGCTACTGGGGCACCACGGACTATTCCGGTTGGCCGGATGTCGGCATCTGGTGCAAGGACGATTACAACCTGGTACTCAACCTCACTTGGGCGGATGTGGCGCTGATCTTCAACATATCGCACCTCTATGGCAGCATGATAGGTCCGGACGCTCTGTGGGAGCTAGGCGTCGAGAACTACGGGATCGCTTCGAACTACAGAAAGGTGATTGGCACTGGACCTTTCAAGATGAGCGAATGGGTGCCTGGTGACCACATCACCTTGGTGAAGAACGAAGACTACAACTGGGGCGCGTCCTGGTATGTCAACAAAGGCCCCGCGAAGATCGACAAGATCATCTACAGGATCATCCCTGACCAGGCTGCGAGACTCGCCGGGTTCGAGAGCGGCGCAATCGACATCCTACAGCAGGTTCCTCCCTCGAAGGTTGCGACTTACAGAGCCAACCCCGATATGACCGTGATAACCGCGCCAGGCCAGGGCACATACCACATAGACTTCAACTGCCAGAAAGCACCCTGGGACAACCCCACACTGAGACGTGCCTTCGGGTTCGCCATAAACAGGACACAGATACTTCAGACGGTCTGGTACGGCATCGGCCAGGAGGGTACCAACATATTGCCCCCCATCATGCCGGAGTCGAGGAATGTGCCGGCTGAGTACAACTACAGCTACGACCTGACCAAGGCTATGGCTCTCTTCGCCGCAGCTGGATGGGAGAACAGGGACAGCGATGTGTGGCTCGAGAACGAGTCGAATGTCGAGCTCACGTTGCCACTGTGGACCACCAACAAGGACGAGGACGTGCTCATGGCTGAGATACTGCTCACGCAGTTCCAGTCTATAGGCGTACACGTACAGCTGGCACAGTACGGGGAGACAGACCTGAGGTCGCGGGCATCCGAAGGACTGCATGACGCCATACTCTTCTGGTTCTCGTGGCCCAGGGCGGAGATCCTGGACTGGCACTTCGGCGATTGGGCTTCTCCGAACGGCTCGGGCTACGCGCACTACCACGACCCCGATGTGTTCGACAAGTACGTCGCGAACTGGACCTTCGCAGAGACGGAGGAGGCGTTCTCCGAGAACGCGACGCTTGCGCACATCAGGCTGCTGACGCAGGCACCCAGGATACCCATAATATTCTGGCACCAGATCTTCGCGATACACAACCATGTCGTGGGATGGTACGTCCATCCGCTGGGCCAGGAGCAGACCATCAACATCTTGGATGTCGACATCCAGAAGTAGTGGTGGCACCGACAAACCCTTTACCCATGTTTCACTTTCACGCTGCTGGGAACGATGAGAACGCGCGGTGAAATGAGCTGATGCCAGACGGCATAGAGGCAAGGATAGGGTGCTGATATTTGGCGGACCTGGTGTCGTATGTCGTGAGGAAGATACTCCTCGCGATACCCGTGATCATGCTCGCGACGTTCATCGTGTTTCTGATGCTCTATCTGACCCCTGGCGATCCAATCGTGGCCATAGCTCCTCCGAGGGTGACTCCTGAGGAGCTGCAGGCGCTCCGGGAGAAGTACGGCTTCGACAAGCCCTTCCTCGTCCAGTACGGCATGTTCCTCGAGCGGCTGTTCCACGGAGACCTCGGGAAGTCAGTCTCTCGAGGCACACTGAACGTCGACGTCAGCTATCTGATAATTCAGAGGCTCCCAAGGACCCTCCAGCTCATGGGTATCGGCTTAGCCATATCCTACTCGATAGGCATCCCCCTAGGGGTGTTCGCCGCCCTCAGGCAGAACACGTGGGCGGACAGGGGTGTGATGGTCTTCACGCTTGTCGCATATGCCATGCCGTCGTTCTGGCTCGGCATCTTGCTCATGTTGCTCTTCGCAGTTTACCTGGGATGGCTCCCCCTCCAGGGGACGGTCGGCGGTTTCAGCAGCATAATCCTGCCAGCGATGACATTGGGCCTGGGCAACGCCGCCCTAACCACAAGGATGATGCGGTCCAGCATGCTCGAGGTGATGCGACAGGACTTCGTGACCCAGCTGCGGTCGCGCGGTCTCCCGGAACGCGAGGTCATCTTCAGGCACGCTCTCAGAAACGCTCTGCTCCCGGTCATAACTGTCATCGGACTCGACATCGGGTGGTTCGTGGCCGGTGCGGTGGTAGTAGAAACGGTCTTCTCGTGGCCCGGGCTCGGCATGCTCCTCACGAGCTCCATCACGAACCATGATTTCCCGACGGTTCAGGGCTGCATCATGGTCCTGGCAATATTCGTGGTGCTTGGCAACCTGATCGCGGATATTCTCTATGCTTTGGCAGATCCGAGGGTGAGGCTGGGATGAGGTTTCGCAAGACACTGAACGACCAGCTCATCGCATGGAGGATGGACGGCGGCCTCAGGCGCGTCGGACAGATCCGTCGGGGGGTTTGGGAGTTCGGCAGGAGATGTCTGCGGAACCGGATGGTCGACGTCGGTCTGGCCATAATAGTCATCATGGTTGCCCTCGCTCTCCTTGCACCAGTGCTGCCACTGGCCGACCCGACGCCGTCTGAACTCGACCCTGAGAAGAAGATACTGCCGCCTTCGGCTACGAACTGGTTCGGGACGGACGAGCTCGGCAGGGACATCTTCAGCAGGGTGATCTGGGGAACCAGGGTGTCCCTCACGGTCGCCACCGTAGCGGTGTTGCTCTCGCTGATGTTGGGTATGGTCTTGGGGCTGACCGCGGGATACTTCGGAGGCAAGGTAGACTACATCATAGCAGGTACGATAGACCTCTTCTGGACCTTCCCGCCGTTCCTCCTGGCCCTTGCCCTCGCAGCCGCACTAGGCCCCAGCCTCCAGAACGTGATAGTTGCGATATCGATATCGTACTGGGCGGGGTTCGCGAGGCTCATGCGCGGTCAGGCGCTGTCAGTCAGAGAGAGGCTCTTCGTGGAGGCGAGCAGGGCACTTGGCGCTAACAACTCTAGGATAATGTTCTGGCACGTCCTCCCTAACTGTCTCGCGCCGCTCATCGTCTGGGCCTCCATCGGGGTCGCAGACGCGATAACGATAGAGGCGAGCCTCAGCTTCCTCGGGGCAGGGACCCAACCGCCCACGCCCAGCTGGGGTTACATGCTGTTCCGCGGGATGCCATATCTGGCCGACGCCCCCTGGATCTCCACGTTCCCCGGGGTCGTGCTACTGATCACGGTGCTCGGGTTCAACCTGTTCGGTGACGGACTGCGAGACGTGCTCGACCCGCGCATGAAGGGGCTGAGAAGATGATGCCTGGCAGGAGGCCTCTGGTGGAGATGAGGGAGGTGCGCACCCAGTTCTTCCTCCACGAAGGGACGGTCACGGCGCTTGACGGCATCGACCTCATCATCCATGAGAAGGAATCGCTTGGCGTGGTGGGAGAGACGGGCTGCGGCAAGAGCATGACGGCCTACTCCATGCTCAGGCTCGTCCCACACCCAGGCAGAATCACCGGGGGCAGCATATTCTTCGCCGAGCCAGAAGATGTGCGGATGCGCCGCTTGCAGTACGAGGCCGAGGCCCGCGAATGGTATGCAGCTATGGGGACCACGGAGAGGGAGATGGCAATAAGGGAGTGCATGCGGGAATCCGGCCAGGAGATGGGTGACCTCAAGGGGGAGGCCCTCGGCAAGATCGCGCCTCCGGAGGCTGCGCCATATGCTGTCATCAAGAGTTACCTGAAGAGGAAGGCCAAATCCATCCCCCAGAGCGACGCCGTCGGCAGGGCGGCGGCAACGATGACCTACGACCTCCTCACGAGGAGCGAGGATCAGATGCGGGCCATAAGGGGGAGACAGATATCGATGATATTCCAGGACCCTTCGACCGCCCTCGATCCGGTGTTCACCATAGGAAGCCAGCTCGGGGAGGTCATCTCACTCCACCAGAACATATATGACCCGAAGGAGCTGAACAGGAGGATAGCCGCTCTACTCAAACTAGTGAGGATCGCCGCCCCCGAGAACGTGATGAAGCAGTACCCGCACGAGCTGAGCGGGGGCATGAAGCAGAGGGTCATGATAGCACTCGCGCTGTCCTGTTCGCCCAAACTGCTGATCGCGGACGAGCCAACGACGGCGTTGGACGTGACCATCCAGGCTCAGGTGCTGAAGCTCCTGAAAGAGCTCGTGACCATTCAGGGGAACTCGATGATGCTCATAACCCATAACCTCGGAGTGGTCGCGGAGACCTGTGACAGGGTGTGCATCATGTACGCCGGCCGGATAGTCGAGGACTGCGAGACCTTCGAGCTTTTCGCGAAGCCCCTGCACCCATACACGAAGGGGCTCTTGACGGCGTTTCCCAAGCTGGGCGAGAAGAAGGACGAGCTCGCAGTCATCAGGGGGACCGTGCCCAACCTCATGAAGCCGTTCCCAGGGTGCTCGTTCGTTGACCGTTGTGATTTCGCAACGGATGTGTGCAGGAAGGTGAGGCCGCAGATGGTGGAGGTTTCGCCAGGGCACCTCGTCGCGTGTCACCTGTACTCGGGAGGTGCGGGATCATATGTCTGAGGAGCCGGCTAGGATTGACCCGCGCGCGCTCGTCCAGACCATCGGTCTGAAGAAGCTCTTCCCGGTCAAGAAGGGCGTCTTCGGGAGGACAGTGGCCCACGTGCACGCGGTGGATGGTGTGTCCCTGTCCATAATGAAGGGCGAGACGCTGGGCCTCGTCGGTGAATCCGGCTGTGGGAAGACGACCTACGGCCGTACCGTGTTGCGTCTTGTCGAGCCTACGGGCGGTAGGATAATCTTCGACGGCAAGGACATAACCAGGCTTCGGAAGCCGGAACTGCGTCGAATGAGGAAGAAGATGCAGATCGTGTTCCAGGATCCCTACTCAAGCCTCGATCCCAGGCAGACGGTGGAGAGGATCGTCGGCGAGGGTTTCAGGATACACGGCCCACCAACGTCTGCGGGCAAGAGCAGACGGTTTGCAGAACGCGAGCGGATACATCAGCTCATAGAGCAGGTGGGTCTGTCTCACGACCACCTGACCCGGCTGCCTCACGAGTTCAGCGGGGGACAGAAGCAGAGGATAGCCCTGGCACGGGCGCTGGCGCTCGAGCCAGACTTCATAGTCCTCGACGAGCCGACCTCGGCGCTGGACGTGTCGGTCCAGGCGCAGGCCCTCAACCTCTTGAAGCGCCTTCAGGAGAAGCTCGGGCTGACATACCTGTTCATATCCCACGACCTTTCTGTGGTGGCGCACATGAGCGACAGGATAGCAGTGATGTACCTGGGAAAGGTCATCGAACTGGCCGACACGGACGAGTTCCTGAACAACTCCCTGCACCCCTACACTCAGGCGCTCGTGGCGTCGATTCCGATACCCGATCCCAGGCTGCGGAAGGAGCGCAAGGGCATCGAGGGTGAGGTCCCCAGCCCGATAAACCCTCCGAAGGGCTGCAGGTTCCATCCCCGCTGCTCACAGGCGATGGATATATGCAGCAAGAAGGAGCCAGAGCTGATCGACGTCGGTCGGGGTCACATGGTGGCCTGCCACCTCATGTCCGTGAGGTAGCCAGACGGCTCGGGCTCATCTCTTCTTGAACTCAGTGTAGCCGCATCTGCCACACGAGACCCTGTTCTCGTGTTCGGCCATGAAAACGCCCGGGCCGCACTTGGGGCAGTGCTTCCTCGTGCGCACCAGCTTCCCTTCCTCTATCTTGTAGAAGTCCTTCTTCGCAATCCTCGGTGTCTTGGCCTTTGTCTGCTTCTTCTCTTCTGCCATCGAAAGTCAGCTCCTCACTTCAAGCCCTCAGCCCTTCTTCTCAGCGGGCTTCTTCTCAGGAGGCTTTTCCTCGGCCTTTGGGGCGGGTGCCGCACCAGCCTTACCGGCGGCCGCGGGCGCCTTCTTCTCCACCTTCACCTTCTCCTTCAGCCTGTTCCTAACTAGTATCTGCTCACGCTCATACTTCATCGCGGCTTCCTTGGTCCTGTAGATTTTGGCGTATCCAACGGTCTCCGACATGCCGAACTCTGATTCCATGTGATCCACTATCACGCGCTCCTTAGGGGCCTTCAGCAGCGCCGCAATCTTCTCTCTCACGGCCTCCCTCTGAGGCGTGCCCTCCTTAGCGTGCGACGCTTTGAACTCGACCTCGATTCTCTCAAGCAGCTGGTTCTCCCTCTTCGAGACTATCTCGACCTCCATTCAGCTCACCGTACCATCTTCTCTATCGCAGCCACAGCCAGCGCCCTTGTCTCGGGGTTCACTTCCACGACCATTAGACCCTTCTGGGGAAGACCGTATATCACGTGCGCCCCCTGAGGCGCGTTCGCGATAGCCACGAGGGCTGCGAGGTCTTCCTCTCCCGTCACCTCGATCTTCACCCTGTCGGGGGCGCGCACAGCATCGGCCACGGCCCTCCACAGTGCCCTGGTGATCCTCCCGGGCGGGTTGTTGACCTTCACGAGCCTTCCGCTCATCCTGGATATCCTCTCCTTGGCCTTGTAATCCTCGAGCCTCTGGGTCTTGTAGTCGAACACGGCAACGTCGGGCTCGAAGCTCATCTGGAGGAGCGTGATTGTGACCACGTCCCCTACCGCGATGGTGCGGGGGCTGCCCTCGATGTGCCGCCTCAGGGACCATGCGGATACGAGCTTGCCTATCGGCCTCGCCAGCTCCTCCCGCAGCTCGTCGGGCAGCTCAAGGTCCTTCTCGGGGAACGAATCAGCGAACACGGAGGGCGAACTTCCCGTTGACATGTATGCCCATCCTCCTCGCGATCTCGCTCTTCGTGTGGTCCAGGATGACGACATACCCCTGCCACTCTTTGGACGTCTCCCCTCCGCACATAGGGCACTTGTCGTCCTCGGTGACGAAGTTGCATCGCTTGCACGCCTTCTCTATCTTCATCCCTTGCCCCTCTCCTCTCGCTTCTTCCGGTCCTCCTCAATCCACTCGAGCTTCCCGAGGCCTGGCTGTCGCATGGTGAGGCCTATCTTGCTCTCTCTCGGGCTGCGCTCGTTTATGCTCAGGGAGACTATCCTGGCGCGGACGCTATCACCCAACCTGAGCTCCCTCTTCGTGTCCTTGCCTATGAGTCTGTGCCCATCCAAGTCTATGTCGATCCTGTCGTCCATGATCTGGCTTATGTGCAGCAGCCCATCCAGCGGACCGAATCTGATGAAGGCGCCGAACTTGAGTATCTCGCACACGGTGCCTTCGACTATCTCGTGGAGCATCGGCCGGAACATGAGGGCGTCGAACTTCACCTTCTGATAGACTGCACCGTCACCGTGTATTATCCTGCCGCCTCCCTGGGGCTGTATGTTCCTCACGAGGATCGTGTACGAACCGTCGCCCTCGACGCGGTTCTGGAAGGTCTCCTGGGTGAGCCTGATGGCGAGCTTGGTGAAGTCCTCGCCCAACAGGTGCGGCGGAATCCGGACCACATCTTCCTTAGACGCTATGACATACATCTAGTCCGACCTCTGAACAAACGAGCCGCGGGCCACTCGATGCCCGTGGTCGTATATATGGTTTGCCGCGCGATGCCAGTGTGCTCATGCGGCGACGAACAGCGCGACGAAGACGAGCGTGACGGTCGAGAGCAGTTTGACCAGCACGTGTATCGACGGGCCTGCGGTGTCCTTCAGCGGGTCGCCGACCGTGTCCCCCACGACGGCCGCGGCGTGCGCTGGCGTGCGCTTACCCCCGTAGTTGCCAGCCTCGATGTACTTCTTCCCGTTGTCCCATGCGCCGCCGCCGTTGTTGAACATGTTCGCGACCATTATCCCAGCGATGGTGCCGATCATGAGCAGCGCCCCCACCGACTGTGGGGCGTCGTAGCCCGCGAGGTTCATGATTATGCCAAATGAAACGGGCACTAGCACAGGCAAGAGCGCCGGCAGCACCATAGCCTTGAGGGCGCCCTTTGTGGCTATGTCCACGCACCTGGCGTAATCTGGCTTCGAGGTCTTGGCCATTATGCCAGGGTCGGCCTTGAACTGCCTCCTGACCTCGTTTATCATCTCATGCGCCGCTCTCCCGACGGCTCTTATCGCAAGAGAGGCGAACAGGAAGACGAGCATAGCGCCCAGGAGGCCACCGACGAAGACGTCGGGCTGGGCTATGTCTACTTGGAATGCCTGGTCTATCGATATGTTCTTCTTAGTCGCCACGCGCTCGAAGTACGCCCCGAACAGCAGGAAGGCGGCGAGGGCGGCGCTGCCCATCGCGTACCCCTTGGTGAGTGCCTTGGTTGTGTTACCGCAGGCGTCCAGCCTGTCCGTCCTGCGCCTGATGTCCTCTGGTTGCTTTGACATTTCGATGATGCCGCCGGCGTTGTCGGTTATGGGTCCGAAGGTATCCGTCGCAAGTATGAATGCGCAGGTCGCGAGCATGCCCATGGTGGCGACGGCCGTGCCGTAGAAGCCGTAGATCAGCTCGTAGGTCGCATTGGCCTCCTGAGGGGCCGCCTGCTGACCCAGCCAAAAGGCACCTAGGAGGGCGACGATTATTGCGACTACGGGCATTGCCGTGGTCTCCATCGCGATTGAGAGCCCCGTTATGATGTTCGTAGCCGGCCCAGTGGTCGATGCCTTAGCTATTTCCCTGACAGGCCTCCATGAACCAGATGTGTAGTACTGCGTTATGTAGACGATGACTATGCTGAGGACTATCCCGATTAGGCCTGCGCCGAAGAAGTAGAGGTACTTGTCCCCGAGCATGTAGTAGGTCGCGATGTAGAAGAATACTGCAGCCAACACGCAGGTTATGTAGTATCCAACGTTGATCCCAGACATCGGATCTCTGGATTCGTCTTTTCCAAGCCTGACAGCCAGTATTCCCACGAGGGATGCGAATATCCCGAAGGAACGTGCGACGAGCGGGAAGAATACCCACACCAGCGCCTCCGTCTCCGACCACCTCATGCTCTCCGGAACGACACTCGTCCAGAAAGTGAACAGGGACAGACCCAGGACCATGGCGCCGATGTTCTCCGCTGCAGTCGATTCGAACAGGTCCGCGCCTCTTCCGGCGCAGTCACCGACGTTGTCGCCAACCAAGTCAGCTATGACTGCTGGGTTCCTGGGATCGTCTTCGGGTATGCCCGCCTCCACCTTGCCAACGAGGTCTGCACCCACGTCGGCGGCTTTCGTGTATATCCCGCCGCCCAGTTGCGCGAAAAGCGCGGAGAAGCTGGCTCCGAAAGCAAACCCGATCGCGGCATCGAGCGATTGGGATGTGGTGAAGTCCATGCCGTACCGGAACGCATAGAACACTCCTGCCACCCCCAGGAGGCTCAGAGAGACGACGCCCATCCCAGACACTGCGCCCCCTCTGAAAGAGGTCACCAGCGCCTCGTTGAGGCTCCTCCTTGCAGCAGCAGCGGTCCTGATGTTCGACCTCACGCTAACATACATGCCCGTGTATCCAGATGCTGCGGAGGCGCTCGCACCGACGAGGAAGGAAAGGCCCACCCAAGGCTTCGGTTCGATGAGCACCGCGATGAGTGCGGCCAGTATTATGCTGATGGTTATGATGGTCGTGTACTGCCTCTTCATGAAGGCCATGGCGCCCTGCCGGATGGCCTCGCCAATCTCCTGCATCTCGGGAGTTCCGAGGTCCTTCCTGAAGACATACCAGGTCAGGTATCCAGCGAACGACAGCCCGACAAATCCCGCGATGGGGATCACCAGGGTGATGTCCATTATACACACTTCCGTGAGGTTTGTGCGCCGATTATGCTGCCCGTATATAGTCTTAACCTAGTTCCAGGCACAGTTGTGCGTCATATTGTGCAAAAGACCGGCACTTCCGATGGAGAATGCCAATCGAAGACATACTGACGCTGGATTGGAAGAAGCTGGATATGCCTGAGAGTATGCAGATTGCATAGGAAGGGGTTTTCTCGGAGCTGGAGTTCTACCTTTCAATCAGCGTCTCGACGTATCTGACGAACCCAAGCTTCTGGATCTTGTCGGCTATCTGGCCGACCTTCTCGAGGCCTGGCACGTCCACGAATGCGACGTAGTCGTAGTGTCCGAACACGAGGAAGCCGTCGACGACGCCAGGTATCTTCGTTATCTTATCCGCGTCCTGAAAGGTCTGGGGCTCGAGCATGACCAACACCACTGCCTTCACCATATCCTCACCTCACAGCTCCGGGAATCCCACCAGGGTCTCGACTATCTCGACGCCCTCAGCCCTGTAGATGTTCATTCCAATCTCGGCTATGCGCTTGAGGTCCAGATCTTCGGTGAGGACCGCGATGTCCCACCTCCCGTGGACCGGAAAAGCGTCCTTCACTCCAGACTGCTTCCTTGCCAAATCGACGATCTTCTTCGTCTTGAGCAAGCGGCAGTTAACCAAGAGACAAGCCTTAACCATGCGTATCCCTTCCGTCGTGGGCGGAACGAGATGAGCAGATATATAATCTTCTAGCTGGGACAGGCAAGGTCGTTCAGATGCTCACGAGTTCATCGGGCCACATTTGAACCGAGGGCGAGCTTTGTCTCTCGGCAACCACTCGAGTCGGACGTGCAAGTCATACGGGCTGAGCCTGCCATGAAAAGCCTTATCATCCCAAACGGGAATGCAAAGACTCAGGTGACATGGCATGGGCGCTCAGGAGGAGAGCCAGCCGAGGCGGAAGGAGTTCCAGAAAAGGAGCGATGACGACATCGATTCGTTCCTTGCGCGCAAGGATTTAGCCAAGAGTTGCGCAGAATCGCCCCAACCTACGCAATCCGCCCAGCCAAAGCCGGTCGAGCCATCCCCCGAGAAGCCTGCTCCACCAACCAAGAAGGATGAGGTCGCCGACGTCGATCATGAGGAACTCATAAAAGCCGCGAGGACCAGCAGAGCAGAGAGGGAAGCCTACCACGACGTCGCCGTGCTCAGAAAGAAGGCCCATGCATTCGAGCACAAGGCTGCGAAGTTCTACCACAAATACAAGGTGAATGAGGCGAAGGCGCAGAAGGCCTCTGCGAAGGCAGTCGCTTTCCGCGAAAAGGCCGCCGTGAGGCGCGACAAGGCCAAGGGTTATCTTGACAGGGCAAAGGCCTATGAGGAGGAGCTGACAGCGGCCGCAAAGGGCACAACGGAGCTCAGTCCGGAGTCGCTGAGGACCAGGATTGCCTCATTGGAGAGGAAAGCTGCGAAGGAGGAAGAACTAGCAAGAAAGTACGAGGCCAAGGCGGCAGTGCAGACAGAGAAAGCGGCAAGATTCAGGACAAAGGCAGCCAAGTTCCTGGAGCAGAACAAGATCAATGAGAGCGAGGCCAAGAGGTACGCTAAGCGCGCTGACAACCTCGAGCGTGCAGGCACCTGACCTAAGCTATTGTCTCTTCTCCCTGCCCTGCCAGTAGAGCACCGTCGGCTCCTCGACCAGTGCGACCTCGTCAGAAGTCTGCTCCCCGTTGGTTCGGATGACTACCCGCAGCCTTCCGTCCTGGAGCACCACCTCGGCCTTTTCGACCGCGGATTTGTAGGTGGCAACGAGCTTTCCGCCGATGGATACCACCTTTCCGTCCTCTACGAGGACGCCAGCATCCTTCAGCGCCCTTATCCGCCTGTAGCAGGCAGCCATCGGTATGCCCAGCGCGTCGCTCAACTCCATAGCGTTCATCGCCTGACGGCTCGTCAGCTCGAGTATCTTGGAGGAATACTCGTCGAGAAGCAGTCGAAAAGTCTCAAACGGGTCCGACACCTTGCATCAATCCTCCTCATATGCGAGAGATACTCTTCCATTCGGCTATCTCCTCGATTCTTCCAGTTCCTATTCTCTCAAGTGCCAGAGAGACACGCTCATAGCCCTGTCCTCTATCCAGGCGCTGGAGGTAGTTCACTTCACCTGCCGTGACATCTAGGTGCACGAAAACCACCTTGTCTTTCCGTATCAGGGGCTGGACTTTCGACGACACGTCCTTTGGATTGTCGCAGTGGACCCTCTCGCCACACTCTTGACATCTCCCATCTCTCGGCAATGTCCGTTCGCCGCAGAGCGGGCAGTTTATCTCTCCTGCGCACCCCGAGTCTATCTCCATGTCTGAAAGCATGTTCATGAGGTCTTTCCGAACACCCTCCAGCCGGGTGCCACACATTGGGCAAGCGTTGGTGTCGAACTCGACGACTGTACCGCACTTAGGACACTCTGTCTCGGCACCCCAGTCACATCCGCTTCTCTCGATGAAGCTCATCATTCCCGATTCGACGTTCAGGTGGACCATCCGAACACTGTTGCGATTCACCCTCTCATCTTCGTGGATCTCATCGAACCCAGGCTTCGATTCTGCACGCTCTAGCTGATTGACCTCTTCCTCTGAGACATCGTGCAAGTATAGCACGAGGCACTTGGGGCACCTGTCCGAATCCTGGGGGACGGGCGCGCCGCACTGGAGGCAGCGAAACGGCGCCTCAGAAGAACCTTTCGAATTCGGCCGTGGTTTGGCCAATACTTGCTCGATGACATCCTCTGTTATGCTCAGAGCCTCCTCAGTGATCTCGACTTCCTCGGGTGCATTGCTAGCATGGTGTCTGCGAACGGGCTTTGACTTAAGGATTCTTCTTATGCGCCTTCTCTCACGGGTCGTTGCTAAAGGGGTCTGTGACAGTGCTTTCACATCAGTTGCTTCTGGGCTCTTGAACCCGAATATGGTCCGGATGCTCGGTCGAAGTTTCCTCATGGTTTCATCAGACTCCGTCGTCAAGCTCCCAAACGACGGCTATGTGCGCTCTCACCACCTTCTGTCCAATAATCCAGCTACCACAGATATACCCCTGTCGTCATGGGAATCAGGCGTGATAACTCCTCAACCGCTTCATGTGCTGCCTGGCTGAGGGCACAAACAGTGATTCCCGGCGGGCGCAAACCGCCCACCTTCTCATCAGCGCTCGTGGGTAATCTCACCACAGGGCAAGGTTGGGCACGCAACTACAGCATCGTTCTTATGGCCGATGAGCCGCACGGGCGGGCTGTCCCCTCGCTCGATTCTGTCCGGTCCAGACCACAGAAAAGGATATAAACGGGGCCTATTATTGTCCTCAGCACCCAGGCGAATGCTGTTCTGAAGGCGTTGTTTCATGTCCGAGCAGGAGCTGATTGAGGACCTCGAGGAGAAGCGCGCAAGGCACAACGCGGAAGCCGAGAGGCACAAGAGGCTCCGGGACGAGCTCAACGAGAAGACCAGGGAGTGGGCCGACCGCCGGGACGAACTCAACGCCCAGGTCCGTAAGCTGATCGAGCAGGCCAATCAGCGACGGGAGAACAGGGACCGGCTGAACGCCGAGGTCAAAGAGGCGAAGGCCAAAAGGGATGAGTGGAACAGGAAGTACGCGGAACTCAGCGAGAAGGCCATGACCCTCCGTCGAGAGAAGATGCCCAAGAGCGGCCAATCGATCCGGAAGTACAAGGCCGAGCTGAGGGCTCTTGAGAAGAAGCACATGACCTCGGTCATGAGTGCGGAGAAGGAGAAGGCACTCATGAAGGAGATGGCACTCCTCGACAGCAAGATAAAGGAGATGGAGAGGGAGATCGAGCAGTTCACCGAGGTCAAGCAGGCCGAGAGGGAGGCAAGGGAGGCCAAGGAGCAGGCCGAGATGTTCCACAGGAAGGTCTCGGAGCTGGCCGAGAAGGCTCAGATAGAGCACGACGCCATGATGAAGCTGTACGAGGAGGCGGACAGGCTCAAGAAGGAGGCCGACGCTGCCCAGGAGAAGTTCATAGAGGCGAAGCTCGCGGCCGACGAGCAGCACAGGGAGCACATAGAGCACATACGGCAGGTCCATGACTTCGACAAGATCATATCAGGCATCCGCGAGAGGTCTAGGAAGACAAGGAAGGAGAAGGACGAGACGAGTGCGAAGCGGGAGGCAGAGGAGATATTCGAGAGGTTCAAGAGCGGGGAGAAGCTGAGCACCGAGGATATCATGATCCTGCAGAAGTCAGGATACATGTGAGGGCTGCACCAGCAGCAGAGGAAACGGAGGGGTGCGCCAGTGCTGTCTGACAAGGTCGTCTCCGAGCTGCTGGCCCCCTGCACGACCACTTCGCTCCGCGAACGTCGATATTTAAGGGCGGCTTCGATAATTATATATAGCACTCCGCCAATATATCATCCGGGAAATTTTGGGCTAGTTGTTAGAGTGCATCCCATCCCTTCTGACAAGGCTAGCCCTTCCCTTCCCTTTTTTTGTCAGCAGGAGCAGAGGCGCACAATCCTCTTGTCCGAACGACTTCGGATGCGGGAGGCGCGATAGCCCATGGTTCTGGAAGGTCTAGGTCAATCTTTGCGAAACGCGATAAGGAAGATCGCGAACGCGTCCCATGTCGACCAGAAGCTGGTCAAAGAGGTCGTGAGGGACATACAGAGGGCCCTGCTACAGGCTGATGTCAATGTCAAACTAGTGCTCGAGATGACAAAGCGCTTGGAGGACAGGGCGTTAACCGAGCGGCCGCCTGCGGGCATGAGCTCGAGGGAGCATGTGATACGCATCGTCTACGAGGAGCTTGTCAGAATAGTGGGCAAGCCGAGGGAGATTCCTGCGAAGCCCCAGAGAATCCTCATGGTTGGACTGTACGGCCAGGGCAAGACCACGACTGCGGGCAAACTCGCCCGGGACCTCCACAAGCGCGGTATGAAGGTGGGCCTGGTAGCCGCGGACGTGCACAGGCCCGCGGCATACGACCAGCTGTCGCAGATAGGCAAGAAGATCAACGTGCCGGTCTTCGGCGACCCGAAGGAGAAGAGCGCGGTAAGGATAGCGAAGCGCGCCCTCAAGGAGTTCGAGGGCTACGATGTGATAATCTTCGACACGTCCGGCCGCCATGCCCTCGAGCCAGACCTCATAGATGAGATAAAAGAGGTTGCGAAGGCGGTGGATGCCGAGCACAAGCTGCTCGTGCTTGATGCGCAGACGGGGCAGCAGGCGGGCCCCCAGGCTAAGGCGTTTCACGAGGCCGTGGGTCTGACGGGGGTCGTTTTGACGAAGATGGACGGCACAGCTAAGGGCGGGGGTGCGTTGAGTGCAGTGGCGGAGACGGGTGCTCCGATATCCTACATAGGTGTAGGGGAGCATCTCGAGGACCTGGAGAAGTTCGACCCTGACAGGTTCATTAGCAGGCTCCTCGGCATGGGCGATATCAAGTCCCTGATCGAGAAGGCCTCAGAGGTCATGGATGAGGAGAAGGCCGAGGAAGTCGCGAAGAAGATGATGTCAGGGAAGTTCACACTCAAGGACATGTACGAGCAGATGGAAATGCTCCAAGGCATGGGCCCGCTGAAGAAGATCGCTTCGATGCTGCCCGGCCTCGGAGACAGGCTGGCTGAGCAGGACATGGAGGCCACGCAGGAGCGGCTCGCCAGGTTCAGGGCGATCATGCAGTCCATGACAGAGGAGGAGCTGGAGAACCCGAGGATAATCAAGTCGTCGCGCGTGTCGAGGATCGCGCGCGGCAGCGGGACGTCTCCGAAGCATGTCAGGGAGCTTCTTAAGCAGTACAACATGTCAAGGCGGGCGGTCAAGGGCTTCATGGGCAACAGGAAGATGCGAAGGCAGCTCATGAAGCAGCTGAAGGGCGCCGAAATGAGCGTCAGAGGTGAGTGAAGCGATGCGTAGATTCGTCGTGCTTGGCCACAGGGCAATCACGTCGGCCGACTTCCGCCTCGATGACCTGTGCGGGTCCACCGGCAGGCTGGACATACTGCTCAGGTGCGTCAACTCCGCATTCTTCCTCTCGCACGGGGTGCGGCGGGACGTCGAGATCAACCTGATACTGCTCGGAGAGCCGAACCCCCCGAAGACCGTGAGGATCGATGGGCGGGAGGTGAAGTACCTCAATCCCGATGAGCGCAGCACTGCTGCCCTCATAAGGAACGCGCTCTTGCAGAAGGGCGAGGGCGAGAGGAGGTGCTCCCCGGGGATATATGTCTCGGAGAGGAGCTATCAGGAGGTCCTTTCAAACCTCTCAAAGGATTCGAGGCTGTACTATCTGAGGGAGGATGGGGAGGACATCAGGAAGGTCGAGTTCGCCCAGGACTGCACGTTCGTCCTCGGGGACGACCAAGACCTCACGCCGGAGGAGGAGGCCGTGCTGATGACATACGAGCCGAAGAAGGTCTCAATCGGCCCCATCAGCTACCACGCGGACCACTGCATAACCGTGGTGAACAACGAGCTGGACAGAAGAGGGGGTCACTGAGCGGACCTGGGCACGTCTTCAGGCACGACCTGCACGGACGAGACGTCGACCTCGTCGGGCTCCGTATCGTACCTGATGGCGAACCTTCCGTTGACGAACTTTATAGTGGCTGAGCGCAGACGGCACCTGTATAGCCTGACCTTTCTGCCCTTGTACACCTCCTTTTCCCTGTCGACGGCAATCAGTCCTGCCTGCTCGAGCTCGTGTATGCGCCTGTAGCACGCGGCTATCGGTATCTGGCACACCTTGCTGAGCTTCTGGGCCGACATAGGCGTGGCGTAGGTCGTCACAAGGATCTTCTGGGAGTAGTCGTCCGCGAGAAGCTTCGAGACATCCTTCTCCTTGCACCTGTGCTCGGAGTTCATTCCAACTCGCTCTAAATGAGGCCGCCAGGGATTTAAGGCCCTTGTCTTCAGGTTATCAGCCATGATAACGCATGACCCACATCAGCGACTGGGGAAAGCCTTAATCCCCTGATTGTGATGCCCTCGTGAGAGTGGCCGAATGCCAGTATGCCCGCTCGACTTCCGCTACGGCCGCGTCGAGATGAAGCGCATCTTCGATGAGGAGACCCGGCTTCAGAAACTCCTTGACGTCGAGGCTGCACTCGCCCAGGCCCAGGCGAAGGTCGGCAACATCAGGAAGGACCATGCGGACATCATCAAGAAGACAGCCTCCACGAGGTTCGTCAAGCTCGAGCGGGTAAGGGAGATAGACAGGGAGATCAACCACGAGATCACCGCCGTCGTGAGGGCCCTGACCGAGCAGTGCGGGGAGAGCGGCAAATTCATACACATAGGCGCGACATCGAACGACATACTCGATACGGCTCAAGCCCTGCAGATGAAAGACGCCATAAGACTCGTGGATGCGGACATCGAATCTCTTAAGATGACGCTCGCGCGCAGGGCGAAGGAACACAGGGACACGATAATGGTGGGACGGACCCACGGCCAGTATGCCCTCCCGATCACGTTCGGTCTCAAACTCGCCAACTACGCCTTGGAGGCTCACAGACACCAGCAGAGGCTGCGGGAGTGCGCCCCGCGCGTTCTCGTCGGGAAGATGAGCGGGGCGGTGGGCACCGGTGCAGGATTTGGCCCGAAGGCGCTCGAGATACAGAAGGAGGTCATGAACGAACTCGGGCTAGGTGTCGAGGAGGGCCCCACGCAGATCGTGGCAAGGGACAGGCTGGTCGAGCTGATGTCCGTCCTGGCGAACATAGCCACCTCTGCTGAGAAGTGGTCCACCGAGATAAGGAACCTCCAGAGGAGCGAGATAGCCGAGGTCTCGGAGTACTTTGACGAGACGCGGCAGGTTGGTAGCTCAACGATGGCGCACAAGCGAAACCCGGTCACGGCCGAGAACATATGCGGACTCGCCAGAATCGTGAGGGGCTTGATGATGCCGGCCTACGAGTCAGCGATACTGTGGCACGAGCGCGATTTGACGAACTCGAGTGCCGAGAGGATATTCGTCCCGCACGCATTCATACTCGTTGACGACATCCTCGCCAAGCTCGATGACCTCTTTGCGAGGCTCGTGGTGAACAAGGAGCAGATGAAACGCAACCTGGTGAGGGCCGGAAGCGTGATCATGGCCGAGTCAGTCATCATGGCACTCGTGGCAAAGGGGATGGGCCGCCAGGAGGCCCACGAACTCATCCGGAAGTGCAGCATGGAGTCGCAGCGCGAATGCGAGGATTTCAAAGGCTATCTGATGAGGACCAAGGCTGTGACGGACCTGCTCTCGGAGCAGGAGATAGATGCTGCGCTGGATCCGAAGGCATATCTCGGCAACACTGGCGAGACCATCGAGAACATACTGCGTATCGTATCGTAGGCAAAGTTAGAAATACGGTCCCCAGTTTCCTCATCCCGCAGCGGGCCCTTAGATCAGTGGAAGATCGCTTCCTTCGCAAGGAAGAGGCCGTGGGTTCAAATCCCACAGGGTCCATTTTGATGATGTCTGGCTGAATTTCAATCAGCCGGAATTGAACTTCTCCCTGCCCCACGAAACCCCTTCACCCGTTTTCTTACCCGACATCGTAGGCTACGAACTCATTGACCCCGAGGATGCTGAACTCCGCAAACAAGCGAAACCTCTCCGCCCTCTAGATTGGCATCCGGTCCTCGAGGAGAACGGTCATCCTGCTTATCCTGCTGTTTGTACGGTCTGCGGTTCTGTGGTGCTAACTCTCAGCCATTGCGGGCGTCCGTTGTGTGTTCCATGTGCTCATAAACGCGCCACGCGCACTTATCCGGCATTGGCTGATGCCTTACTGAGGACTATTGAATGGACCCGCGAATATCATCACCAGCACAACGTGCGTTTATCGGTCAAATTCCTCACTTTGACCCTGAAAAATGTCCCTCTCGGAATGCTCCACAAAACCGTCCATCGCATTCGGCATAGCTATCAGCTCCTTCGTAGAAGGCGGTTCTGGCATGAGCGCGTTCACGGTGATTGCCCGAGGGTTGAGGTTACCCTCGGTGAAGGGGGTTGGCATGTCCATATCCATAGCATTGTGGTATCGCGATTCCTGCCTGCGGGACCGGATGTTACCCGCAAGGGTGAACCCAATCTTCGGGATGAATGGCTCGCCCTTACGGGTGATTCGATGATCGTGGATGTTCGCGAACTCAAAGATGCCCGCGATGCTGTCCGCGAGCTCGTCAAATATGTTTATTCACCGATAGATGACAAGAAACAGGGACTCGGTGAATGGGATGATACTTATCTTCGCGAGCTTGCTGAAGTGATTGCTGGTCCTTATCGAATTGCATGGTACTGTCATGTCCACAAATCCCGCACTCGCGCTGGATGCCTAGCTAAGCGCGAACAGACCCCTTCGGGTTGTCATCCTAAGCGCTGTGATGGGGAGTACAGGCGTGAGCGTCAGGGATTCCGCCCGTTATTGCCATCGGGGGTCATTCGTAGATTCCTTCGAGAATCTTCGGTTAAAGAGCATGCGAACCGATGCCCTAAATGCGGAT
>JAWCKF010000008.1:0-60337 GCA_038852315.1 Thermoplasmata archaeon | reverse complement strand
GACGCCGCCCTGACGGACCCGTTCCATCCGTCGAGCTGCATCAGATAATCCGCGCCTAGTCCGCGAACCGCGTATCCCGTCGAGGCACGGTTGTCGGAGTCAATGAACACGTAGTAGCTGCAGACATGAGGGCCTGCCATCGCCTCGCCTATGGTGGAGAAGTAGATGAACAGCCTTGTCCCGTCGACCGAGAACGCCCAGCTCTCTATGCCTGCAGACGGAGAGGACGCCTGGACATACATGCTGAGCTTCTCCACCTTCTCCCAGTCTTCGAAATCACCGTCCACCACGAATGCCTCCTCATCCGAGGTGTAGGACAAGAATATGAACGTCGGTATGACGACCACAATAGCGATGAGCACTGCGAGGAACTGCCATCTTGTGAGCGCGAACGCCCTACGCTGTGACGGGAGCGGACGCGGCCCGCCCCTCGTACCGTTGATCAGTCCAGTGCCATTGACGAAACCTGTGCCGTTGATGGCCCCTCTGTCACTGACGAGCGCTGGAGGTGCCTGCGGGGCAGCGGGCGCTAGCTCCTTGAGCCCCTTGACTTCCACTGCAGCGCTCTCAGGCGGCGGAGATGGCGGCTGAGGCTTGACTGCAGGCGCTGGCTTCTCGGTTGGCTCTGGCGGTCGCGGCTCGCCCGCCTGCCCTACGAAACCAACTCCGCACTTCGGACATGCCACAGCTGAGACGGGCGCCAGAGTCCCGCACTCAGGGCATTCCAGCATCTCCTCCTGCGCGGGCGGGGCCGTCGATAGAGGGATTCCGCATCGCGGACATTTCGATTCCGAGCCAGTCAACTCGCGGGCGCAAAGAGGACATGTTTGCTTAACGGCTGGTAGCTCGATCTTCGGAAGTTCGCGGTGCAGAAAGTCTTCGGGATGCACCGACAGCGGTGCGGCCGCGCCTGGCGCGCGCACTCCTGCGGGGCGGAGCGCTGTCGCACAGACTGGACACTTGGTCAGACCAGCAGAGACTTTGTTACCGCACAGTGGGCAGTATGTCACGGCTTCCTCAGACAAGTTCTCAACACCTCAGGGGGATGCGGTCAGTCGGAACGCTGGTGCACGCGTTGATAGGTTTACCAGCAGGATTCTGCGCTGTCCTGTTGTTATTTGCGCCAGGGGTATATATAAAATCTGGCAGATATACACCTGGCACAGCGCGATACTCACGACCGGACGCTGCTTCCATCCTTCGGAAGTCATTCTTCAGCGTTTCGAGCCAGATTGGCCACGCCACCAGCAACGTTAATATAGTCTCACATTGGTCGAGCACTGGGGTGCGCGAGATTGGCATGGACCGGGCCGCTGAACAAGCTTGACGAGTTCAGGTTCGAGATACCCAGGAGCTACAAGCAGTGCATGTCCACGTCGGCCATCATATACGCGGATGACAAGCTCATCCAGTCGATAAGGGCCGACAATGCCCCTGAACAGGCCGCTAATGTGGCATGCATGCCCGGCATAGTGGGCAGGTCAATGGCCATGCCGGATATCCATTGGGGATATGGCTTCCCTATAGGGGGTGTTGCCGCCTTCGATGCTGAGCGCGGCGTCATATCCCCGGGCGGGATAGGTTACGACGTCAACTGCGGTGTGAAGTTGGTACGCACGAACCTCACTGTGACCGAGATAGGAAAGGACATCAAGAGGCTCATAGACGAGATCTTCGAGAACGTGCCTTCTGGCGTCGGGGAGAAGGGGAAGCTGCGGCTCACTAGCTCGGAAATCGACGACGTGCTCGACGAGGGAGCAGAATGGGCGGTGTCAAGAGGTTACGGGTGGGAGGACGACCTCGCCTCATGCGAAGAGGGCGGTCGGATGAAGACAGCCGATTCCTCGAAAGTAGATGCGAGAGCCAAGCAGCGTGGTGCGCCCCAGCTTGGCACACTCGGCGCTGGGAACCATTTCCTGGAGATACAGAAGGTTGATGCAGTGTTCGATTACGAAGCGGCGAAGACCTTCGGCATAGAATCGCCAGGACAGATCATGGTGAGCATCCACTCCGGCTCGAGAGGGTGCGGCCACCAGATTGCCAGCGACTACATCAGGACGATGGAATCAGCCCTCAGGAAGTACGGTATAGCCGTGCCCGACAGACAACTCGCGTGCGCGCCCGTGAACTCACCCGAGGGGCAGGACTGCTTCAAGGCGATGAGCGCGGCCGCGAACTACGCATGGGCCAACAGGCAGCTGATCCTGCACTGGGTCAGGGAGTCTTTCGAGAAGGCTCTGGGCAGGAAGGCCGAGGAGATGGAGTTGTATTGCGTTTACGACGTCGCGCACAACATATGCAAGCTCGAAGAGCACCAGTACGAAGGTAAGCGCAGGAAGCTCTATGTGCACCGCAAGGGCGCGACACGCGCGTTCGACAGCTCCAGGTCGGAGGTGCCCTCGAAGTACAGGTCCGTAGGCCAGCCCGTGCTCATCCCAGGTGACATGGGCAGCGCGAGCTACGTGCTCGTGGGCACAGCAAAGGCGATGCAGGAGACCTTCGGGTCTACTTGTCACGGGGCTGGCCGGCTCATGTCCAGGACCACGGCTACCAGGAGGTACTCGGCCAACGAGGTGGTCTCCCTGCTCCAGAGCAGGGGGATATACATCAGGGCGGCTTCGAGAGACGGCATAGTCGAGGAAGCGCCAGGGGCGTACAAGGACGTCGATGATGTCGTCAGAGTGGCTCACGGAGCGGGCATATCAAAGATGGTTGCGCGGCTCAAGCCAATAGGCGTGATGAAAGGCTAGAGCCCGACCACCCTCGCAGCCGCCCGGGCGACCTTTTCCCGGTGCTTTGCGGGGCAAGCGACCATGAGCGCGTATGTGTGCGTCCTCCTCGTGTGTAGCGACTGCGCAAGGGGACTTATCCTCGAGAGAAGGCGGACTCTGCCGTCATCCAGGACTCGCACATCAGTTAGCGATATCCTCGGCTCGGAGATCGCCAGCTCGCCCGATGGGACGTCTATGATCACCGAGCCCTCCGGGACGCCCGCCTTCCTGGCGATCTCCGCCTCTGCAGACCTCCTGCGGGCCATCGAGCCGAGTCGCTCGACGAGTTCCCATCCCTCTTCTGATAGGTCGGACGCCTGCACGCTGTATGCCCTCTTGTAGAGCTTTCTGTACTTTATCAGTACGGCGATCTCCTCTGAGTATCCACCCTTCGAAGCGAGGAGAGCGAGGAGGCTGGCATCGGTCATGGCATGAAGACTCCTCACCTCGTCCTCCTCCAGCTCCTCGACGGCCTTGGCGAGCATCAGCTCGGATATCCGCACGGTCCTATGCAGATACACGGATGTGAACATGAGCGCGCGGGCAACGAGTATCCCCTCGACAGCACTCACGCCGCTCTTGTCCACCACCAGGTCGCCGTTGAAGATCTCGATGGTCCCGAGCAATCTGTCGGTGTCAATTACGCCGTAGGCCACGCCAGTGTAGTGCGAATCCCTCTTGAGATAGTCGAGCTGGTCCGCGTCGACTGGGCCGTTTATCATCTGATGCATGTAACGCTTCTCATTGAAGTGTCTCTGGCCCCTCTGACGCTGGAAGAATCTGGCCCCTTCTGCTGGTGGCTTCCCTTCGAGCAGAGACGCGACCTCCTTGGGGTCGACTTCCGCCGCTTCCAGAATCTCAGGTATCGTCCTCGTCCTGCCCAGTATATCCTTCTCGCGGTCGCTCAGCACACTCTCCTCGCCTTTTATGAGCCTCCTGCTTATCTCCGCGTGGTCTATGCCGAACCGGTGATGCAGGGCGAACTCCAGGGTGTGCGAGTAGGGCAGGTGCCCGATGTCGTGAAGGAACGCTGCGCACTCGACGAGCCTGGCCTCTTCAGGGTCGAGCCTCAACGAGGACGACATCTTCCTGGCGACTGCGAATGTGCCCAGGGAGTGCTCGAACCTCGTGTGGTTTGCTCCCGGGTAAACGAGATACGCGAGCCCGAGCTGATGGATGCTGTGGAGCCTCTGGAGCTCGGGTGCCTCCAGCAGCGCGAGAGCGACGCCCTCGAGCCTTATGCTCCCATGGACCGAGTCGTGAACGAATTTGTGGTCAGGCACGAACCTCGACACTGTTGCTCGCGATATAAGTATGTTGATTGCCCGCCGTGCATAGCAGAAGACAAGTGCGCCTGACCTGAACCACACCAATCCAGAGTCATTCTTGAATCTGATAACGATAGCCAAACCCTTTTAAAAACCCAGGGGCATGAGGATGGTCTGAGCAGGCCGAGGAGGACTTCTGATGGAGTCCGCGCAGACCGAGAGTTCGGACAGGATTCAGACATACATAGACGGCTTCGACAGCAAGATCGGCGGTGGCATCAAGAAGGGGCACGTCGTGCTCCTGGCCGGCACGCCTGGGACGATGAAGTCATCGCTCGCTCTCAGCATACTAAGCAACAATGTGAAGAGGCGCGGCGTCAACGTCCTTTACATAAGCATCGAGGAGAGCAAGGAGAGCCTCCTGGCAGGCATGCAGTATATGGGGCTCGGCACGGTCGACGAGAGCAAGTTCTTCATAGTGGACATAGGCAGGCTGAGGCTGGAGCACACTGACGCCGACGTCGGCAGGGACTGGTTCAAGATACTGAAGGAGTACCTCAGGAAGAAGGTGGAGAACGAAGGCGTCGAGATCGTCGTCATAGACTCGCTGACCGCCATCTACTCGCTTGCGTCCATCACCAACCCGCGACAGGAGCTGTTCCACTTCTTCGGATTCCTGAAGAGGCTCGGCGTGACGACCTTCCTGATATCTGAGACGCAGGCCGACGGGAACGCCTTCGGCCCCTACCACGAGGACTTCCTCGCGGACGGCACCATACTGCTGAAGTTCGTGGACGTGGGCGAGGTGGACGTCCAGCTGAGGATCAGAGCCGTCAAGATGAGGCACTCGAAGATACACCACGGCTACCTGACGCTGCTGTTCAGGGACGGCCAGTTCATGGCGACTACGCCGATAGCGGAGTAGCCTATCTCGCAAAGCCGCGAGGTAGAACGGGCGCCATCAGAACGCGCCCTTGATCTTGTTCCTGTCTATCTTGATTGCCCTGGGAGTGACCATCAGCAGGTTCTTCCCTATGCCAGCGACGTCTCCGTTGACATCGCGGGCCACGTTCTTCAGCTCGGCGGTTATCCTCTTCATGGTGAGGTCGTCATTCGCCACAGAGGTGTAGTCGATGACGACGATGTTGCCGTTGTACACCTCGTTGGTGAGCAGCGAGAGGTCGTCGTACCTGAATATCTCGCCCACCTTGACCACCGTCTGTGCCCCCTCGGGACCCATCAGGCCCTCGTCCTCGAAGACCATGTCCGTCAGATCGATGTACTGCTCCGCAGCCATCGATTCCTTGGGGGCGGCCTCGTCTGCGCCAGGAATCACCTTCTTCTTCAGAATCGTCACCGTGCATCCCTCGGACGCGGTAATCACGTTGTCCGGATATAAATGCTGTTGTGGCGGGCCAGATGAGGTGCAGGAGAGAGCTATGACGAGAGAGCTATCATGTAATGAGCGCGCATCTCAGGGCTTTCGCGCGCCTTCGTCTTGCGGCTCGTCCAAGGCCCATATCCTGTCGCCCACGTGGTGGATGGACTTCACCGCCTTGCCCTTCGGCTTCGCGAGCATCTCCCTTCCGGACATCAGCGCCTTTCCCACAGCCAGTGGACGCTTGTTGTTCACGTCCCTGACCCACACGAGGTCTCCAACCTGGATGTCGGGATCGCAGTCCACTATGCCGGGGCCCATGACGTCAGCCCCGTTGTACACGAACCTGACGGCGCCCATGTCCACTGTCACATATCTCTTCGACGCGCCGTAGGCCAGGAGCCCTCGAACCGTCAAGAATGGCACACCATCCACTACGAGGGCGAGGATCTTGCCGCCAACATAGACTGCGTCGAGCCCCGGGCCCTCGGCCAGGTCGATGTCGATGATGTCGCCGAACACAGATGTCCCCAGCTCAGAGCTTATGCGCTCGGCCATCGCCGCCACCTCCTTCTGCCTGAGCCTGTGGCGCTTTCGAAACCTGAATTCGGTCAAGGGTTCACCCTCGGCGTCACCGCGTCAATATCCATCCCAGCTGCCGAGAGCCTGGCTGAGGCGTGGGCCAGCTCTTCATCGGCATGCTTCTCATCCCCGATGGACCTGAATGCGAGCGACTTTATCAGATGCGGCTCCCAGTCCCTCTCGTCGATGCCTATGGCGTAGTCGGACGCCCGGAGGGCCTCCCTGTGCTGGCGTAGCTTCAACCTTACCCTGGCCAGGCCGACTGCAGCAGACATGCTGTCCGGACACCTCTCGAGCGTCCGGAGGTAGACCTCCAGCGCACCTTTGAGATCACCCATCTGTTCCCTGAACTCGCCCTCGAGCTCGACGGGCACCCCGTCCTCGCTCGGCGCGAAAGAGAGAAGCTCAACGGCACCCTTGGCATCGCCCGCCAACATCCTCGCTCTGGCCCTCGCGGTCAACTCCTCCTTCCCGGCGGCCGTGTCCGCCATCGACCGGATGACCCTCTCTGCGGCCGAGTGTTCCCCCGCATCCATGAGGAACTCGGCGTAGCTCGCGAGCGCCTTGGGATCATTCGAGGACTCGATCACCTCCCTCAGCGCCCTTGGAATCTCGTACCTGCCGAGCAGCGAGCGGACCCTGAGGGCCTTTGGTATGCTCTGAGCGGCCGCCCTCTTCGACAGCGCCGCAGACTCGTAACTCATCAGCGCCTCCTCGAACCTGCCGAGCCTGACCAGGAGATCCCCCTTGCGGATGAGCGCCGCCAGGCCGCTCGGGATGCTTGCGTTGACCGCCGACAGGCACTTGAGCGCCATCTCGAAAGAGGCTTGCGCGCCCTCATAGTCTCCCACACGAAGGAGAAGTTCGCCTCGGTCTGCCCACCCCTGATCGAACTCAGGGTTGATCGCGAGCGCCTGCTCTATGGCTGCGACCGCCTCATCCCATCTTCCCATCTGCCCCGCGACTTTCGCCTTAGCCCTCCACGCCTCATCATATGAGGGGTTTATGTCGAGCGACTCGAGGATGAGGTCATAGCCTTCCTCGACCTTTCCGATGTTAGCCTTACAGACGCCCTTCGCAAACATGGCATAGTCGAACCTGGGGCTGATCTCGAGCGACCTGTCGTGGTAGGGTATGGCTTCAGCATAGGCACCTATCTTCTCAAGGGCGTTCCCGATGTTGTTCCATGCGATCTCGTAGTCCGGGTCTATCCGGAGGGCCTCGACGAACTTTGGAATGGATTCGACATACCTTCCGAGGTTGTATAGCGCGTTGCCGAGGTTGTTCCAAACCACCCGGTCCGCGGGGTCTATCGCTATCGCGCGCTGGTAGCAGCTCACGGCCTCCTCAAGCATGTCAGCGCCGTGGTAAGCGTAACCCTTGTTGTACCACGCCTGCTTGTATCGCGGATCCAGAGATATCGCCCTGTCGAAGCACTCGTGGGCCTTGTCGAGATACCCCTTCGAGAAGCACGTGTACCCGAGATTGTTCCAGATCTCCTTGTCCTCTGGTCTAAACTCGAGCGCCTTCCCAAAGGCGAACACCGCTCGGTTGTACTCTCCCAGCTCGTGGGCCACGTTACCAAGACGGACATAGCCGTCGGGATCGTCCGGATGTTGCTTTACGAATTCCTCCACCTTCTCGAGGGCCTTCTCTGGCAGACCGGCCTCGAGGTAGAGGTCGGATTGCAGTAGGAGGACCCTCGGATCATCCTTGGCGAAGTCACCGAGCCGTTCTATCGCGCTAGCGGCTGCCTTCCTCCGGCCGGCCCGTGCGAGGGAGGCCGCGAGGCCGTACCAGTTCTCCCTGCGCTTGGGGTTTAGCCTGGCGGCCTTCGAATAAGCCTGGGCCGAGTCGAACGGCAGGCCGAGGGCATAGAGGCAGTTGCCCAGGTTGTGCCAGGCAAGCTCGTATGACGGATTCAGCGAGGTAGCCTTCTTGTAACACTCGATTGCCTCCTGGAACCTTCCGAGGGCGTCCAGCGCTGTGCCCTTGTTGTTGTATATCACCTCGTTGGCCAGTCCGAGATCGAGGGCTCTGTCATAGAGCTCGAGGGCTGATTCGTACCTCCTTGCATCGTACTCGGCGTTCGCCCTCTCAAACAGCGCCACGCCCTCCTGAATGACGCGGCGTGATGGCTTTCTGTCGCCCTTGCGCGATCTTTCCTCAGAAGGTCGGTTCAAGCGGTCTTCTCATGCGGGAAGCGATAGATAGTCTTTTTCCAGGGTGTCAGGCGCGGGCGGGCACAGTGTGACAATGCCAACATCGTCAAGCAAGATGAATCAGTGCGAAGAGGGATGCTACGACTCGGCCTCACACGGCGTAGTTGTCCGCTACGGCCGAACGAAGCTTTAATCTCGACGTGAGCATAATTCAGCCCGCTGACGGTCAGACGATGCTGGTGTTGTTCAAGCCGGTCCCACAGTCCATGCTGAAGGCGTTCATAGCTAGCAGGGTCCTAGGCGCTAGACCGATTGAGGACTCCCCGGGGAAGAGGTTCTTCTTCGACGAGCATGTGAACGCTGACGCTCTCGATTACGACGAGATGTATGCCAAGTACAAGGAGAAGCACGGAGGGCTTGACTTCCTCGAGGACCCAAAACTCTGGGAGATCATGGAGGACGAGATGTTCTGGGCTTCCAGGTTCAAATCGCTAGACAGGTTCCAGCTGATCTTCACTGTCCTGGCACAAATCGAGCGCGCGGGGACGAAGCATTACCTCGCCCAGAACACGCCAGAGGCGAAGGAGATGAAGGACCGGGTCAGGCGCGTGACGGCGGAGTTCAGGCGGGCGAGGCAGTTCCTGGCGTTCACCAGAGACGAGGCCAATAAGGCGGTCATCGCCAGGGCCAGCTTCGAGCACAACATCATCGACCTCGTCCTGCGGCACTACGCGAGGCGCTTTCCGGGTTATTCGATCGTCATCCTGGACGACGAGCACGCCCATATATTGTACAAGGACGAGGTCTTGGTCGACGAGCGCAAGAAGTTCCCGCAGAGAATAGGCAGAAAGGACGCGGCGAGATACTGGATGCTACTGAGGGACCTCAAGCACATGGAGTCTAAGAAAGACAGGGCATATAGCGGAGTTGATTTGCCGAAGAACTATTGGAAGTGGGTCACAGAAGGGACCGAAACGCAACAGGCCGTGCCGAGGGTCACCCTCGACAGCTTTTGACTCACAGGAACCCGCGATTACTGTGGATAGGTTGATATTCCCACAGGGCAATCGCAAGATGGCGCTCACCCTGAGGCGGATGCGAAAGTGGCCAAGAAGCGAAAGGTCGAACCGGAGAAACAATTCGAGTTCTACATGGACCTGCTGGGCCATGACATATTGAACAGCAATCAGGCTGTCCTGAGCTACTTGGAGCTCATTATCTCCTCTCCGGGCGTCGACAAGAGAGTCAAGATGCTGGCCGAGAAGGCCATCCCGCACGTCCGCACATCCACAGTGTTGGTAGAGAACGTGAAGCGGTTAGTGGCGTCCAGGTCGCTGGACCCTGACCGCCTCAGGCCTGTGGATATCGTATCAGCCCTGCGCAGGATGGAGCAGAAGGTGAGGAAACACTTCCCCTCGAAGAAGATCTCGCTCGTCCTAGCGCCAGAGCCGCGGACGGCGATGGTGCTGGGGGAAGACCTCGCAGAGGACCTCGTGCTCAACGTCCTGATAACCGCCGTCAGGCTGAATCCGGGGGACGACCTGCGACTCGATGCCTCGATAACCCCTGGTGAGTTCAACGGGAAGCCAGCATGGTTCGTCAAGATCGAGGACAGAGGGGCCAGACTTCCTCCGTTCCTGAACGGCGACGGAATCGAGGCCACCTACGACCAGGACATCTCCGTCGCGGTTAGGAGCACTGGCATACTCTTCGCCAAGATGATGGCAAAGAGCCTCGGAGGAGACTTCGATGCACACGCACTAACCACGCTTCCCGAGCCCGCGGGTGCCAAGTATACCGTGACATTGAGGAGGGCGGATGGCCCATGACCAGTGTCCTGATAGTCGACGACGAGCTGTTCATAGTCGAGCTCTACAGGGACATACTTCAGCTGAGAGGGTACAAGGTCGTCGGAACGGCGTTCGACGGCGAGGAGGCCGTCAGGAAGTACAGAAACATACCGGAGAAGCCAGACGTCATAATCATGGACCACCGCATGCCAATCATGAACGGGGTGGAGGCGACGAAGGAGATAGTCAAGATGAACCCGAAGCAGAAGGTCATATTCGTGAGCGCCGACGTCCTAGTGGAGAAGGAGGCGCGCGATGCGGGAGCCGTAGACTTCCTGCCCAAGCCGTTCAGGATGGACGACCTCATCGAGAAGATGGAGAAGCTTTCGGGCCGGGGCGGATGACGCCGGAGACCTCATTCTGGCCATAAATATGCGACTACTCGAATACAAACCGATAAGTTGAAATGGCTATCGGGCATATTGGAGCGGGACAGTGGCGTAAGATGATGGATACCTTCACCAAGGCCCGTACCATGAACTTTCCAAGACAGGTCCTCGCGGGACACAACTGTATATCTCAGATCGGAAGGATGTGCCGCGATTTCGAGCTGAAAGGGACCGCACTGATCGTCACAGGTCCGACCACAGGCTCGCTCGCTGCGGGCCCGGTCCGCGACAACCTGGCGGAGATGGAATACGAGGTGCAGGAGGTCGTGGTAGGAGATGCGACCCAGGCCAACCTGGTCAAGGTCGAGGAGGTCGCCAAGGACGTGAAGGCCTCGTTCCTGCTGGGGGTAGGGGGCGGGAGCAAGATAGACCTCGCCAAGCTGGCCTCCGCCAACCTCAGGATACCGTTCCTGAGCGTCCCGACGTCCGCCTCTCACGACGGGCTAGCGAGCCCCAGGGCATCAATCAAAGACGGCGGCAACTCCCTATCCCTCAACGCGAGCGTGCCCCTCGGCGTGGTGGCCGATACGGCTATCATCGTCAAGGCTCCGTACAGATTGTTGGCGGCAGGGTGCGCCGACGTCATATCCAACACCACGGCGATACTCGATTGGCAGTTGGCCGAGCGCCTGCGCACTGAAGACTTCAGCTCCAGCGCGGCGAACCTCGCGAAATATGCGGCCGAGTCGATCATCGAGAACGCCGCCGCGATAAAGCCAAACCTGGAGGAGAGCGTCTGGGTGGCCATCAGACCCATCATCATATCCGGCATATCGATGGCCGTGGCTGGATCGTCCCGCCCGACGAGCGGGTCCGAGCACATGTTCTCTCACATTCTCGATAGAATCGCGCCGGGCAAGGCTCTTCACGGAGAGCAGTGCGGCGTCGGGTCAATCATGATGATGTACCTACACGGGGGCGATTGGAAGAGGATAAGATCAGCCCTCGAGCAGATAGGTGCGCCAACAACGGCAAGAGAGCTAGGGGTGACGAAAGAGCAGCTCGTCGAAGCTCTTGTGCACGCACACGAGATCCGCAAGGACAGGTACACAATCCTCGGAGACAGGGGGTTGACACCGGACGCGGCCGAACGCCTGGCGACGATCACGAAGGTTATCTGAAGGCAGGTGTTCGCTATGGTGTTGGTGACAGTCGTCGGGGAGAGCCAGTGCAGGAAGGGGTTTGAGTTCGTCTTCGGAGGCCCGCTCCCGGAGTGCAGGGACTGCAAGGTCAAGAACGTGTGCTTCCACCTGGAAGAGGGTAAGTGGTACAGGGTGACCGAGGTCAGGGACGTCCATCACGATTGCAAGGTGCACGAGGGTGGCGTGAGGGTTGTGGAAGTCGAGAGGATACCGACGAAGGCGGCGCTGAAGGCGAGTGCTGCGATCGAGGGCGCGATGCTCACCTTTGAGGAGAGCGATTGCGACAGAAGAGGCTGTGAACACTACAGGCTGTGCCATCCTGTTGGGGCCGCCGAAGGCATGAGATACAGAGTGGTTTCGGTGGAGAAGGACGAGATTGAATGTCCTGACGGCAGGAAACTGAACATCGTTCTTCTAGATTGACAATGCAGCTGTAGCTGCGAGAGCGTCATCCGCCGCTCACAGGCGGAAGGAACGAGACTTCGTCCCCGTCTCTTAGGACCTTCTGTGGATGGCCGTACTCCTTGTTCACAGAGAGGATGATGTGATCTCTGTAGCGGGCCATCTGTGGAAATCTCTTCACGTATGAATCCAAGAGGCTCTGAACGGTTGTTCCCGGAGGCACCTCCAGCTCTTCTTCCTTCGCCCCTACTATCTCGCGGAAGGACGCGTACAGTTTCACTCGTAGCTTCATAGGCACTTCACCAGACGTCTCGGTGACTTATAGATTTTCGGCTTTGGGGAGGACATTGCAGACGTTATCGGGCGAATGAGCAGGCAGCATCAGTAGCTCGGCGAACAACTGCAGGGTAACCCTCTGTTTTCCTTTGGAGAAGCGGAGTTTCTGAATTAATTGTTCTTCTATACAATCTAAGTGTCGAATGTGGTCTGCTGGCTGTATTCGCTGATAATTAATCTGATAACAATAATGATAAGGTAAAAATTCATTCCACGCGAAACACTTGCACAATCCGTTACCAAATCTTGTCTAAAAATGGTTTTATCCGTGACACCCCGATTGCGAACTGCAGGCAATAGCAAAGCTTTTCACCCTTGGTTGGCCGAATAGGGTGATGGGGCAAACGGATGGTCTTCTACCTTAGGAAAGAGGGGCAAGGCCATCTTCGGAAGACAAGCGTCAGACGCTTGGGCCTGATAGTAGATTAAGAGCACGAGACGAGGGGGGCAAATGTCCGCTGCGACTGGTCATGTAGGAGGCGCTGTCGCCCGACAGAACGCGAACAGCACGTCCGCTAGAGGCTGGGACCTCGAACCACAAATCACTCCGAACGCGAAAGTGGTCCTGGAGAGAAGATACCTCAAGAAGGATGAATCAGGCAGACCCATAGAAACCCCGAAGCAGCTCTTTGAAAGGGTGGCAAGGGCGATCGCAGAGGCTGAGAGGGCATATGGCAAGTCGGATGCCGAGGTGGAGAGAATCGCGGAGAGATTCTACGAGATGATGGCTAGGCTGGAATTCATGCCGAACAGTCCTACCCTGATGAACGCGGGGAGAGAGCTCGGCCAGCTGAGCGCCTGTTTCGTGCTTCCTGTTGGTGATTCGATGGAGGAGATATTCGACTCCATCAAACACACTGCTCTGATACACAAATGTCTCACACCAGACACACTCGTAATGACTGACAAGGGATGCAGGCGATTGGGAAACGTCGAAGCTGGGACTTGGATTGAAACGCACGAGGGCATGAGGCTCGTAGATTCAAGGCACGAGAACGGTGTCCAGAATGTGTTCACAGTCAGAACCCGGGAGGGCTACTCCATCACGGGCACAGCTCTCCACAAGCTGCTCGCGTGTGTGGAGGGTGAATACACATGGAGGAAGATAGGCCAGCTCAGCCATGGAGATGTACTCGTGATGAAGCTCGGCGGCTGGCTGGGAGGATCTGTTACTGAGATACCATGCGAGCCAAGGGACTTACGAGATGACGGGGTCGACGATCGTGTCGTCTGTGCGGACGAGCGCGGATTCTGCGACTTCCTGCGAAGGTTCTTCTCTGAGCACGGATGGGTCACAAAGCACGGCATGGTGAATGCCGACGCTGGCTCTGAGAAGCTCGCTTCAGAAATCCAAACGATGCTGTTCTACCTTGGAGTACCCACTCACAGGTCAGGCTCGGAGCTCACCGTTTCTACGGTGTCCGGCCTCACTCTCTTCAGAGAGAAGATCGGTTTCGACTCTGTCATTCTATCAAGACGCCTTGCGAATGTCGACCTTGAGCAGATGGCTGCAGAGTTGGAATCGGCCGGACGCCTGCACGACGAGCCGGACGATGAGGGGCATTTCCTGGTCACGGTCGAGGAGATAGTGCCGGCCGGAAAGAGGAGCGTGGTCGATCTGACAGTACCGCTGGCTCACGCATACCTGGCCAACGGTTTCGTGTCTCACAACAGCGGAGGCGGAACAGGCTTCAGCTTCTCGCGCCTCCGGCCGGCCAGCGACGTGGTCCGGAGCACTGCTGGCGTTTCCAGCGGACCCATATCATTCATGGAAGTCTTCAACGCGGCCACGGAGACGATAAAGCAGGGAGGCACGAGGCGCGGGGCCAACATGGGCATTCTGAGGGTGGATCACCCTGACATCCTGGCATTCATAACCGCCAAGCGTGACAGCACGAAACTGACGAACTTCAACATATCTGTCGCCCTGACGGACAAGTTCATGAAGGCCCTCGAGGCGAACGAGGACTACGACTTGATCAACCCTCGGACCAAGCAGCCCGTGAAGAGGCTGAACGCCAGGAAGGTCTTCGACATGATAGTCAACATGGCCTGGCGGAACGGCGAACCTGGGATCATATTCATAGATCGGATAAACAGGGACAACCCCACCCCAAAGGTTGGCGAGATTGAGAGCACGAATCCGTGCGGCGAGCAGCCTCTCTTGCCGTACGAATCGTGCAACCTCGGCTCGATAAACCTTGCTAAGATGCTGACTCATAGGAACGGCAAGGCGGAGATAGACTGGGACAGGTTGCGAGAGACGGTGAGATGGTCAGTGAGGTTCCTCGACGACGTCATAGACGTGAACAAGTATCCCCTGCCGCAGATAGAGCAGATGACGAAGGCCAACAGGAAGATCGGCCTGGGAGTGATGGGGTTCGCCGACATGCTGCTCATGCTGGGGGTGCCCTACGACAGCGAGGAGGCCCTGAAGCTCGGAGCCCAGATAATGGCTTTCCTGGACGAGGAGGGACACAAGGCTTCCATGGAGCTCGCAGAGGAACGCGGGAGCTTCCCGAACTTCCCCGAGAGCACGCTCGCCCAACGCTATCCCAGGATGAGAAACGCCACAGTGACAACGATCGCCCCCACTGGGACCATAAGCATCATCGCGGGCGCTTCCAGCGGAATCGAGCCGATATTCGCCGTGGCGTATGTTCGGAACGTCATGGACAGGGACATACTCCCTGAGGTGAACCCCGTGTTTGCCGAGGTCGCCAAGGCCCGAGGGTTCTACACGGAGGAACTCATGAAGGAGATTGCCGCCCAGGGCACTCTGAAGGACGTCGCCGGAGTGCCAGCGGACGTCAAGAGGGTGTTCGTCACGGCCCTCGACATATCGCCTGAGTGGCATGTAAGGATGCAGGCGGCGTTCCAGGAACACACGGACAATGCAGTCTCCAAGACTGTGAACTTCCCGAGGGACGCGACGCCCAAGGATGTCGAAACCGTGTACATGCTGGCGTACAAACTGGGCTGCAAGGGCGTCACAGTCTACAGGTACGGAAGCAGAGAGGATCAGGTGCTGAGCGTGCCGGCAGACGTGGCCAAGAAGGATAAGGAGGCCGGAGCCAGGGCAGAGGCGGAGGCGGGGCCGAGGCTGCCGAGGGCCAGACCATACGTGACGCGCGGCACGACACAGAGGATTGAGACTGGGTGCGGCCATCTGTACGTGACGATAAACGAGGACGAATCAGGGCTCTGCGAAGTCTTCACGCAGATGGGCAAGTCTGGAGGGTGCACGGCCTCGCAGGCAGAGGCTGTAGGGAGGCTGATATCGTTGGCATTGAGGTCTGGGATCGAGCCAGAAGCGATAATCAAGCAGCTCAAGGGCATCAGGTGCCCCTCCCCCCTCTGGCAGCCGGGCGGCATGGTGCTGTCGTGCAGCGACGCTGTCGCGAAAGCTCTGGAACGATACGTCAAAGACCGGGAACTGGCACACGTGCCAGCGACGGTGAAGACCGCTGCCGAAAAGGAAAGCCAGAAGAAGGAGAACGTGGCCGACAAGGGGGACGTCTGTCCTGAGTGCCCGGAGTGCGGCAGCATGGTCGAGTACGTCGAGGGCTGCGTGGTCTGCAGGACATGCGGCTACTCGAAGTGCTGGTGAGATGCGACAAGAAGAGGGAAGAAGTTGTTCGCCGGCCCCTGGGATGCGGGGCCGAGCGACGTTTTCATTTCAGGCTCATCCTAGGGAAAATTGATGCGGCGTGAGAGCTGTGCATGGCTCTGTTGAAGGTGGCGAGGGATGAAGGTCTTGGCGATCAACGGTAGCCCGAGGCGTGGAGGCAACACGGCCGCAATGATCGATGCGGCGACGGACGAGCTCAGAGCGGCGGGGATAGAGGTCGAGGTCGTGTCCCTGGCCGACCACGATGTCAAGCCTTGCACGGGCTGTGAACGCTGCGCCAAACAGCCATGGGACTGTCCGATCGAAGATGACGCCCTGCCGCTGCTCAGGAAGATGGTCGAGGCAGATGGGGTGCTAATGGGCTCACCCGTGTACTGCGGAGGTGTCACCGCCCAGCTCAAGGCGCTCATGGACAGGTCCATAGTACCGTACCAGGCTGGAGAGTTGAAAGGGAAGGTCGCGGGGGCTATAGCTGTCGGCGGGGGCAAACACGGCGGACAGGAGATGACTATCTCCCAGCTGTACACTTACTTCCTCATGATGGACATGATCATAGCGCCCGCCGAAGGCGGCTACTACGGTGCGATGGGCACCGGCGATGGAAAGGGAGAGGTGAGGCAGGACGAGGACGGCATCGCTTCGGCTAGGGCGCTCGGAAGGAGGATGGCGCAACTTCTCGGTCGACACGGGCCGTAGGCTGCAGGCAATGCGAAAGGCTGTGTGCTTTGTTAGGGGTTCTCGCCAAGCGTGGCCGGATGTCGACCCGGACGAGCGCGGAACACGATGCGGGGACGGCGATTGAGCATACCGCTGTACGCCAGCTCGCAGGTAGGACTTTCGGCCCGCCCTTGGTTAAGAAAATATACCTCCCGTTGCCGATAACCCCGACAGGGCCAGGCAAGGAGCGGCTACGAGCTATGGCAGGCAAGAAGCTGGTCAGCGAGCTGCGGCCGGGAGACAAGGTCGAGAGCTACTTCTCGGTCGCCTACAAGAAGCCCGTCGTCGAGTACGCCAACGGCTGGATGTTCGAGTTCAGGGTCGGGGATAGGTCTGGCCAGGCGACGGCGAAATACTGGGGTGGACGAGATAGGGAGCTGGTGAAAGGCGTCCATGACTCCTTCAACCGGGACGACGTGGTCCACATAACGGGCGAGGTGAAGGAGTACAGGGGACAGATGGAGATCGCCGTCAGCGAGAAGGACGGCGGGACTGTGCGCAGGCTCGGAGATGGAGAGTTCGATGTCCGCGAGCTGATCAGGGCCAGAGAGGACATCCCCGAGATGACGGCGAGGTTGGCCGAGGTCGTCAGATCCGTCCGCGAACCCCATCTCAGGAAGCTGCTCGACTCGTTCGCCTCCGATGAGGAGTTCATGGAAGGCTTCAGGTCCGCACCCGCTTCGATACAGTTGCACGCGGCCGCCATCGGTGGCCTCTTGCACCACACGCTCAACGTGGTCAGCCTCTGCGAGAAGATGTGCGAGCTCCACCCTGACCTGGACAGGGACCTCGTGGTGACCGCGGCCCTGCTGCACGACATCGGAAAGGTCGCCAGCTTCAAGGTGACCAGCAACATCACACAGACCCCCGAGGGAAACCTGCTCGGCCATATAGTCATGGGCGACCAGGAGCTGACGATGCGAATGAACGCCATCGAGGGGTTCCCAGACATGCTCGCGCTCAAGCTGAGACATGTGCTGCTCGCACATCACGGGAAGAGGGACTGGGGATCCCCCGTCGAACCGATGTTGCCAGAGGCGCTCGCCGTGCACATGGCTGATGACGTGGACGCGAAGCTGGACTACATGACCACTCAGCTCTCTGAAGCGGTCACCGAGGACGACTGGATCTGGGACCGGAGGCTCCAAAGGCTGCTGTATCTCAGGTGACTCCGGAGCTCGTTTTCAGGTGCGTGTGCGCGACCTATGCACATTAGCATACATCAATGCTCAAAAGAAATAAATAGTGTACATTCTTTCGGGGGCGTCCAGAGGGAGCCACATGGTGCCTACCAGGGTATACCTGTCAGTCGAAGAGATGCCGAAGAGATGGTACAACATACTGCCCGACCTTCCGAAACCCCTGCCGCCGCCCCTTCATCCGGCGACGAAGAAGCCCGTATCGCCAGGCGACCTCGAGCCGATATTCCCGAAGGAGCTGATCAGGCAGGAGATGTCGTCAGAGAACTACATCCCCATCCCGGACGAGGTGCTGCAGTCCTACATGATGGCGAACAGGCCGAGCCCGCTTCAGAGGGCCCTCAGGCTCGAGGCGGCGCTCAAGACCCCGGCCAGGATATACTACAAGCGCGAGGATCTGAGCCCCGGAGGAAGCCACAAGACCAACACAGCCCTCGCGCAGGCGTACTACAACATGAAGCAGGGCGTCGAGAGGCTGACGACGGAGACTGGCGCCGGCCAGTGGGGCACGGCACTGAGCCTCGCCTGCAGCTACTTCGGGCTCGGGTGCGAGGTCTTCATGGTGAGGGCGAGTTACGACCAGAAGCCCTACAGGCGGGAGATGATGCGCATCTATGGTGCCACCGTACACCCCTCTCCAAGCACGCAGACGGAGTTCGGCAAGAAGATGCTCGAGAAGGACCCGAAGCATCCGGGCTCGCTGGGGATCGCCATCAGTGAGGCGCTGGAGACCGCCGTCAAGGACGAGAAGACGAAGTACAGCCTCGGCAGCGTGCTGAACCACGTCATGCTCCACCAGACCATAATCGGTGAGGAGACGATGCTGCAGTTCAAGAAGCTCGACGAACGGCCTGACTATCTGGTCGGCTGCGTTGGCGGCGGCTCGAACTTCGCCGGCTTCACCTTCCCGTTCATCGGCGAGAAGCTGAAGAAGAATACAGAAACGCAGTTCATAGCGGTCGAGCCGAGCGTGGTCCCGAGCCTCACGAAGGGGAGATACGAGTACGACTTCGGCGACACCGCGGGCATGACGCCCCTGTTGCTGATGTACACGCTCGGCCACGACTTCGTGCCGTCGCCCATACACGCCGGCGGTCTGAGATACCACGGGGCCGCGCCGACCGTCAGCCTCCTCGTCAAGGAGAAGGTGGTCAAGCCCGTCTCGTATCCCCAGAAGGAGGTCTTCGACGCCGCCGTGTTGTTCGCGAAGGCCGAGGGCGTCGTCCCGGCGCCGGAAACCAGCCATGCCATCAAGGCGGTGATTGACCTGGCGCTGGAGGCCAAGAAGAAGAACGAGCCTAGGGTCATAGCCATGAACTACTCCGGACACGGGCTGCTGGACCTAGCAGGCTACCAGCAATACATGGACGGCAAGATGACCTGATCCCGCGTCAGGCCACACTCCCCCTGGCAGCTCACGCGAAGTAAACCTCCTGGCGCTCTCTGAGCTCCCTGTACCCCCTCCTGTACTCGGGCCTCTCGAGCATCAGCTTCAGTCTCCTTTCGAGGTCGCTGTCCAGCCGGTCCTGCTTTGAGTAGAAGTACTCGCGCCTGAGCAGGTCGGCGGCATCGGAAGAATACTGCTGAAGGCCGAACATGATCACGCTGTACGCGTCGGGCGATTTCGAGACGACGCTGAGAGGCACCCTGGCCCCCCTGTCCATGAGCTCCAACATGTCCGGGGAGCGGTCACCGACCTCAGCCGCCACGGCCACCATCTGTCCCGGCGACACCTCGACCGACTTGATCTGATAGACCTTCGCCTCGGAGAAGATGAAAGTGTCGTTGACGCCGCTGACGTGATCCCTGCCAGTGAGCGCCCTCCAGTCCGGCTTCCGCTCACTCTCGTCGAACTTGACCTTCAGGTAGCGCATGAACTCCTCGATGCCGTGGAACTCCATGGCCATCTGCCGACAACCTAGTTGGCGGAACCCCGATTAAAGGCTTTGCCACGACCGCGGACAGGTCGCATAGCCGGAGCACCTCCGCCGCTCTACCTCGCCTTGGAGAACCGGTCGAGTAGCTCGCACATCTCCTCTGAGGCGGCCCTGGAGCACGCCCCTGCGCGCTCCTGCTCCCGGATGTACTCGATCGCGGAGTCGATGGAGATCCTGGAGGCTTTCGCTATCACGCTGGCCATGAGCGATGATGCGGCCGGGCCCTCGATCTTGTGGCGCCTCAAGACCTCTTTCATGTCGTATCTGAAGGATGACATCCTGCCCACATTGAGCATCACCGTCAGCTCCCGCGAACATGGCTGCGGTCTCCTGTAGTCGTCGCGCCTCGGCCCTCTATGCTTCCCGCGATAGCCTGCCAATCTGACCTCTCCGGACCTCACACCCAACTTCTTAGTCATACTTAACTTCTCACAGGCAACCCCGTCTCTGCGTTCACGGATCAACGCCGTGCGCATCAGACGTCGACGCGAAGACTCTGGAAAAGGCCTAGTAGGGAGTCCTGTATTCGGGCCTGAGGGCCGATGGCATCGGAGGAATTCGACGCGCTGAGCACCCGCATGCTCCGGCGGCTATTGGAGCTGAACCCGGACTGCGCGACCATCTTCGGGATGCACGATCCGTACGATGGGCTGCTCCCCCACGGTGGCTTCGAGAGAGTGGCGGGCAACATGGCTCTGCTCGACGAATGGACAGTTGAGGCAGAGAGGGCAGCGTCGAGCGAGGAGCTCTCCAGGGACCAGACGGTCTCGCTCGAAGTCCTGAGGCTGACGCGCGACATGTACAGGTTCGCGATCGAAGACTACCCTCTTTGGAAGATGCGGCCAGATGCCCTTGAGAACCCGGGATCTGCAATGCTGATCATGTTGATCCGCGAGTATGCCCCGCTGGAGACGCGCTTGAGAAACTTGGCTCGCAGGATTTCGGAGCTGCCCAGATACCTTGAGGAGTTTCGGAGGCGTTTCCAGGGATCGAAGACTCCAGAGATGTGGACTCGGTCGGCGCTCGAATCCTGCAGGGCGTTCCCTCACTTCCTCAGGTCTGTCGAGGCCCTTGCGACTGAGAAGGCGGATGCGCAGCTGGCTGCCCAGATGAGCAAGAGCGTGGCGCACGCAGAGGAGGAGTTGCGGGTTCATGAAGAATGGTTACGGTCGTTGCTGGACTCCGCGGTCGCGGAATTCGCCATGGGCAGACAGAAGTTCGAGAAAATGCTGCGTATCCGCGGCATTGGCGAAGGCCCGGACGAGCTTCTGTCGCTGGCCTCACGGCTAATGGCCGAGTTCAGGAGAGAGAGGGCTGAAGTGGCTTCGAGGATGACGGGGGGCGGTACGGTCGAGGATGCTAGGAGGATGGTGGAATCCCTCCGCCCCCGCAGCGACGATGATGTACTCGAAAGGACGAAAGACGCTGTCGCCAGAGCGAGAGACTTCGTGATCAGAAACGACATCGTGACTGTGCCTCTTGATGCCAACGTGATTGTCATCAGCACCCCCGAGTTCCTGCTCGACTCGACCGCCACCGCGGCAACCTATCTCCCGGCAGTGTTCGAATCGTCCCAGGATAGCGTTTACCTCGTATCGAGGGTAAGGGACCCGAGCGAACTTGGAAGGACGTGGAACCTGCCCGCAATAGACAACACGGCCGTCCACGAGGCTTACCCGGGGCACCACTTGCAGGGGGCGCTCTCAAACAGTAGGCCTTGGATGCACCAGCTACCGCACATCATCTATACGCCCGAGACCCTGTCACCGCCTTACGAATCCCAGGAAGGTTGGGCGACATATTGCGAGAACATGATGCGCGAGAAGGGCTTCTTGGGCACAGACGCACATGCCTTCAACCAACTCGACTACTGCCTGTGGACCGCATGCAGGGTGGTGAGCGAGGTGCGCCTGTCCTGCGGCACGGCCACAGTGGACGAGATAGTGGATATGTTCGTCAACGAGACTGGCTGCTCCAGGGACTCGGCCAAGAGCGATGTGGAGGCTTTTTCACGCATGCCCGGTTACGGAATCTGCTATCTTCTTGGAAGACATAGGACGATGGCTCTCAAGAAGAGCCTCCTGAGAGAGCTACGTGCAGACTTCTCTGAGAAGAAGTTCCATGACCTTGTCGCTCAGAACGGAAACCTCCCGTTCCACTTGCTCGAAAGAGAGGTCAGACATGGGATGACGGCGGCCAGCAGCTGAGACCGCGGAACTGGCCGACTGTGGCGTCGGAAGATCCGCCTACCCCTCACCTGAAGCTCTCGCCGGTTATGCGCTCGAACATCTCCTTGTAGAGCTCGGAGATCTCCAGAATCTTCGCCTCGGGCAGGGCGGGTATCCTGGGTTCGGGCCTCCCCATCTTCCTTGCCTCCATGAGCTTGTCGAAGTACCCGATCTGGCGGTAGTACTGTCTGACGCTCTCCTTGCTGAGCTCGATGAAGCGGCCCTTGGAGTACTCCGCCCAGTCCCACCACCTGTCCTCGTCGGCGGTCCCGAATGTATCCACGATCATGAGGTTCCGCTCGTCGTCGAAAGCGTACTCCTTCTTGCCGTCGACATGGATTAGGTCGCGCTTCTCCACCTCTTCTGCTATGCGTTCGTCTATCTTGAGCACCGATTCGACGATGGCATCATACTCGCTGTTGGTCAGCCCGGCCAGCTTCAGCGCCTCCTTCTTGGTAAGAAGGCGGTCATGATGCTCCAGCTTCGTAGTCATCTCTATGAATGGCTCCGGCAGCTTGTCGCCGTACTTGACGTCCTTCGACGGGCTGAACCCGAGCCTACCTGGCTTGATCTCCTTCGCCTGAATCCTATCCCACAGTGAGCCCGCGACGTAATATCGCGTGATGACCTCGAGCGGTATGAGATAATTGGTCGTCTTCTTGTCTATCTTGTTGTAGGGAAGCACTCGTACTTTCTCCACTCGCATACGGTTCGGTGGTATGAACTCCTTGAAGTGCGTTTTCATGCCGCAAGACCTGGCGACCTGGAACCAGAACGCGCTCGACCTGCAGAGCGTCTCACCCTTGTGCGGGACAAGTGACGGAATGACTTTGTCGAAGACAGATATCTTGTCCGAGAAGACGAACTCAAGAGTGTGGGCGTCGACCTCGTAGACGTCCTTCACCTTTCCCTGGCGTATGAGCTTCATGGCGGTCCGGGCGCGTTGTAGGCAATCGCCGTTAATAATGGTTTTGGTTGCGCGAGAACTACTGACTCCCGCGTCAACAGGACCGCTGCAAACCTTGTATCCTCGATATCATTAAGGTCGCCCCGACGCCTATTCTGCACTGCGGAAGAGGATCGGGAGATGGCGACCAACTTCTCGCGACACTTCTCAGAGCGAAGCAAGGAGCTCAAGGCCTCCGAGGTCCGAGAGCTTTTGAAACTGCTCCAGGTCCCCGACATGATCTCCTTCGCAGGAGGATTCCCGAACCCCGAGACCTTCCCGGTTGATATAATCAGGGAGATAGTAGACGATATCCTCAGGAAAGACGGTGGGCAGGCGCTGCAGTACGGTATCACCGAAGGCTGGATGCCACTGCGTGAATCGCTTGCGGAGAGGATGAAGAAGAAGCGGATAGATGCCTCGAAGGACAACGTCCTTGTCGTCAGCGGTTCCCAGCAGGTCATCGACCTCACTGGGAAGATACTGATTGACCCGAAGGACGTCATCGTGATTTCTGCCCCGACATATCTCACCGCCCTTACTGGATGGGCGATCTATCAGCCCATCTTCGAATCGGTGCCAATAGACAAGGAGAATATGCGAATGGACATCTTCGAGGAGCGGCTGAAGAAACTGGCGAAGAGGGCGAAGACGCCTAAACTGGTTTATGTCCTCCCCAACTTCCAGAACCCTGCAGGAGTCACGATGCCCGAGAAGAACAGGAAAAGGGTCGTCGAACTCGCCCACGAGTACGACTTCTTGGTGCTGGAGGACGACCCGTACGGCGAGCTCAGGTACAGGGGCGAGCACCTGAGGCCTCTTAAGAGCTACGACGACGAAGGGCGGGTGATATACATGAGCACCTTCTCGAAGATACTCTCTCCAGGCCTCAGGATAGGGTGGGCCGTCGCGCACGAGGACATACTAAGGAAGATGGTCATAGCGAAGCAATCGGCGGACGTGTCGGCGAACGTCCTGGGACAGAGGATCGCTCACGAATACATCGTACAGGGGCACATCGACCAGCAGATAGAGAGGATCAAAGGCATCTACTCGAAGAAGCTCGAAATCATGCTGAACGGCATGGAGGAGTACATGCCTGACGGTGTTGAATGGACCAAGCCCGATGGCGGGATGTTCCTATGGGTCACCTTGCCCTCATGGATGGATTCAGCTGATCTGCTGAAGAAGGCGCTCAAGAAGCGGGTGGCATTCGTCACAGGCAAGGCCTTCTTCGCCGACCCGAGGGATGGCGCGAACTCGATGAGACTGAATTTCACACACCCCTCAAACGAGCTGATAGAGGAAGGTCTCAGACGGCTCGGGTCGGTACTCAACCAAGAGATACTCTCGAAGTGGGACCGCGCACCAGACTCTGTCGACACAGGCATAGACGAGGTCGTCAAGCGCGCTCTGGGCGGCAAGTCCTAGAACACGTCCGCGCCCGCATGCACGACTATCCCCTTATCTGTGATGGAGTACGGCTTGACCCTCCTTGAGTGCCCCGTTCGCCGCATCTTCAGTATCCTTATCGTCAGCTGTACCTCTCCGCCCTCCCTGCTCTCGTCCGACTGCAGCAGCAGGACGCCATCTGCAGTGTACTCTGCGAGGCCGTCCCTCGAGGACCGCGGGTTCTCATCCTTCACTTCAGCAGTCAGGAGCGTGGTCGCGCCTGTGCTTCTCAGGAGCTGACACAGATTGAACAGATTAGACCTTCTCTCGTTCTCATCGGAGAACATCATGTTGAGGAGAGAGACGGAGTCAATCACGACCCTCTTAGCACCGAAGGATTTCACGAACTTAGGCAGCTCGCTCTTGATTCTTGTGATCGTGGTCTTTGCGTCCGATGGTTCGAGCTTGAACAGCCCGAGTTTCTTGCTCTGGAGAGCGCCTGACAGATCCCATCCGAAAGAAGCGGCGTTGCGCAAGATCGAGTCCTTGTCCTCCTCCAGCGATATGAATATGCACGGCTCGTTGTTCCTGAGACCCTCTACCAGATACTGAAGGCCGAGAGTGGTCTTGCCCGTGCCGAAGGAGCCCATGACCACAACTATGTGGTTCTTCGGAAGCCCTCCCTGAAGCATCTCGTCGAGACCTGGCACGCCTGTCTTCAGCCGCTCCACATCGTCCGTGCGATCACCCTACCCGTTCTGTGTTTATGACGACGAACCCGCTCTGTGATGTGATGAGTGTAGCGAACCTGGCGATCCTCTCCTGATCGAGGTGCGGCAGCACGCTCATGAACTTCTCGACATACAGGTACCTTTGGCGCTTAGAGGTGTGGTGGAACTTCGCCCACTCGAATTTCAGCACGCCGTCAACGCTGTCGATTATCATCTGCTGGCGCTTCTTGTCAAGGATGTCGTCTGTGAGTATGAGATAGAAGACTGATTCCCACTGCTTCGCCATCCTCTGGATTCCCTTCAAGAGCGCCACCAAGTCCTGGAAGTTCACTGACTCTGAGACGACGAGGTCTGTTAGCGAGTCCACGATGACAAGGCTCCTCGGGGCGTTCTGGTCTAGGAAGTCGACGAGCGACTCAAGGAGGCCGTCGGACTTGGTGTCCGAGAACACACCCTCCTGCCCGGGGCCGACCCAGCTAGTCGGAACGACCGTGTGCATGAAGTAGTCCCTTGAGAAGTCCTTGAAGAGTAGAGATGTCGAGAGTGACTCGTAGAAGTCCCTGTTGAAGGACATCTTCACCTCCCTGAGGAGGTCCTCCTTTGACCGGGAGAAGGTTACATAACACATCTTCTCCGGCAGCAGCCCATCTTTGCCAGCATCGCCGAGCATGAAGTTCCTGGTTTCGGGGAACTCTTTCACTATGCCTATCTTCGCTGCCGATGTGAGCGCGAACTCTAGTCCGCCACCGCCGACGTCGCCGAGGAGCAGCACGACCGACCCAACTGGCATCCCGCCTCGTATGATCGAGTCGAAGTCAGCGACTCCGGTGGGGATCCTCAGAACGTCCCCTTCTGACATGAGTGCGACCTTATGATATAGTTCTGGCGTAATGAAGTTTTTGCTGGGGCGACTCTCACTTCGTGAGAGCTGTATGCGCGTCCTTGGTGCCAGAACTTTCAATGTCTGCGCAGCAGGAAGCGCTTCGTCATCTCGAGAGCCCGGATAGCCGCCTGAGTCTTGATCTGCTTCCTCGTCCCCTTGAACAGGTTCCTGGTGCAGTAAACGCCCCGGTCCGAACTCACGGCGATGTAGACCAGACCGACAGGCTTCCTCGGGGTTCCACCTGTCGGGCCTGCTATTCCTGTTATCCCCACGCCCACCTTGGACCTCAGCGCTCTCCTAACACCGGCAGCCATCTGCTTAGCCGTGTCGGCGCTGACCGCACCCTTCGTCGCGAGCGTGCGCATCCGCACGCCGAGCAGGTCCATCTTCGCCTCGTTGCTGTAAGATATGACACCGCCTAGGAAGTAATCGCTGCTGCCCGGAACCGTCGTCAGCATGTCCCCCAGCTTGCCACCAGTACAGGATTCGGCGACAGCTATGGTCAGCCCGCGCTGCCGGAGCAGTCTGCCAACCTCTCTAGCGAGCACGACATCCCCTCCTAGACCTCGTCGGCCTAGTGCCCGTGGCCAGTAGTCTCTGTCTAGCATCCATCGCCTTGAGCATCCTGGCGACGGGCGCCGGGACCAGGTGCTCCCACTTCTCCCCACTTGCTATCCTTCGCCTTATCTCGGTCGCGGAATAGACGCGCGGGTTGTACGCCTTGGTTCTCCTGACCTGATAGCCCGCTTGCGAGAAAAGAGACCTTGTCAGGTCGCTGTTTGAGAAGACTATGTCGAACGGTGGGACGTAGGACTCCACATGGTTGACCCATACTGAGTACCTGTTCACATCCCTCACCGGTATCACGTGAACCCTGGCCCGCTCTGCGTCAGTGAGCGAAGATATAATCATCTGGTACCGCTCGCCCGCAGTGAACGGGTTCTTCTCCGTGTGCGACTCCTCCGCACTCCCAATCACCAGTATCAGATCGTCGCACTGTTTCAGGACCTCTCTTATGACGGCGAGATGACCTTTGTGAAACGGCTGGAAACGCCCCACCACGAGACCGCGCACTCACACCACGCATCCTCACAGCGCAGTCGGCCTGTCGGTTCCCGGCATCGGTGCGGGCGGTGCGGCCGACCTCCTGGCCGATACGAGCTGCGTGAGCTTCTTCAGCAGGCCCTCCTTCCTGGCACCGACGAGCGCGTTTGCCAGCACGTCGTTCAGCGTCCTCACTGGTATGACCTCTATCCTGCCGAGGTACTTGTCCTCCAGCAGAACGTCCTTCAGGTTCTCCTCGGGTATGAGCACCTTCTTGAGGCCCATCTCGGCCGCGGCCTCGATCTTTGCGGTAACACCCCCGACCGGGAGTACCTGCCCCCTCACGCTCAGACTTCCTGTCATCGCAACCGTCTGGTCGACCTCAACCTCTTCGAACGCGGATATGACGGCCGTCGCGACGGCTATCGAGGCGCTATCACCCTCGACGCCTTCGTAGGTGCCGATGAACTGAACGTGTATGTCGTGGTTTGTGATGTCCTCACCGGTATACTTCTTTATCAGGGCGGAGACGTTCTGAACCGACTCCTTCGCTATCTCGCCGAGCTTCCCAGTGGCGATGATCTTGCCGCTCTCCTTGTTCTGGGCAGGCGTGACCTCCGCCACGATTGGCGTCACTATGCCTGAGAACTCTGCCATCGATGAATCTGCGTTTAGCACCGCGAGGCCGTTCACGACGCCGACCACTGCGCCCTCAGTAAGCCCGATCTTGTAGTCCTTCCGCCTTTCGACCGCGCGGTCAGTGACCTGTTGCTCAAGGGAGCGTGCGATCTTCTTGGCTTCGATCACGTGCTTAGCCTGCACGACGCTCGCACCCTGCTCGGTGGCGATGTCCCCGGCCACCCTGACGAGGCCCCCGAGTTCCCTGAGCCTCAGAGTGAGCATTCCCCTCCTGCCCGAGCGCCTCTGTGCCTCTCTGATTATCTCAGTGACAGCGCCCTTGTCGAAGTGTGGTATCTTCTTGTCCTTCGCCACTTCCTGAGCGACGAACCTGATCAGCTTCCTGCGGTTCTCGTCCGTGTCGGGCATCGTGCTCCGCATGTATATCTCGTACCCATAACCCCGTATCCTCGACCTCAGGGCGGGGTGCATCCCAGCGACAGCATCCAGGTTGCCTGCCGCGACCAGTATGAAGTCGCATGGGACGGGCTCGCTCTTGACCATGGCGCCGGAGCTGCGCTCGCTCTGGCCGAGTATGCTGAACTCGCCCTCCTGAAGAGCCGTGAGGAGACTCTGCTGACTCTCTATCCGCAGCATGTTGATCTCATCTATGAACAGTACGCCCTTGTTCGCCTTGTGTATCGCGCCAGGCTCGAGTCGCTCGTGAGCAGGGGTCTCAAGTCCACCGCTCTGGAACGGGTCGTGCTTCACGTCGCCGAGGAGGGCGCCTGCGTGCGCGCCAGTGGCGTCGATGAATGGCGGCGGGTCGTCAGGCTTGTGCGATATCAGGAGCTTTGGGACGAGCGCGGATTCCCTCCTCTGTCCTGACCACCTGAGAACAAAGAACAGGAGGACGCCGCCGATAAGGCCGATGAGGAAGGGCGTGCTTTCCCCCTGGATGAACGACAGGAATGCGCCGAGGACTATGAACATCAGGACCAGCATGAGAGCCGACGAGTTCTTCTGGAGCTTCTTCTGTTCGGCCTCGAGCTTCTGCGCCTGGACTATCTCCTTGCCCTTGCCCGCCGGCACGACCCGTATCTTGGGCTCGTTGCTGTCGTCGGGGTTGTGGTAGGCTATGACATCCTGGAGCTCGCCTTTCGGGAGAAAGTCGACCATCGCACGCGCCAGCATCGACTTCCCAGTGCCTGGGTCACCGATCAGAATAACATGCCTCTTCTGTTCCGCGGCCTTGCGGATGACCGTGACTGCCTCGTCCTGTCCGATGACCTGGTCGACGAGCTGAGGAGGTATTTTGACGTCAGCTGTCGTCTCGAACCTCTCGTTCTTTATCCATTCCTCGACGTCCGGCAGTCCCAAAGTTGACTCCCAGGAATCCTTCTCTGCCATCTGTCGCACCAACACCCTGGCAACAACGCTTCTTCGAAGCTATTAGGTCTGGTGCTAAATAAGGGTTGCGCCGCGAGCAACACTCCTGTCGCGGCAGCCAGACTCCTTGGCGGGCGCGACTCCCGTCCCCGACGCATTTTATAGGGACCGACCCTATGTGCTCTTCTCGGGAGGTTGACCAACCGAGATGAAGGTAGAGGAACTCGGGCTTGACCCTCGGATCGTTGAGACGCTGAGAGCGGACGGTATAGAAGATCTGTACCCGCCCCAGGTCCAGGCGATGGAGTCGGCTCTGAGCGGCAGAAACCTTGTGATGGCGGTCCCCACCGCGTCCGGCAAGAGCCTCGTCGCTTATCTCGCGATACTCCGAGCCGTACTTAGGGGCGGCAAAGCTCTGTACATCGTGCCTCTTAAAGCGCTGGCGTCGGAGAAGTACGAGGACCTTGCCAAATTCGAATCCCTCGGAATCCGAGTCGGCGAATCCAGCGGGGACTACGATGAGATAGATCCGAACCTGCACAAGTACGACGTTGTCATCGCGACCTCCGAGAAGGCGGACTCCCTCTTGAGACATCGGGTGAGGTGGCTGGACCAGCTTTCCGTGGTAGTAGCTGACGAGGTACACCTGATGAACGACCCCGAGCGCGGACCGACGCTGGAGGTCACACTCGTGAAGTTCCGCACATACAACCCGAACGCACAGATCATCGCCCTCTCTGCCACCATCAAGAACTCAAGGGAGCTGGCGGAGTGGCTGGATGCCGATCTCGTGGAGAGTGATTGGCGCCCAGTACCTCTACGTCAGGGCGTCTACGCCGATGGCGAGATCTTCTTCACAGACAACAAGCGACGGAAACTGGCCGACGAGGGCGATCCTGTTCGTACGATAGTAAAGGAAGCGCTCGAGTCCGGCGGCCAATGCCTCATATTTGTGAACGCCCGGAAGTCGAGCGAATCCCTTGCAACCTCCCTGGGACCTGTCGTCAAGGCGCACGGTTCCCCAAACCTTGACGAGCTCGCAAGATTGTCTAAGCGACTGATTGCCGAGCAGGAGGAGCCTACGAGTCTCGGGGCGAAGTTGGGAAAGGTGATGAAGAGCGGCTGTGCCTTCCACCACGCTGGGCTAACAAGCTCTCAGAGGAGGCTGGTCGAATCCGCCTTCAGGCGCGGTGTCCTGAAATGCATAGTTGCGACGCCGACCCTCGCCGCCGGCATAAACCTCCCGGCAAGGACGGTCGTCGTGAAGGACGTCAGGAGATACGATGCTAACCTCGGATACACATCGATACCCATACTGGAGGTGAAGCAGATGTGCGGTAGGGCTGGCCGGCCGAGGTACGACAAGTACGGTGAGGCGATACTCGTCGCGCGAGACGAGGACGAGCGGTCCTACCTCCTGGAGACCTATCTGCTCGGAGAGAACGAGACGATCCTGTCGAAGCTGGGGACTGAGCCTGCCATGAGGTCGCACGTACTGGCGCTGATAGCGACGAGGGCGGCATCCAGCCTCGATGACCTAGAGGCGTTCTTCAGACGCACATTCCTGGCGCACCAGACAGATGCCCATTATCTCGGCGAGACGATCTCGAACATACTCGGCTATCTGAGGAGAGAAGGTATGGTCGCCGAAGGCGACGAACTCAGGGCCACAACGTTCGGCAAGATGGTGAGCGACCTGTACATCGACCCGATGTCAGCGGCGCTCGTCCGGGATGGTTTGAAGAAGTACACACCAGGCTCAACATTCGGAATCCTCCACGTGCTGTGCGCGACGCCTGACATGCCCATTCTCTATCTGCGCCGGTCGGATATGGAATGGCTTGAGGAGGTCTTGGACGAGAAGAGGGGCGAGATGCTGATAGACGCGCCTGATGACCTCGGTGAGTACGACTTCTATCTGGCTCAGGTCAAGACCGCGAAGCTGCTCGATGACTGGCTGTCGGAGGTTCATGAAAACGAGATCGCCGAGCGCTTCGGTGTCGGACCAGGCGACATAAGGAACAAAGTCGATGTGGCAGAGTGGCTCGCGCACGCTGCAGCCAGGCTGGCAGAGCTATTCCGCCCTGATGCGGTTGAGGACATGTCGCAGCTCAGGACGAGAATCAGGTACGGAATAAGACCGGAGCTGGTTGAACTCGTGAAGCTGAAAGGCATAGGCCGTGTCCGCGCGAGGGCCCTCTTCGACAGGGGCTACAGGAGCGTACATGACCTGAGGTTGGCCAGCTATGACAGGCTGAAGCAGATACCGACGGTAGGCGAAGCGGTCGCCAGGTCCATAAAGGAACAGCTGGGCCAGAGCGCTCTCGGGATTCCTGAGACGACTGAGGAGGGACAGAAGTCTCTCGGCGAGTTCGGGTGATAGACTGAGGCATGATGCTTCCCAGGGGATGACACATGGCTGACGAGGTCATGGAGCAGACCGCAGAGCTCAGGGCTTGGAAGATTGCTACCGCAAGGGGTTCGGCCCCGAACACCGCGGCGGCCCTACTGGCGGAGATGCGTGCTAGAGGCGTCGAAGCGCTGGTTGTGGACTCGAGGATGGTGTTCGGCACGGACCACATCAGGTCTGCGCTGTATCACGCGAAGAAAGCCTTGCAAGAGGGACGCAACGTTTCCGACTCGCTCTCTATGGAAACCCTGCTGTACCTGTCCGGAGAGAGGCAGCTGAACGCCGCGATCACGAAGATGTCTCCTCGCCAGGGCTCTACAGGGCTAGTCATCGCCCGACTGGCAGGCAGCGATCTGAAGCCGCCTCCAGAGTGGGCCGAGCTTCCATCGGTGGTAGACGACCTCAGCCCCGCCAGGTTGGCCGAATTCGGGATATCTGAAAGCGAATTGAGAACCTGTTTGCCTGGCCGTGTCGTCGAGCTGGTTCTTGAGAAGGTTGCGGCGGTTGATGTCATGAAAAAGTGAGTCTGCTTCGCCTTTTGCTCTTCACGACGGGATTAATTAGAGCTTATGCCGATTCACCACCCCGGTCCACATGCCCGCGGTAGTCGAGTGCGTTCCCAACTTCAGCGAGGGCAGGAGCAAGGCAGTCATCGACAAGATAGTCTATTCCATAAGATCGGTCCCGGGCATCAAGGTGCTGGATGTGGAGATGGATCCAGACCACAACAGGTCGGTCGTCACGCTGATCGGGGGCAAGGAGAACATCCAGGAAGCCGCGTTCAGGGGCGCCCGTGCGGCGCGCGAACTCATCGACATGACGAAGCACCGCGGACAGCATCCAAGAATAGGGGCGCTCGATGTGTGTCCCTTCGTGCCCCTCTCGGGAGTGACGATGCAGGAGTGTGTGGAGATCGCGAACAAGGTTGGGGCGAGGATAGCGAAAGAGCTGAAGATACCAGTCTACCTCTACGGCGAGGCTGCGAGACGCCCTGAGAGGGTGAACCTCGAAAACGTTCGCAGAGGACAGTTCGAAGGGCTGAGGGAGGCCATACTGACTGACGAGTCCCGATGGCCGGACTACGGCCCCAGGATGCTTCATCCCACTGCCGGTGCGACAGCCGTGGGCGCGAGGATGCCACTGATAGCATTCAACATGAATCTCAAGACGGCCGACGTCGGCGTCGCCAAGGAGATCGCAAAGAAGATCAGGGCCAGCAGCGGCGGTATGCCCAATGTCAAAGCGCTCGGTTTCATGCTCGAGCACAGGGGTATGGCGCAGGTTTCGATGAACCTCACGGACTACACAAAGACACCGCTCCACGAGGTCGTGGAGGCTGTAGAAAGGGAGGCCGCCGCCAGGGGTGTCGAGATCGCGGAAGGGGAGCTCATAGGATTGATCCCAATGGATGCGGTCTGCGATGTGGCGGCGAGGTTCCTCAAGCTGAAGAACCTGTCCAGCGAGCAGGTCCTGGAGAGGAGAATTTGGGGCTAGAAAGCGCTCCAGCCTTTCGCAGCTTCGTCGAGGAGCTCTCATCCGACAGACCTTCTCCTGGAGGAGGGACCGCATCCGCGGCTGCGGGCTCCATGGCCGCGGCACTTCTCATCATGGTCTGCAGGATAACCGCGAAATCGAAGAAGCATAAGCACAACACGGCCCCTCTGGATATGCTCGAGGCCGAGCTGACGGTGCTCAGAGACAGACTGATGGACTTGGCGGAGCTCGACGCCGCAGCCTACGACGACGTCGTGATGACAAATCGGCGGATGAAGGGGACAGGGACGCAGCAATCCAGCGAACTCTTCCAGGCCGCGCTGAAACATGCAGCGGACGTACCAATGATGACCGCCGAAGCTTGCCTCAAGGTGCTGGAAATCGGGCAAAAGGTCAAGGAGATCGGCCTGAGGACCACCTCATCTGATGTGACTGTCGCCCTCCTGCTTGCCGAGGCGGCACTCGCTGGCGGCTTGGCAAATGTGGAAGTCAACCTTGCAAGCATCACTGACGACGATTACGTGCGGACCGTGTCAAAGAGGGTGGACGAACTCCGCCGCCGAGCCAGGGAGATACTCACGAACAACGCGTCGGCTTAGCAGCTATTCACCATTGATATCGACTTTTTGGCGGCCCTTCGTATCAGAACTGATAGAGTCGACGATACCTTTAAAAGACGCCAGCAAAATGATTACCACCAGTCATCTTGTCAGAGGGAAGTCTTACCTCCTGACGGTCGCAACGGCTGGGTGAACTTTGGCAGGCAGCTATCTCAAGAGCCTCCAGCTTCAGAAGCAGCTAGAGGAACGCGCCAAGGAGGCCGCAAAGAACAGGGAACTTGCTGAGAAGGAGTACGAGGCGCTCGAGGAGATCATCAAAGCCTGCAAGGAGAACGACGTCGATCTGGCTGCAATCGAGAAACCCCGCCAGGAATACCAGGCTGCGATGAACGCGAAGGACTACCAGACGGCGATCGCGCACGCCCGAAGCGCGCGGGAGGCCGCCGAGCGCGCGTATCTCAACAAGGTCGGAGAGGTAGGCGACTCCGTGGAGGGGCTACTGGCTCTGATACAGAGCGCGGGAGGGGAGGCGGCCCAGGCCAAGGAGACGCTCGAGAGGAGCAAGGAGAGAGCGGCGAGCGGGGATCTCGACGGCGCCATGAAACTCGCGAAGAGCGCATACGATTCGGCGGAGCGCACTCTCCACGAGGTATTCTCCAACATGTTTTCGCAGGCGCAGGAGACGATCATGCAGGCCAAGGAGATGGGTAACGACGTCTCCGTCTTCGACGATCAGCTGTCTAAAGCCAAGGCAGCGCTCGAGGGCCAGGATTACGAAGAGTGCATGAACGTCATCCGCGAAGTGCTCGAGGGTGCTGGCGAGGACATAAGGCTCCAGGTTAGTTCATCTATCGACCGAGCAGAGGAACTCGTCTCCGCTGGCGAGGAGTTCGGCACTGACATGGCGAGGGTGAGAAACCACATTGAGAAGGCGAAGGCCGCACTCCAGGGTCTCAGGTTCAAGGAAGCGCTCGCGTACGCCAAGAGGGCTGAGAGCGAGGGGGAGAACGCTATATCTGCGAGGCTCCAAGAACAGGTCAGGGAGGCGAGGGACGAGATCAGACGCATAAAGAGCGTCAAGGAGGACGTCTCAGTACCCCAGGAGATGCTTGATCAGGCTCAGGCAGCCCTGAAGGAGAAGAGGTACATAGAGGCACTGCACGCGCTCAATGCCGCAAAGGAGAAGGCGCGGCAGATACAGTTCAACTCGGTCCTCGCGGTGATTGCGGAGGCCAGGGACAGGTTCGTCCTCGCCAAGAAGGTCGGCATAGATATGACGAAAGCCATAGCCCTGCTCAACACCGCCAGGGATCACCTCAAGTTGGGGAAGTTCCAGGAGGCCGTGAGCTACGCCGAGCAGAGCAAGAAGGAGGTTGACACATCCCTTGACAAGTTCTACAGGGCGAGAGACCAGCTCGCAGAGCTCGCGAAGGCAGTCAAGTTCGCAGCGGACATGGGCGCCGACCCCGTGGCTGCCAAGAGCCTGCTCACCGAGGCCAGGAAGCACTTCGAAAGCAAGGAGTACGATGCGGCCGTCGAGGCGACTACTAAAGGTGTCAAAGAAGCCAAGAAGCTCGCGCGGGAGAAGGTCGCAGAGGTGATCGACTCATCCGACCGAGCAGTGAAGATAGGCCGGAAGGTCGGCGCGGACATGACAGAGAGCGAGGGCACCCTTCAGAGGGCGTTCGAGTGTCTGTCAAAGGAGGAGCTTGCGGAGGCCGTTCAGCTGGCGAGGGCAAGCCAAGAGGCGTCGAAGACGGCCATCACCAGGATCATGAGCGACCGGCTCGAGAACATGGACCAGTTCGTCCAGGGCTACAGCGGCACCTCCTCAATTGATGATATCAAGGAGCTGATCAAAAAGTCGCGGGAGAAGCTTGCTGAGGCGGAGTTCGAGGCGGCGTACGACATGATGGAGGAGATCGCCCAGAGGATTGAGCACATCGGCCAGGACGAGTGCGAGAGGCTGGTGGCCGCCGCAAGGGCCAAGATCGAGGCGGTCAGGGCCGTTGGAGGCGACGTCTCTGACCTCGAGATACTCATGAACCGTGCCACTGACTTCCTGCAAAGGCGCGTGTTCGAGGAGGCCAGCGTGCAGGCGAGGGCGATATCGAAGCAGGCTGATGAGACCTTCTCGCGGATGATACAGGGTGAGTTCGCGTCGCTCAGGGACGCGCTGGAGGAGGGCAAGACTATCGGGATAGACATCCAAGAGGCGAGGGAGGCCCTCAAGGAGGCGCGAAAGAAGATGGACGAGGGCCAATCTTCGGACGCCTTCGAACTGCTCAGGAAGAGCAACACCGAGCTGAGGGCGCGGATTGCCAGGTATGACACGGTCAAGGCGAAGATCAGGAAGGCCGAGGAGCTGATATCCGAGGCCGGGCGCGCGAAGGCCGATGTCGCAGACTTGTCAAGGAGGCTAGAAGATGCGAGGGAGAGGTTCGTCTCCGGCGACCTCGACGCCGCCGAGGATGCACTAGACAAGTGCCTGGCCGACGCAGAGAAAGCCCTCGCCATGTACCTCGCGGCCAAGCTGATACTCATCTCAAAGGAGAGGATAGATCTGGCCAAAGCCCACGGCATCAACGCTGCTGATGCCGAGCGGCTGCTTGCAGACGCCAAGGAATCGATGAGACTCAAGAAGTACGAGGAAGCGCTGAGCGCTGCGAAGAAGTGCGACGAAACATCGAAGACAGTGCTCTCCAAGTCTTTGTCCGAGATGATAGTCGGGCTACACAGGTTGCTTGCCGACGCGAAGAGTGTCGGTGTGGATATCGTCGGACCCAGCAAGCTCGCCGAGAAGGCTGACCAACTCGCGAGGTCTGGCGACTTCGTGGAAGCGCTGAAGTGCGTCGCGGCTGCGAGGGAGGAGATAGAGCACATAAGGAACCTCTCGTCGCAGGCCGCGATGGAGATAAGGGTCGCGAGGAGCAACCTGAAGGACGCTGAGACGCTCGACATCGATGTGGGCAGGGCGAGGGAGTTCCTCGATCAGGCCGTCGAGGCGCTCACGCGCCACCAGTACGCGATAGCGCTCGAGCTTGCGCGTAAGTCGTCCGATGTGTCGATGGAGGTGTCCAAGTCCAGGATCTGGGCGACATTGGAGAAATTCAAAGAGAAGGTCGATGCTCACGCCGCCGAGGGTCGGCCGCTGGGGACGGCCGAGCGGTGCGTCGCAGAGGGCATAGCCGCCTTCAAGGAGGGCAGATACCGGGACGCGCTGAAACTCGCCATGGCATGCGAGGCGGAGATGGATAGGGCCGAACTCCAGAGAGACATCTCCGCTAGGGCCGTCGAACTCGCCCGCCGGAAGATGGCTGACGCATCGGTCGAGGGCATAAGGAGCGAGAGGCTCAGCGAGCTTGTTAGAAAGGCGGAGGCGCTCCTCGCCGAGGGCAAGTACGTGGAGGCCATGACGGCTGCGATAGAGAGCGGCGACGAGCTGCACAGGCTACAGGAGGAAACCGACGCCCTGAGGGTGGAACTGGGCACTGTGAGGGAAAGCCTGGAGAGACTTAGGAAAATCAAGATAGACACGGCCGAGTGCGACGAGATACTGGCGATAGCGCAGGACCAGATGGCGTCGCACGAGCTGGAGAAGGCCCGCGCGACGCTCAGGAGAGCAGCGGAGAGGGCCCAGCAGCTCTTCGAATCCTCCATCAACGACGTCATGGAGGAGAACAAGCAGATGATCTCCAGGGCTAGATCCATGGGCATCGACACGAAGGCCTGTCAGGACCTGCTAGAAGTGGCCAACACATCGTTCAAGGAGAAGCTCTGGGACTTCGCCTACCAGCAGGCGATGGCGTGCAGACAGTCATGCCTCGATATGATAGCTGAGAAGATGACCGCCCTCGTCGAAGACGTCCAGAAGAAGATCGCGAGGCTGCAGAAGATAGGCGCCGCGACCGCGTCCGTGGAGGAGATCATAGAGAGAGCGAGGGCGATTGGCGCCTCGGGGGCCGCGGCAGAGGCCTTCCACCTGCTCATGCAGGCAGACGTCCGGCTGGGCCAGATAGAGGATTCACACAAGAAGTACATGGACATACTGATAGCGGCCGAGAGCTCCATCGACAGCCTTGGGAGGTTCGGCCTTTCGAAGCGCGAGCCGGAGAGGCTGCTGGCGATGGCCGAGATTGAGAAGGACAAAGACTACGACTCCGCTATCGAGCTCGTTGCTGAGGCGCTTGACACTGCGAAGAGCATGATGGAGTCATACTCACCCGACCTGACGGCGACCATCGCCTCGAAAGGGCTACAGGAGGGCGTCGAAGGGGAGCTCATCGTGACGGTGAGCAATGTCGGCAGGGCGCTGGCAAAAGACATCGCAATCGATCTCGAGGGGGATTTCGACACGAGCGGCGAGTTCAGGATATCCGCACTGAAGCCGGGCACTCAGGAGCCCGTCAAAGTGAAGATAGCCCCGCGCAAGAGCGGCAGCCTCGGCATCCGGGTGAAGATGATGACTAGGAGGCCGTTCGATGGAAAGCCTCAGACATTCGAGGCCGAAGACGCGGTCAACGTGTTCCCTGCGGGGCCGCCGTTCAGGCTCAGCAGGGCCACAGAGATAGGCAGGTGCATCGCATGCCAGGGCAGGATCAAGCCGGGCTTCGACGTCCTGATATGCCGGTGCGGAGGGCAGATGCACCTCCCCTGCGCGAAGAGGGGGTGCGAGTGCCCCATCTGCGGGCAGAAGTACAGCTTCTGAGACCGTCTTAGGCAGAGCCTCCGATCCTGGCCCTCGATACCCTCATGTACGGGACACTTACGCCGAAGGCGTATCTTGTCTCTCTTGACATCAAGTCTATCCTGCGGTACATCTCGAGCAGGTCTATGCCTATGGTCGACTGCAGGATGGAGTCTCCGAGGGCGCCGTCCTGTATGACAAAGCTCTCCATCATCATGCCTGAGAACTCCCCCGTCGCGAGATTCGGATGGTCGTAGGTAACTCTCAGGTACACGCCGCGCCTGGTCTCCTCCAGCATCTCATCGAGCGATGAGTCCCCGCGTGATACAATGAGGTTCGATGGGGCTATAGAGGGCGGTCGCCTGTAACTCCAGAGCGCCCCTCCTCTTGAAGAGTTGCCCGTGCTCCGCACGCAGTCCTTGCCAGCGGTATAGCTGTCGTGCAGCAGCGATCTGAGCACGCCCCTTTCTATGACTGCTTTCCGTCTTGCTGGCGTGCCCTCGCCATCGAAAGAGAAGCTCCCCGAAAGCCAATCGACAGTCGGGTCGTCCCAGACCGTCAAAGAATCAACTCCCACTGCCTTGCCGACCTTTCCGCCGAGGTAGCTCCTACCCCTCTGGACGTTATCAGCGTTCGCTCCGCCTCCTATGGCCGTCGCAAGTATGTGGCCGGCTGCAATGGGGTCGAGGACCACAGCATAGTCGCCTGTGGGGATGCGCGTGCGCCTTAGACCCCTCATGGCATAGGACGAGGCGGTCTGCCCGACTCTGACGACCTCGCTCTTCTGCAACCTCCTGCTCCAGCTCGCATCCATCCCCGAGAACATGACTTCACCGTCCTTCGCGACCGACTCCGCTCCTATCTCGAACGCCGTGAACGATTGCCTCCTCGTGATACCGTTGCTGTTGCAGAAGGCGGCCTGACAGCTGCCCGCGCTTATGCCAGCATTGACAGAGTATATCTTCGCGTGGGTTCGGGCGGCATCGGTCAGCTCGATGGCCATCTCAACCACCTCTGCCGGCTGAAGGTCGGCGACCCGCCTATCGTACAGCCCTGATGTTCTGGTCGCTCTCCCAGGGCGCGGCAGGTCTTTGAACGCTGGGTCGGGAGTTCCTGCTCTGGCCTGGGAGACAGCGAGCTCGAGCGCCTTCAGCGCTCGTCCCATCTCGGTGCCCGTCGCGCAGGCGAATCCAGGCGAGCCCTTCCTGAACACTCTTATGCCGACGCCCGTGTCGCGTATGGTGCTGGCCTGTTTGACCGAACCTCTCTCCATCTCGGCCACCACGACGGATGACGAGACGGCTGCGACGTCGCATGCGTCGGCGCCGAGCCTGAGGGCACGAGTGACCAACTTCTCTGCGAGATCCTGAATGTCCACCATGTCGTCACCCCTCAGACGAGACCGCCAACGACCATGTTGGATATGCATATGTGTGGACCACCGTCGCTGACTCTCGCTTCCTGGCCCGACTTGCCGCAGTAGCCCGGGTCCGTCAGGACGAAATCGTCCGCGACGGCAACGACGTTTTGGAGGACCTCCAGTATCACTCCCGAGATGGAGACGTCTCTGTACCTCTGCCCCAACTCGCCTCTCGCGATCTCGTAGGCCTCGTCCCCCTTGAACATGAATTGCCCCTTCGCTGGTTCGACATACCCGTACTGGCTTCCCATTATCAGGATCCCATGGTCGACTTCCTCGATGAGCTCCTCCTTGCTCACGCCACCTGGGGCGACGAATGTGTTGCTCATCCTGATGATGGGGGGTGAACTGTACGCCTGGGCACGGGCACATCCGTTGGGCTGCGCCTTCATCCTGCTGCTGGTCTCTAGATTGTGCAGGAAGCCCTTCAGACGTCCAGCCTCTATCAAAGTGCGGCGACGCGCCTTTGTGCCCTCCCAATCGTACCCGAAGTACCCGAAGGACTTCTCGATGGTAGGGTCGTCGCACAGTGACACCGACTCGTGCGCGACCTTCGCTCCGAGCCGCCCTTCGAGGACGGAGGCTCCTGCGAGCACGCCATCGGCCTCGCACGCGTGCCCGAAGGCCTCGTGAGCCATGATGCCCGTCATCTTGTTGTCCAGTACCACGGTGAACTTTCCCGCGGGGGCTGGGACTGAATCCAAGAGCCGCACTGCCTGCGCTGCGGATTCGGCCGCGATCCCAGTGACAGCATCAGTGCGCATCAGCTCGAACCCGCCGATGGACCCGATCGAGGAATGGCCTCGCTGTATCACGCCCTCTGAAGACGCCCACGCTGAGCAAGCTGCGAGCGTCCAGACCTCGTGCGTTCGCACGCGTGTGCCGAACGAGTTCGCTACGAGCCTGTCGACGACCTCGTCGTCGTACCTCACGCTCGTGCTTGATATGCTCTCGTGGTGCTCCCTCATCATCCTGTCGAGCAGGAGGGCCAGAGAGAGTTTCTCTTCAGACGTGACATCGGTCGGCGGTTCCCTGCAAGGATACTTCTCGTCGGCCAAGACGGCCGCCCGATCCTCGAGCTCGAACTCGGCCTTCGCTCTTTTCTGCGCGGACTTCGCCATCTTGGCTGCCGTAACAGCAGCGTCTCGCACAGACGACTTCGTGAGCAGGTTCGTCGAGGAGAACCCCCACGCGCCCTTGAAGAATGCCCTTATCCCGATGCCCTCCTCCGAGGAGGACGACATCGTCTTAGTCTTGCCATCCATGATGAGGATGCTGGTGCTCGTGGATTCTTCGATCCTCAAATCTGCGAACTGAGCGCCCGCACCCATGGCCTTCTCTATGGCTAGTTCAGCGAGATCCTCCAATGTCTGACACCTCTGCGTCCTGGCACGATGGCCGATGCAGAAGCCCGTATTTGTCTTTGATTACGTCCGCTTGAACGCGCAGGCCGATCCTGCGGCCCTGACGAGACGCCCATCGCGTATCATCGAAGCCACCTTCTCGATGTCGCCTGAGAGCGGGCGGTCCTCCTCCAGATGATGGACCTCGGACCTGATGACACCCCTGACGGCCTCGATCGCCGGGCTGGACTTGAGCGGGATGAAGTCGATGCCCTGTGCGGCCGCTATCATCTCTATCGCGATTACACGGGTCGTGTTCTCCAGTATCTCCCTTGCCTTCCATGCAGCCACAGTGCCCATGCTGTTGTGGTCCTCCTGGTTCGCGCTGGTGGGTATCGAATCGGCGGATGCCGGATGAACAAGGACTTTGTTCTCGGACACCAGGGAGGCAGCCACGTACTGCGGGACCATCAGGCCCGAGTTGACGCCCCCGTGCCTGGTGAGGAACGGCGGGAGGGCGCTCAGCTTCTCGTCGACCAGGCGCGCTGTGCGCCTTTCAGAAAAGCTGCCTAGCTCGTGCACTGCGAGCCCCAGGAAGTCCATCGCGAGAGCGACTGGCTGCCCGTGGAAGTTGCCTCCAGAGATGGCGCGGCCGTCCTCGGGGAAGAAGAGGGGGTTGTCGGTGGCCGAGTTGATTTCTATCTCTAGAACCCGCCGCGCATACCAGATAGCTTCGATACTCGCACCCATCACCTGTGGGATGCAGCGGAGCGTGTATGCGTCCTGAACCTTCGGGCAGTCGTGGTGGGACACCATTATCTCGCTACCTTCAAGGAGCGCGAGCATGTTCTCACAAACCCTAGCCTGCCCTGGGTGCGGCCTCACGTCGGACATGCGGAGGTCGAAGGCGGAGGATGTGCCCTTGAGAGCCTCCAGCGAAAGGGCGCCAGCAATCTGTGCGTTGTCAGCCAACACTGCCGCATCGTGCACGGCGAGTACGCCCAGCGCCGTCATCGCCTGCGTGCCGTTGATGAGCGATATGGCCTCTTTCGCCTCCAGCTCTACAGGGCTGAGGCGCTTTCGCCTGAGGGCTGCTCCGCCAGGCTCGAAGCCGCGGCCGGCATCCGCTTCGCCCTCGCCTATCATGACCAGACCCAGATGAGCGAGCATGGCGAGGTCGCCGCTGGCCCCGACAGAGCCCTGTCTCGGGATGGCAGGCACGATGTTCGCGTTGAGCATCTTGGACAGCATCTCGACGATCTCCGGCCTCACGCCGGAATAGCCCTTCGCGAGAGCGTTTGCGCGGAGCAGCATGATCGCCCTCACGACCTCGGTGGGAAATCTCTCGCCTACGCCGCAAGCGTGGCTTCTGAGCAGGTTGACCTGGAGCTGCCTTATCTCGTCGGGATGTATCCTGACATCAACGAACTCCCCGACGCCCGTATTGACTGCATATATCGTACGCCCGCTCGCCACTAGAGCCATCAGGGCGTCCCTGGCCGCGGCCATCTTGTTTCTCGCATCTTCCGACAACTCGACCTTCGCGCCCTCCCGGGAGACTCTGACGACATCTTCTATGGTGAGGCTCTCTCCATCGATGCTGACGATGCGTCTAGCGCGATCTCTTGATTCGGTCATCCAGATACCGCCGAGTGCGCTCTCACTCGCCACCGTGAGACGCCTACGGGGCTTAAGGAGCTTTCTCCTTGACCGGGACGAACTTGTATCCGTAGTGTATGACGCCTGAAGGGCCCTCCTCGCTCAGCTTCCTCAGGACCGCCCTGACGGGCGTGCCTATCTTGAGCTCGGAGGGATCGCAGTCTATTACCTGGCCAGTGACCCTGGGACCCTCGTCAAGCTCAACCATGGCCAGCAGGTATGGCTTCTGCACTGCCAACTCCTCGAGGCCGTCGTGAACCTCGGTGAACGAGAAGACCTTGCCCGTGCCTTTCAGCTTCGCCTCCTCTATCTTTCCGACGCTCTTCCTGTGGCACACCGGGCAGATGGCCCTTCTGGGGAAGTAGTGCCTCCCACAGCTGTTGCACTTGAAGCCCACGAGGTTGTACCTGCTCGGATTCTCCCGCCAGAACCTCGGTGCTGTCGCCATCTCACACCCTCCTGAACAGGTGCACGACCGCTGTCGCGCCCGTGCCGCCGACGTTGTGCGTCAGGCCGACCTCGGCGTCTTTCACCTGCCTCTTGCCGGCCTTGCCCCTGAGCTGCGTGACTATCTCGACCACCTGTGCCAGCCCCGTTGCTCCTATGGGGTCCCCCCTCGCCTTGAGGCCGCCAGAGGTGTTGACCGCCACCTCGCCCTCGATGCCGGTGAGGCCTGCCTCCGTGGCCTTCCCGCCCTCGCCCTTCTTGAAGAAGCCCAGATCCTCTATGGCGAGTATCTCGCTGATGGTGAAGTTGTCGTGCACCTCTGCCACATCCACGTCCCTTTGGGTCATGTTTGCCATCTCGAACGCGCGCTTCGCAGCCATCCTTGTCGCATCCATGGTGCATATGTCCTTCCGATGATGCAGGGCCAGCGAATCGCTCGCCTGGCCCGAGCCGACTATCTCGACCGGCACGTCGGTGTACTTCTTCGCCATGTCGAGCGGGCAGAGTACCACCGCTGCGGCACCGTCCGAGCTGGGGGCGCAGTCGAACATCCTCAGGGGCGACGAGACCATCGGCGACGACAGCACCGTCTCTCTTGTTATCTCCCTCTGGAACTGGGCCTTCGGGTTCATTGCACCGTGCTTGTGGTTCTTCACCGCCACGTCCGCCAGCTGCTCCCTAGTGGTGCCGTACTCGTGCATGTGACGCCTTGCTATCAGAGCGTAGAGGGACGGGAACGTCGCGCCAAGGACGGTCTCCCACTCCTGGTCGGCCGCCGAGGACTGTATCATGGCCGACTCCTCGTCGCTCACGTCCGTCATCTTCTCAGCGCCTCCCACCACGACTATGTCGTGCAGGCCGGATGCGACGGCGATGAAGCCCTGCCTGAGAGCGAGACCCCCGGACGCGCCGGCAGCCTCGACGCGCGTCGCGGGGATGTTGTATTTCGCGAGGCCAGCATAGTCTGCTATCAGGGCGCCTATGTGCTCCTGCTCGATGAACCTCCCAGCGGACATGTTCCCGACATAGATCGCGTCTATCTGCTCCGAGCCGATGTTCGCGTCAGCGACAGCGGCCAGACCGGCCCTTATCCCGAGCTCTCGGAAAGAGCTGTCCCAGAGCTCCCCGAACTCGGTGTCTCCGACGCCTATCACGGCAACTCGCCTCACGGTCATTCACCTCCGAGATGTATCTTGCCCCTGAACTTGGCGTAGGTCGCATAGTCGAGGAAGCTCAGGTTCTCGTTGAGCTCCTTCACAGTCGGAGCCCTGCCCCTTGGAAACGACTCGATGCCGTCGGTTACGGTTATGTCGAACGCGTCAGAGCCCGCACCCGAGCCATAGGCCACCGCGAGTATCCTGTCCCCCGGCTTCGCCTCGTCAAGTATGGCTGCGAGGCCCAGCGGCACGGCACCCGAGTATGTGTTGCCTATGATGGGCGCGAGCAGACCGGTCTTGATCTGCGCCTCGGAGAAGCCCAGCTGCTTCGCCGCCCTGGTGGGGAACTTCCCATTGGGCTGGTGGAACACGGCGTACGTGTAGTCCTTCGCGGTGGTTCCCGCGCGCTCCATGAGCCCCTTCCCCCCGTTTATGATGTGCTTGAAGTATGCGGGTTCCCCCGTGAACCTGCCCCCGTGCCTGGGATACATCTGGCCCTCGCGTCTCCAGAAGTCAGGCGTGTCTGTGGTGAAAGAGTACGTCAGGTCGATGGATGCTATGATGTTCTGAGCGCCTATCATGAACGCGGCCCCTCCTGCGGATGCGGAGTACTCCAGTGCGTCTCCTGGAGCGCCTTGCGACGTGTCTGCACCTATGGCGACACCGTACTTCACCATGCCAGACCCGACCAGGCCCATGCAGGTCTGTATCGCGGCTGTCCCTGCCTTGCAGGCGAACTCGTAGTCAGCGACGGTCAGGTGGGGCGCGGCCCCTATGGCCTCGGCCACCACGGTCCCGCTCGGTTTGACCGCATAAGGGTGAGACTCAGAGCCGACATATATGGCTCCTATCTCCGCCGGGTTCACGGAACACCTCCTCATCATGTTCCTCGCGGCCTCGACCGATATCGTTATCGTGTCCTCGTCAGGCCCTGGTACCGACTTGCAGTTGATCATGAGGCCCTTGCTCATCGCCTTGCCGTCGACTCCCCAGACCTTCCCTATCTCCTCCGGAGTTATCCTGTACCTTGGCACATACGCTCCGTAGCTTACGATTCCGACCTTCATCCCACACAACCTCCCATCTAGCCCAGCCTCTGGAGCCTCTCGACGAGGTCAGCTATGGCGAGGTCCGAACGGATGAGCGGAATCCCCTCGAGCTCTGCGAGCCTGATAGCTAGCTCGTCGACGTGCTCTGGCTTCTGGTACACTACTAGTGCTGGCTTGAGCGGGTGCGCCCTTATGGCGATCATGGGAGACCGCCCGAACCTGACACCCGTGAAGACCAGAGCCCTCTGGCTGCTCCAGCCGTATATCTTGAGGTAATCGAATGAGCTGAGCGAGGTTATGGCTCTCAGACTGTCGATCACAGTGTAACCGTGGATGTGCCTCTCCAGCGACATTGCCGGGGTGAGGTTCTCACCCTCTATCTTCTTCACGAGATCGGAGGCAAGCACCTCCACGGCGAACTCCTTGATCGAGATTATGGAGTCAGTTTTTGCGGCCAGGGAGTACTGCTTGAGAACGCTGCCTCCCGTGCGCTCGTCTATCTCCAGGAAAGCGTCAACGATCTTCCTGACGGTCGCGATGCCTGGAGACTTACGACGGCCGGCCTCGTAGTCACTGATGACCGAGGGAGAAACCCCGAGGTGCTTCGATAGCTCCTGTTGTGATATCTTGAACTGCTCCCGCCATTTCCTGATGGTCTTCCCAGGCTCCTCAGAGAGGCATATCTCGCCCGCGATCTTCTCCCTGACCTGGTCTCGCATGTCCAGAGGAGAGGAATGTGCGTACTTATAGTTTGCCGTACATCATCATCGGCAAAAGACGATTCAGGAAGCCTGGTGCGGATGCGCTCTCGGGGTCCGCTCCCACTCCCGTGCGTTTGTGAAAGACGACAGGGGAGTTCGCAGCATTCGATTGCCCTGAGCTGACAGGGCCATCGCCCGGATTTGGGTCCGGGCACGACGACTACAATTAATAGGACGGCTTTCTTTCTCCTCATTGTCCCGACGAGCGGGGTAGTGGTCTAGCTTGGTATGATCCGTGGTTCGGGACCACGTGACCGTCGGTTCAAATCCGGCCTACCCCACTTTCGATCTACTGGCTTTTCGTCAATCTTGCAGGATTGAAAACTGGAGGATGCACTCGAAACCCCTTTTTATTCCTTCTTTTGGATGCAAATGCCTGCGCTCTGTGTAGAGCATGTGCAGGAACCTGATGTCTCGAAATGCGGTGTGGGCTTGCCTTTGGTATGGGGTTGTGCGTCTGCCCACGTCCTCAGGTCAATGAATACAGCGGGCAGCTCATGCTTGACATCAAGAGCGCCTGCGAGCATGTGGCGAACGCAGTCGTCGCGGGATGCGTTGCGATCAAGGAGGCATGAGACAACCTCGACCCCGGCCTGAAGCAGTAGATAGTTATCGGCCTGAGCATCGCGGCCTCCGTAGCCATACCCGGCATCGGGGGCATCCTTGTCAGCTGCGTCATAGACGGCACGTTCGTCGACATGCTGAAGGCCATCTCGACGGGGGACTGGGCGACCGTCGGGATGTGCGCCCTGAGCCTCGTTCCCGGCCTGAAGCAGCTGAAGGGGCTGAAGGCGGTTGGAAGGCTCGGTAAGGCGGGGATCGGTGCGAACAGAGCCGCCGGGAAGGCGTTCGAGAAGGCCGTGATCGAGAAGCTTGGCCTGAAAGGGGCTGGGACGCGACTCGCCAAGGTCAAGGACCTGGACTTACAGCGAGGAGAGATATGCGTCAGCTCTCCCAAGGGCTTGAACAGGTGGACTGATGGGACGGAGGTCGCTCCAATCATGCCTGGATGTGAGCATATCCTGAGCGGGTACCTGACTCGACGGGCTGAGATCCTGGGGCGAATGGGACTTCATCACGAGGCCCTCTTCCCCTTTGTCTCCAAGCAGGGGAGGGTCGGATACTGGTCCCGACCGATGTGGTCCAAGCTGAAGAGGCAGGTCGAGCTGGCCTCTGGAACGAGATTTCGATGGAAGGATTTCAGGCCGACCCTTGCGCAGTCCTGCAAGGACGCGGGAGCACCGATAGAGGCCATATCCAAGGTGCTTCGGCACACTTCGAGCAACACCACGGAGCGTTACTACGCCCGGATCAGGTCGGAATCGGCATTCTCCCTAGTCAAGGACGCTTGGCAGGCACGGAAGCCCCTGCAAGCTCAATCCGTGCAGATTGACACATGAGCCAGACACTTCGAGACGCAATCCGGCCTACCCCACTTTTTCCGCCACTAGCTGCTCGTTCTGAAGCAGGAAGGTTGGACTGGCAAAAGGTCTATATTGCTAGGATTAGATAAGAACCATGGTGCTTCGGGTGGCCCTGACGAAAGCGAAGGAAATCTTGGTTTCGGTCTCGAGGGCACTCATGATCAGGCCGAGCAGGGTCGGGGATGGGGCTGCCCTCGCAGGAGGACTCCTTTGTCTTCTCTCGATATTCCCTCCGTGGGTGATCAGGACGGGGCCCATTCACTACCCATACACGGTCGGGATTGGCGGCCACTGGATTCTCGGACCTTGGCGGCTCTTAGACTTGATCCAAGTGTCGGAGTTCACAGCAGTGCTGCTGCTCTTCTTGGTCGGTGCGATCGTTTCTATCGTCCACCGCTTCGGGGTCATCCCTCAGGTGATAGGGCTGGTCGGCTTCATTGCAGCCGCGACCTCTCGCTTCGGCACGCTCGATGTTTGGCCGGACCTGGATTCTTACTTCTACGGGTCAGGCTACGCTTTGGGGCCGGGGGTCTTGATTGCGATGCTGGGCACTCTCATATCTGTCTTCGCTGCCAGGAACTTCTGGTGGCAGCACCGCTCCCGCTCAACCGTCCCTGTGACCTCTAGGTTCTCAGCGCTGCTTCCGAGCTCGGCGCGCCCTCAGAGATAGCCTGACCGCGGAAGACTTCGCGGAAGAAGGCAATATCCTTGAATCCGCTTTCTGGGAGCGACCCGCTATCGATTCTTCGCGTATCTGTTCAGGATGTCCACGGCGAAGCCCGTAATCCACTGGTCCTTCTGCGTGTACGGCCTGTCTGCCTGCCACCAGAAGCCGTCTGAGTGCCTTGCGCTCAAGAGCCATCTGATGGGCTTCTCCATGCGCTCATCGCTCGGGCCGTACCCGAGTATCGTGAGGATGTAGAGCGCGATGATCCCGCTCGGTATGTATGGTGGATAGACGAGCCTGGTCCAGTTCTTCTCAGAACGGTAGTAGGACTCGTGGTAGTTCCTCTGGAAGAATCTATCCAAGAAGAAGTCCGCACCCCTTCGGACCTGAGGCATGCGGCGATATCTTTCGCTCCTTGCTAGCCCTCGAACAACCATCACTGTCGTCCAGATGCAGCTGGGTATCTCGCGGAAGCCCTTCGGGTCGGATTCAGGGGTTTCGCCCTTCCTCACAAGCTCCATGAAATCGTGCATGTGCATCCGCCTGTACTGCGGGAGGTACTTCACGTCCATCTTGTACGGCACGGACCAGCCACCGTCATGCCTTTGCATGCTGAGCAGCCAATCGGCAAGCTTGCGGACCCGCGGATCGTCGCCCATCCCATATATGAACAAGTTGCGGACCGCGTACGCGTTGTAGTGCGGGAGCGGGAAGATGTCGTGCTCGGGCCCGAGTATGTAGCCCTCATCTGTCTGCCAGCTCAAGATCTTCTCCAGGGCAGCAGAGATGTAGCCCTCGCTCCTGTCGGTGTACATGTCCTCAAGGAGCTGGAGGTTTCGGAGCATCGTGATGTAGGTCCAGCCGACCGGTGGGCCCGGTCCTGCGTCCTCCGCCATCTTCCTGGCCTTCGATATGGGCCAGGTGCCGTCGGGGCGGAGGGTCTCAAGGATCTTGACGCGAGGAGGCCAGACTTTGCACTCCTCGACTGTCCGGCGCACGAGCGGATCGTCATGGTCGAACCCCAGCGTGTCCACGAGCAGCCAGTACTTGACAGGCGGTACCGCGACCTGAAGGAGCTTTCTCGAGGTCTCGCTGACGACGCGCTCTATCTCGTCAATGAGGTCCATGAGCGAATCGTAAATGCGACGGCGGCCGTTATTACCTTTCTCATGACCAGAAACTGTCCGGGGAGCCAGGTCAGCCTCCTCTGCCCTTTCCACGCCGTCACAGTATCACCACTGATAACCGCGTGGTAGCCCATAAGAGACCTTCAGCGCGTAGTCTCACGGGAGAGGATTATCTTGAGGTGCGTGAACTGCGGTGCCGAGGTCCCCGATGTCTCCAGGTTCTGCCTCAGCTGCGGGAAGGAGATCCCTCCTCCGAAGAGCGTCCCTAAGGAACAGGTTGCGCAGAAGACGCAGGAACCCGATCCGAGCGGCCACGCGATGATATGCTTTGGGCTTGCGTTCATGATGTTCTTCATGACATTCCTGCCAATCTTCCTCGGGCTTTGGATCGGCGCCGCGATACTTGCCGCGATAGGCGTGTTCCTGGTTCTGATGGGTTATCTGATTCTGAGAGGCGGCAGAAAGGAAGTCCTGATGATGCAGGAGAATACCGCTGTCAAGGTCAAGTGCAGGTACTGCGGCTCTCTGAACGCACCTGACGCTCTCAGATGTGATGCGTGCGGAGCTACACTGTGAGGACTGCGGATTCCTCAGGCGCGGTCAGGCTAGAAGGCTGCGCGGCCCCCCGCCGCCATGGCACCCACGACCCCTTCCAGGCGACTGTGCGCATCCTCTGTCAAGTCACGATGTTGAACTCTATCCACGGCGCCCCGTGGTAGATGGCTCCGTTGGGCCACCTCCAGTTGTCGAAGTCCCACGGGCCCCGTATCTCGAGCCGCTTGGTGACCGGATCGTACATCGAAGCCAGGTCCGCACCTCCACCGTAGTAGTTGCTGATGTAGAATCCCAGCTCCATCTCTCCGTGGATTGTTATGCTCTCGTAGTATGACTTGTTGCCTAGGACGAGATTCCTTATTGCGTCTGGCGGAGCCTTGTTCGCAAGGTATCCTATGACCTGATTGTGCCTCGGGAGTTGGATGATCAGCATCTCCGTCCTGGAGAGATTGAACCAGCTTGGCGCCCAATCGTATGCGACCCGATCCGCGAAGCTTGGGTTTCCAGCATTCCAGCTCTGATACAACACGCCATTCTGGTAAGACCACGGGTCGTATTGAGACTTGTGCAATCCACCTGGGGTGTTCCAGGATTCAACATAGTCTGCCTTGAGCGGTTCCCAGACCCACGCCCCCGGAAGGGGATTCAACGGATAACGTGAATCGTAGAAACTGGCATTCTGCTTGACGGCGTGGAGGCTGTACTGGCAAACGCCGTCCAGTGTCACCCAAGCGGCTTTGTCAGTGTACTCGGCGCGAAGTGTGAAATCTTCCCAATGGGGCTCGTGGTCTATCACCGTCGCTTCAGTCAGCCATCGAGTCATCAATATCTCGTAGCCCCAGCTGATATGGCCTATCTCCAGCCTCACGTCTCCGTTGGGAAGTTCAATCAACCTCATCTTGGTGCCGAGATCCGCATACGGCCATTCATAGCCTGCCCATATGTCTAGTCGAACGTTGCCCTCATAGTTGATCCAATCGAGCCAGTACTCTGTGTATGATGCGTTGTTCAGAGACCACCAATCGCTCGCATCGGCGCCGATGGGAAGGCCCAGCCAGGATTCGGCCGCTTCTCTGTTCATCGTCGCTCCGATGGTTACACCCAGATACCATCCGTCATGCATCTGTCCCTGCATGATGTAATCTGGGAAGCCCCAAGCCCTCCTCCATGTGGAGTTCCACCATTCCCAGTACAGATATTCGAAGTAGATGTCCAGCGAGACTTGTGCGCCTTCAACCGGGCTTCCAGCGACCGGCATGAATTCAGGATGGCCGACATTGAGGTTGGTCATGTTGAGCGCCGTGACGTTCATCCTGTACGGCGCGTAGATGATTCCCTCGTACCCCATAAGGTCAGGGTTGTACAGCATAGTGTAGTTTCCTGGCGTGTTGTTGAGTATGATGTCGGTCCCAAATGCCGGATACCTCCACCACCACCACTGCCCCCACGGCTGCTGGAATAGGTCGTATATGAGGTAGATTCTGTCGATCGCCGGCGGGGGGACCATGACGACCTGTGACTCGGAGTTTCTCAGACCTGCCTCATCCCTGACCGCCAATGTGATACGGTACTCTCCCGCGGATGAGTAAGTGTGGCTCGCGGTCGCGCCCGAGGCTTTGTTCGTCCCATCACCCCAATCCCAGGCGTACATGATAGGCTCCATGTCTGGGTCGTAGCTCGCGCTTGCATCGACGGACACATTCAGATCATCGACCGTGACGCTGAATGCGGCGATGGGAGCAATGTTTGAGGAGGCATACTCGATGTCGAACACGGCATATGCCCCGTATGCGCCTAGAGGCGTGGCCGTGACCTGATAGTACCACCCAGAGACCATCGGAATCGTGGGTGTGCGAACAACGCCTGACGGATAGGCGCCCGCGTTGACGAAGTTGATCGTCGTAGCAAGGACCCTCATACCGGTACCTCCCGACCTCTGCACAACATACAGAATGACTGAATGGAGGCCATGGTTCTCGATCTGCAGGTCCCACGAACCGTCATCTGGCGTTGCATACGACCAAGTCTTCGTCCCGGCCATCGCATAGGGCGATGTCTTCGCTACGACCACTGGGTTCGGCCAGACAGTCACTGTCATGTAGTCGTAGCCAACGCTTCCAAATTCATCGGTCACCATCAATGTGACTTCGATTGGAGCTACGGTTGCGCCCTCGAACCTATACTGAGGCGTCGATCCAGATAGGAGAACCCATCCTCCGTCATACAGCATCCACTGGTAACTAACAATGGTCGAATCCTCGTCGAACGAGCACGTGCCGTCGAAGCTCACTAGCTCTCCTGCCCTGGCTATCACGTCTGGACCTGCGTCGGCTATTGGAGGGGCCGAGCCGCCGTTTGCATTCATGACCGGAATCGGTTCCGGATGCCTAGGCATCAAAAAGCGTGCGAGCTCTCCAGTCACGCGCTCACCGATGCCTGCACCGCACAATGGCATCGCGGTTCCCGCCCCTGCGAAGAGCAACGACAGGATGATTGCCAGAACTGTTGGCAGCGCTCTTTGGCCGACTCCTCCGTGACTCGCCTTCATTGAGAAAGCCCTCCTTGAAATGGGGCTCTGCCACTCCTCCAAAACCCCACTCTATTCGTAATCGACTACCGCTTATCTAACGCATCACTCTCGGCGACGATTCCTCTTGCGGCCGGCCCTGAAGAGAGAGCATCTGACTTCGGAAGAAAACCTATTTAGGCGCGGTCTTGCTTCATCACGCCCGTGCAGGTGTGATCTAGCTGGTTAGGATTTTGGCCTTCCAGCCTCTCGCCATGAAAACACAATAGAAAACCGGAGAGGGATGAAAGCCAACGGCCCGGGTTCGAATCCCGGCACCTGCACTTTCATCCGCAGAGTTTTTCGGTGCAACCCATCGTGGCATCTCTGCCGGATGGCCTAAGCCTCCGACTCCTCTTCTTCTCCGAGCACAGGGTGGTGCGCGAGGGCGTAGAACTCGTCGAAGCGCTTTGCCTCGGCGAGTGCCAGCTGTTGGACATAGCAGTGCGGGTGGAACTCCACGACCTGCTTGTGCGAGTAGTTGTCCACGAAGTCATCCGGGGTTGTCTTGCTGTCCTTCTTCTTGTTCTTTCTCAGTTTCATTTCAATCACCTATGCTGCTATCTCCGCTGTCTCGTTCTCACACGCCTCAGGGAGCGCGCTGTCGGCGTGCAGGCTCCGATCCATCTCTGACAGATCACTCAGGAGCCGCGTGATGTCCTCGACATCCTCTCCAAGATCCGACATCTCGCTCGCGAGATCCCTCAGGTCCTGGAGCGTGTGGGTCCTCGCCCATTCGATTGCTTGGGCGTTTCGTGTCGCCTTCCGCGCCGAATCCCTGTGCTTCATCGCATCCCATCCCAACGGGTTTGTCTGACGATTTGTCAGCTGTTCGCCGATATAATCGTGTCTAATATTTAATGATTCCCAGAAGGTCGCATTTCAAGGCGCTGTTTGTCTGACCGAGCACTGCAGCCGTGCGGAGAAATCTCTTCGAGATTTCTGAAGCTGGCCTAGCGAACCGTTCTCATTCGCGGGCAAAGCTTCACGAATCCTCGTCCGACGACAGATTACCCACGTGATGTTCGGAGTTCGCAGGGCCGAACAGAGGGCGGCAAACCCTTTTATGAGCACAACTTCATTAAGTCGCAACAAGCCAGGTGTGTTCGTTTGGGTCTTCTGGACACGCTGCTGAACAAGGAGAAAAAGCTCTTGGAGAGGGCTCGGAAAGAGCTGTCCAGGGTCGATTCTCTAGACAAGAGCGGCAGGCGGAGCGAGGCCGCCGCCGAACTCGAGAGGACTCGCTTGATGCTCCGGGAGAACATGCTCTTCATAGGCAAGATGAAACACGAATTCTCCGGTGTGTTCTCTGGCATGGGCAGGATGTTTCTCGAGTTCGGGGAGTTCCAGAAGGCGGAGGATGTCGCCAAGGTCGCGCTACAGCTGGATCCCAGGAATGTTCAGGGGATGAGGGTGAACGGCCTCGCGTCGCTAAGCCTGGGCCGGAAGGATGATGCATTGGCATCGCTCAGGGCGGCGGTCGCGTCAGCTCCCGACTCCGACGAGATGTGGTCCGCGCTCGCGTCGGCCCAGGAGTCGGTGGGAGACGTCAAAGGGGCCATCGAGAGCTACAGTCGGGCAGTCGCGCTCAGCCCGCTCAAGATATCATATTACGACAAGATCCTCTCGCACGCGCCAGAAGACCTGGACACGATGAAGAAGAAGGCGTCGGCGCTCACTAGACTGCAGAGGTATGACGAAGCGTCAGAGTTGTACGACCGTGCATTGGAGATCGAACCGAAAGACAAGGAGCTGTGGATAGGCAAGGCAGCTGCATTGAACCTCGCTGGAAAGCCGGAGGAGGCGATTGCCGCCCTTCGCGCCGCGCTGAAGATCGACCCGGAGGATGCATACTGCTTCGACAACATCGGAAGGATGGAGCACAAGCTAGGCAGGCTGAAGGATGCGCTCAACAGCTTCAAGCGGGCGTCTCAGCTCGACCCGGGGAACAAGGTCATCTGGAACGAGCTCGGCGTCGTCCAGGAGGAGCTCCAGCAATACGATGATGCTCTGGAATCGTTCGACAGGGCTCTGGCCATCGACGCTCAGGACATCTCCACGCTGACGAACAAGAAGAAGACACTTCTGAAGCTCGGCAGGCATCAGGACATAATCAGCGTTTGCGACACCATCATACACCTAAACCCCCGAGACGGCGACTCCGTGCTCGACAAGGCGAGATCCTTGGCAGCTCTCTCGAAACATGACCAGGCATTGCCTGTCGTGGACGCCGCCCTCGCGCTGTTGCCCAACCAAAAGGATGCGATGAGGCTGAAGAAGGACATACTCGTCGCCTTGGGCAGGAACGCTGACGTCGTGCTCTGGTGTGACAAGATGATAGAGCTCGATCCGGGGGACTTTCAGGCGATGCATGACAAGGCCCTCGCCCTGATGAGGATGGATAGGGTGCAGGAGGCAGTGAAGGTACTGGAGAAGACTTGGAAGGCGACACCTGACCGGCTGCCTATCCTCGAGACCCTGAAGGAAGCCTACAAGCGCCTCCAGAAGGACGACATGGTCGTCCACACTTGTGACAGGATCATCGCCGCAGATGATAAGAACAGGGCCGCATACCTGGACAGGGCCGTTGCGCTCGACCGCATGGAGAGGTACGACGACGCTGTGGCTGCCTACAAGCTTGCACTCAGCCACGACCCGAAGAACCCAACCATATTCCAGAGCGTCGCGTCGATGTACCTCAGGACCGGACGGCCGAGGGATGCGATGGACTTCGCGAGGCAAGGCCTCAGGGTGGCTCCGTCCGACCACATCTTGTGGCGGTTGAGGGGTGACGCCGCATTCCAGGCGAAGGAGTTCGAGGAGGCTGTCGCCGCATATCAGAAGGCAGCAGAGTTCGTTCCCGACGACAAGGTGATCCTCGCCAACCTCGGCAGGTCTCTCGTTGAGCTGGAGCGATACGAGGAGGCGCTCGCGGCCTTCGACCGCGCCGTCCGGGCCGACCCGCGTGACGCGGTCCTGTGGTTCCAGAGGGCGCTTTCGCTCGAATGGCTCGAGAGGTACGAGGATGCTCTCGCATCCGTGCGCGAGGCTGTGAAGCTCGATTCGCGCGTGCCGGAGTTCAGGACAAAGGAGGGCCAACTGCTAGTCAGGCTCGGACGACCGGAGGACGCGCTTGCGGCTTACGAGGAGGCGCTCAGGGCCTCACCGAAGATGCTCCCTCTGCTAGTCGCGAAGAAGGACGTGCTGAAATCGCTGAAGAGGAGCGTCGAGGTCGTCTCCGTCTGCGAGGAGATCCTCGCTCTGAGCCCGCACGACAAGGATGCGCTCGTGGACAGGGGCAGCGCTCTGCTGCTTTTGAAGAGGCACAGCGATGCGCTCGCATCCTTCAACAAAGCTCTCGAGATAGACCCTGCCGACCTCGACACGCTCGAACTCAAGAAGATGGCACTCATCGGGTTGGACGAGTGGGACAGCGTTGTGGCTGTCTGCGACCAGATACTCCGTATCAATCCCAAGAACAAGAACGCCTGGGCTGACAGAGCAGCTGCGCTCGACAGGCTCGGTCGGACGAAGGAGGCCCTCGAGAGCTACGACAAGGCTTTGGCCCTCGACCGCAAGGACGTGTTCCTGTTGAACAGGAAGGGGGTGCTCCTCCTCTCGTCGGGCCAACCCGCACAGGCAGCGGAGACGCTAGAGGCGGCGATACGGTTGGACCCGAACCAGCCATACGTGCTCAACAATCGGGGCAAGGCATACCTCGAGCTCAGGAGGCTGGGAGAGGCCCTCGGTGACTTCGAGAGGGCAATCAAGATACTGCCGACCTTCGCGGAGTTCCATACGAACCGCGGTCGGGCGCTGGCTGCTCTCGGCAAGTTCGAGGAGAGCCTTCAATCATTCGAGGACGCCAGGAGGCTCGCACCACAGGACACGTCGACGCTGAAGTACGAAGGGATGGCTCTGCTCAAGTTGAACAGGATTCCGGAGGCGATAAGGACCTTCGACGAGGCGGTCCGGCTCGGCTCAGTCGACAAGGACCTCTGGAAAAGCAGGGCGAAGGCCTTCGAGGCGCAGGGAAACAAGGACGAGGCGATCAGGTCGTACACGAAGGCGCTTGAGCAGGATCAGGGAGATCAGGGTGTGTGGTACCGGCTCGGCCTGCTCAACCTCGAGCTCGAAAGGTTCAGCGATGCGGACGCGTGCTTCGACAAGGCTCTCACGATCGACAGCTCCAACCCGAAGATCTGGATGAGCAAAGGCTTCGCCATGGAGAAACAGGAGATGCTCGAGGAGGCGGTGAGCTCCTACGACAGGGCGATAGGCCTCGATCCCAACGACAAGGAGGCGTGGAAGAGCAAGGGATCGGTCCTGCTCAGATTGAACAGGCCCGAACAGGCACTGAGGTGCTTCGACCACGCGCTCAGCATCGACCCGTACTTCGAGGCCGCGGCCGAGGGCAGGAAGGCGGCCGAGGAGAATATCAGGAGGAACAAGATCGAGGAATACGCACGCTCGGTTCTGGAGTTCGAGTACGTGAACGGCAGGCCTGTGACGAAGGAGGAGGCGTTCAGGGTGTGCGGCATCCCGTACGCGTTCCTCGGGGACGTCCTGAACTTCCTCAACGCTCGCGAGGAGATCAGTCTGTCGGGGCTTTCGAAAGAGGACTTCGAGAAGTACGAGAAGGTATCCAGGGAGGTTCTCGTCAACACGATGGAGAAGAGGGACCTCGCGGCGCACGGGTTGAGGCTCTGCGACATCACTGTCAACTTCCCAGAGCTGAGGATATCGACTGCCAAGAAGATACTCAGCTACATACACGCGGTCGAGACGCACGAGTTCAGCACCAAGGTTGCTGACGAGCACACGGAGGTCATGCTGAGGCAGGCGCTCGACCTGCCGAACGACCAGAAGAACGTCCTGGGCGTCGTAAGGAACCTCGGAGTGGGCGTCTACAGGGCGCGGCAGCTGGTCGCCATACTACAGACGTTCCAGGGAGGCGGTTTTGAGACGCCCTCGATAAAGGTCAGCTCCATACTCAGCGAGGGGTACGGCAAGTACTCACCCTACGAGGAGACCGGGCCCATGGAGCGGGGCGGACGCGCAGCTCCGAGGCGAAAGACTATGCCTCCGGAGGAGCACCTGGAGAGGTATCCTGCGCGAAGGCCTCCTGAGGAGGAGCCTGAGGGTGTTTTTGAAAGGGGGCCCCATAGATTCTCCCCTGAGCGTGAGACCGAGAGGAGGCGGAGGCCCGAGCACGGAGTTGTGGTGCAGCCCCAGCGGACGACTGGCCCCCCTCCGAAGGACGTGCCATCCGACCTTGTCGGCAGGAGATGCCTGTTCCACGGAGGCATAGCGGTAGCCAGGTGTCCCAAGTGTAAAGCTGTCCTTTGCAGGGAGTGCGTCCGAGGCTCTGATAGATGTCCCAGGTGCAACGCGCCCATCGGGGAACCGGTGGAGGTGAAGGAGAAGGCAAGACGCGATCGCGAGGAACCGGCCGAGGCTGAGGATTCTCCAGAAGCGGCCGAGCCACCAGCGAGGAAAAGGGCCAAGGAGATGAGGCCTGCTAAGAAGAAGAGGGACGAGGACGAGGATCTGACTCGCTTGTGATCCTCAGAACTCTTCCGCGCGCTCAGGGCTCTACGAGGAGAACAGACCTCAGCCGTGCAGTTTCTTAGTGAGCTCGGCCACGCGCCTGCCGTACCTCACGCACACGGTCTCCACGCGCTTGTTCGGCTTCTCGATCGACACTGGCCCATAGTGGTCGCCCCTGTGATCGCCGCATACAACCATGCCGTGTATGAGAAGCGCCTGCAGTATGCCCATTATCGTCGTCTCGTTGCCCCCGCCGATGTTTGCGCTCGAAGCGAAGGCGCCACCCACCTTGTCCTGGAGCTTGCCGTGGAGCTTTATGCTCCTGTCCAGTAGGTCTTTGACGGGGGCCGCCATGTGGCCATAGTACGTCGGTGACCCGATGACGATGCCGTCATACTTCAGGAGCTCATCGACTTTGACCTTCCTGACATCCCTCGTCTCAACATCGACGCCGGCGTCCATGACGCCCTTCTGGATCAGGTAGGCCATCCTCTTAGTGTTCCCGGAACGGGAGTAGTAGCATATCAGCACCTTCGGCATGGTTATCGACTCCTCGGCCTCGGTAACGTCTAGGCAAGATTTCAAACAATCTCCGCCGCGCTTTCGTCGCCCGAGTTCGGCCACTGACAGCGGTCAAGCGCTCGTATGCCCAAGAGTGGCGGGTCCGCGAAGCTAACCTTCATGTGCACATAACGATTACACCGAGGGGGAGCTAGGTGACGCTCACGCGCGTGTGCAACAGGTGCAAGCGGGAGACGGACCAGATGTTCTGTCCGACATGCCACGTACTGACATACCCTCCGAGGACGGCTGTCGCGCCAGCTGAATCAGCCTCCGGTGACGTCTTCGAGTGCACGGTCTGGCAGGGGCCTAGCAGGACGAGGGGCATCGAGGTCCCTCTGCACGCCCGCGACAGATACTTCACGAAGGGCACCGAGGAGGTGGTGCTCCACATCGACGGCCGCAGGACCGTAGCAAAGCTGGGCCCGTCCTTCTGGAAGAAGCCGGCTGTGATCAAGAAGGCGGTGTCTGAAGACGGCAAAGACCAGCTGGCGAAGTTCTTTGAGAAGTACCACCTGCTTCCGCCGGCACAATCGATCAAGGAGAAGGGGGTTGTCGACACCATCATATTCGAGGTTCTGACTCCCAATGAGGAGTTCAAGATATCCGTGACGGAGCACAAGGAGGGCGAGCAGGAAGAGGAGGAACTCGACTAGATCACTCCGAGCTCCCTGCCTATCCTCTCGAACGCCGCGAGGGCCTCATCCAGGTCCTCCCGCGTGTGTGCTGCGTTCATTATCGTCCTTATCCTGGCCTTGTCCCTTGCGACCATCGGATAAACTATCGGAAGGGCAAAGACGCCCATCTCGAACAACCGCGAGCTGAACCTCTTTGCCGTGCCGCTCTCGCCCATCATGACAGGGATTATTGGGGTCTGGCTCTTCCCAGTGTCGAATCCCAGCTGCCTGATGCCCTTCCTGAAGTACTCGGTGTTCGCCCAGAGGTTCTTCACGTGCTCCGGTTCGGTCTCGAGCACATCGATGGCAGCTATGCACGCCGCTGCGACCGCGGGCGGGTGCGACCCGCTCAGAAGCCACGTCCTGCTCTTGTTGTAGGCGAAGTTGATGAGGTCCCTGCTGCCGGAGACGTGCCCGCCTACTACGCCGAACGCCTTCGAGAAGGTGCCCATCTCGACATGGACGTCACCCCTGCCGAGCGAGTAGTGCGACACTATGCCCCTGCCGCCCTCCCCCAGCACGCCCTCGCCGTGAGCGTCGTCCACATAGACCATCGCCCCGTGCTCGCGCGCGAGTGCGGCTATCCTGTCCAAGGGGGCGATGTCCCCGTCCATGCTGAACACCCCGTCGGTGACTATCAGTATCCGCCTGTACGGGGGAGAGTGTTCCTCGGCCCTGAGCAGGACTGATTCCAAATCATCCACATCGCAGTGCCGGTACACCGCCCGGGCGGCCTTCGACAGGCGGATCCCGTCTATGATGCTCCCGTGGTTCAGCTCGTCACTGACTATAAGGTCGCCCTCGTCAGCCAGCTGTGGGATGAGGCCAGCGTTGGCTGCGAACCCGGTCTGGTACACCAGTGAAGCCTCGGCCTCCTTGAACCTCGCGAGCCGCCTCTCAAGCTCCATGTGGAGATCCATGTTGCCTGCTATCGGCCTGACTGAGCCCGAGCCAGCCCCGTGGCTCTCGATTGCTGCGATGGCGGCCCTCTTCACCCTCGGGTGGTTGCTCATGTTGAGGTAGTTGTTCGAGCACAGCATGATGACCTTCCGGCCGTCAACGACACACCTGGGCGTGCTCGGCCCCTGTAGCACCCTAAGTTTCCAGTCCAGTTCCTCTGCGACGAGTTGCTCGTACTCCGACCTTAGGAACCCGACCGGGTCTCGCGCCGTCAAACACTCACCACTCCGCCGTCAGGGACACCTTGGCCGCCTGTTTCGTCCGTATC
>JAWCKF010000007.1:0-65828 GCA_038852315.1 Thermoplasmata archaeon | reverse complement strand
TTGACGCCGACACCGACGAGGAATCACTCGTGCTTCAGGGCGCACTGCACATGCTCTCTCGAAAGTCACTGTCGAATATGGCCGTGGTTTCGTACGAGCCCGTTGCCGTGTACGACGGCCTTGGCTGGAACGTATCTCTCGAGCTCTATGCAACAAAGGAGGAATCTGCCTTCAGAGCGGTCGGCTCGCCCGCATCCAAAGTCGGCCTGAAGGTATACCTGAACTCGAACCACGAAACTCTTGGAGGCATCTGTCTGCAGGTGGGGGACTCGGGTGAGGGGAAGGAGGCGGCCTACATCTATGAAGTGCGCACCAAGAACTGGACAGAATTCTCAGACGACATCGCGCCTGCTTGTCCCAACAGACGGGGAGAGGGCATAGATCGACCGGAGCTGTCAGACACGCTCTACGGTATGAAGCCCGACAGATACATCGCGTCGTTCCGCTACTCCGCAATGGAAGGCACGTTGCAGACCCTCCTCTACCACACAGAGTTAGGGTACATCGGCTCAGAAAGGACGGAACTGAAGACATATGTGGACTTCCCCATCTATATCCAAATTGAGACCGACACATCGCTCGTGTCCTCGGCCTTGTTCACACAGTGCAGCTATTGGGTGCTCGATGAGATATCCTATCGGGGCCTCATGTGCCGTGATGTGACCATCGACCCGGTCTACGAATACGTGTACAAGGGCAAACCGGCATGGTTGACAGTCAAGGAGGCCGACGGCGACGTAATCGATGATGCGAAGGTTGAGATATGTGGCCAGTCAGCCACATACAACCAGGCCGCGAAGAGATACGAAGCGTTTGTTTCACTCGGAGTCGGCTGGGCCCATGCCGTGAACTACACCGTCCAGGTCGACGGGAGCACCATCAGCGACCGTATCCTTGTAACGGTGATGCCAGATCTCGAGGGAACGGGTGTTTCGCTGCCTCTCTGGTGGAACGGCTGGGACTGGGTCACGGTCTTTGGAAGGGATGATTCATCATCGGCTACCACGGCAGCCGACACATACCTGAGGTTCTCACATCCGACCACGAGCTACATACTCGTCAGCAGGCCTAGCGGCACTTCTGATGCATTGCTGAGAACACAATCTGAGATAGCGATCCACTATCCGCACGACTACCAGCAGTGGCCTACCAAGTTCTGGGACGAGGCAGTACTATCCTCGGACCAGGGACATGCCGTTCTGGAGAAGTCGTTCGAGTTCGCCAGCAGGTGGGACGACCCAAGATACGTCGGTGTTGGAGACACATACATCTCGCTGGCGTCGCCAGGCAACTCCGCTTCCTGGGCCCAGGTGTTCGCGCAATATGCCAGGGGCACGCGTATCATGGGAGTCTCGAGCAACCTCTTCAACGGGGCCCCGGGGAATGCGTCTTTGCTGGGCTCCTGGTGGGTGCAGACAGACATGACCGAAGGAGCGAGCTGGGCGGCTCCCTACTCGCAATGGTATCCCTTCTCTCCGCTGGACCTGATGGACGCGGCTCGCGGACCCAACACAGACTACCCGCTACCAGTTGGCGAGTGGAACCTCACCTTCTGGGTCGCCGAGCACGGAGGCGTTCGGCGGGTGTACAACCACGGCATCATCAGTGAGAGTGCCGAGGCCCTGTTGAACTGGATGTGCGACCCGAAGACGAACTTCTCCAGGGAGAATTGGAAGGCGACGGACGGCGAGGTTGCGAGCTACGTGTACGGGAGGTGGTCGACCGATGTCGAGCTCGACCTCCAGAAATCTAACGCGACGGTGGCGTCGTATCGCGTGTCGAGGGCGGATCCTGTAGCGGCCGGATACTGGCGTGTGCCCGTGACACTCGCCTTCAACATTACTGGGAGGATACTTGCTGACATCACGGTAGCGGAGGGTGAGCGCACCCTGTCGATTTCCCAGGGCACTCTGCGGGATCTTGATGGGAAGCGGGTTATGGACGTCGGGTACGATATCAGAGGCGGAACCGCATATGTGTCATATTTCTGGAACTCATCCTCGGCTGTGTATCTGACATTCTCCGACGAGGTCCCCCCGCCGAACTCGCCTCCCATTGCATCGTTCGTCGTGGATTCGTCGCTGGGCAACATAACCAAGGTGTTCGTCTTCGACGCATCCCCGTCGAGCGACGCTCAGGACCCGACGTCTGAGTTGGTTTTCAGATGGGACTGGGACGGCGACGGCAAGTGGGACACAGACTGGCTGTCAACGCCGGTCGTTAGTCACCAGTTCCTGCTTCCGGGGGTCTACGAAGTCCGGCTCCAGGTCAGGGATAGAGGCGGTCTCGTCGGCGAGACCTCCATGCAGATTGAGGTACGCGACGTCGAGATCCCGGAGTTCGGATCGCTGATCCCAGTTATCGTCTCGGTCTTGGCCACTGTACTCCTTGTGCGTTCGTCGAGGCTGAGGCTCAAGAGAAATAGGCCGAGGCGATAGCGGTTACAAGGTAATTGCTCGGAACCGGACAGTGCCGACCCGCTCACGAAGCTGCTAGAGATGCAGTGAGTGCTCCCGCCGGGATTTGAACCCGGGTATCGAGCTTTCACCGGCCTGCCGCGGGCAGCGGCCGCGAGAGGCTCGAATGATTGGCCGGACTACACTACGGGAGCATTGTGGCTCCAACCAAAAAGAAAGGGTTTACATAAAGCTTTGGTGGCTCCTGCTCCAGGGAGAAAGTACATGCGCAGGCCACATGATATGCCACGCCATCGGGTGGAGCCTGTGAAGAGGCTGAGATCCAACAGGACTGTACGCAGCTTCTCTAAGAGGAACAAACCTGCTTGTGTCGTTGATGACGGTGACAGGATCGTAATCGAAACAAAGGATGCCTTCTCAAACCTAGTGAGAAGTGTCAGGACTCTCTTCGAAGACCTCTCGATGGACAAGGTCAACCCCGCAACAGGCCCTATAGCCGTCACGGGTCTCCGCCGGGGGCAGACGCTGATTGTTTCTATTGACGGGATCAGATGCGGGAGGAGGGGCGTGATTATGTGCTCTCCCGAGCTCGGACAGCTTGGGAGGGAGGTCAGGAGATCCAGGACCAAGATCATCGAGATAAAGGATGGCAGGGCTAGGTTCTCGGAAGACCTGTGGATCGACCTCAACCCGCACGTGGGTGTCATAGGCGTAGCGCCGGCGGACGGCGATGTCCCGACGTTCTATCCCGGGGACCACGGCGGCAACATGGACACCGTGGACGTGAGGGCTGGCGCCAAGGTCTATCTCCCCGCATTCGTCGACGGGGGGATGCTGGCAATTGGCGATGTTCATGCAGCTATGGGCGATGGAGAGGTCTGCGGCACGGGCATCGAGGTGCCCGCTGAAGTGACGGCAAAGCTCTCAGTTAGCGAGGAGCTGGTCCTTCAGAGGCCCATGATCGAAACGCCGACCGAGTGGGTTGCCTTTGCGGCCGCGAAGACACTCGATGAGGCGGCCAGGAAGGCGACGCACGACCTCGTAAGGTTCATTTCGAACGCTCGGGGTGTCGATTTTGAGGAGGCCTACATGCTCGCCAGCGTCGCGGCGAACCTCAGGATATCCCAGGTTGTCGACCCGCTGATGGCCGCCAGGATGTCGATCTCCAAAAGGTATCTGTGAGCGTGAGCAGCCCTAGATGTCCTCGTCCCCCTCGCGCCAATCTAGGCCAGGAGTCCGGAATCCCAGCTTAGCGGCGGGCTGGAACTTGCGCTTGTGCGAGGACAGCCTCACCATACGCGCTATCCTCGCCACCTCTTTCGTGGTGGTCTCCGCCCTCTCGGCTATCTCCTTGTCGGCGAGCCCCAGTTCTATGCCGAAGAGTATGGCATCTAGCCTTTCGTAGGAGATGCCCATTTCACCCTCGTCCGTCTGACCATCCCAGAGTCCCGCGCTCGGGACCTTGTCGACGATCTTCTTCGGGATGCCAAGCTCCCGGGCCAGCTGGCGGACCTCGGTCTTGTAAAGGTCCCCTATGGGCTCGAGGTCGGCGCCGCCGTCGCCGAACTTCGTGAAGTAGCCCACGAGCAACTCGCTCTTGTTGCTGGTGCCCACCACTAGCCTCTGCTCCGTGTTCGCGAAGTGATAGAGCACAATCATCCTGCACCGTGCCTTGATGTTCGCGAGCGATTTCTTGTCGGGTTTTCTGTCGAGTGCCTCGACGAACGACTCGACAGGGCCCGTGATGTCGATTACTTTGTGCGGCACTCCCTCGACCTCACACAACTCCTTCGCGTCCTCGAGGTCCTGCTTGGGGGATTCCCTCTCGGGCATGAGTAGCCCCAGCACCTTTCTGGGACTAACTGCGCGCGCGCACAGCCGAAGACAGACGGCCGAATCTATGCCGCCGCTCACACCGAGCACAAACCCCTTCGCCCCGACCTTCCTCAGCTTCTCTGCGAGGAACTTCTCGACTATCTGCTCAGTGCCCTCCTTCAGCTGAGGGAGTATCATTGCCGCTTGAATGGGGCGGTCCCGATATAGCAGTTATGGTACGGGCCCGAACCACTCTTCCGTAAAGCATAATGTATCGGCACCCGGTTGTGGGTCTGAATGTCGAAGGTCACTATAACGCTCGCGCAGGTCATCTGTCAACTGCACGACAAGGAAGGCAATCTCAGGCGGATGAGGGATATCGTCAGGAGAACCCGCGGGAAGATAGTCATCTTCCCTGAGCTTAGCCTGACGGGCTATCTCCCAAGGGACGACCTCTTTCGCCAGGCGGAGACCATGAACGGCCCGACGGTGAGGTCGGTCCTCCGGCTGGCCAAGACAACGAAGAAGGATATCATCTTCGGATGCCCGATGCGGGATGATAGGGTGCCCGGACTCGTTTACAACTCCTGCCTGCTCGCCAGTGGGAAGGGAAGGCTGTTCAGGTATGACAAGATGTACCTGCCTACTTTCGGGCCATTCGAGGAGAAGGTCTTCTTCGCTGAGGGCAGGAGCGCAGTCGTGGGAGAGGGGCTTCACGCCAAGCTAGGCCTGATGGTCTGCTACGACATGTTCTTCCCTGAGCTAGCGAAGCTCGAGACGCTGATGGGCGCTCAGATCGTTGTCAACATATCGGCCGCTCCGACCACTTCGAGGCCGTTCTTCAGGCGCGTCATGCCCGCGCGTGCGATAGAGAACGGCGTCTTCGTCGCGTACTGCAATCTGGTAGGAGTGCACGGCAGCCTCGTATTCTCCGGAGGCAGCGTGCTGCTCAGCCCTCGCGGTGAGGAGATCATCCGTGCTAAGGACCTCGAGGAGGACGTCGTCGAGGCGCAGATCGACCTCTCGGATATCGACGTTTCGCGGCGATTCCGACCGACGGTCCGAGATACAAGGGTCGAGCTGCTGGAGGAGATAGGTTCCATGATGAAGGGCGAACGACGGTGACCCGCTGGACGGTCTCATCCTCTGGGATATTCTTAAATACGGTCTCACTTCTGATGGTGTCCAGGCTGAGGTGGCCCAGACCGGTAAGGCGCGAGCCTGGAGTCTTCTGGCTTCAGCCAGGTAGCTCGTGGCGCTTTGCGCCTCGGGAGTTCAAATCTCCCCCTCAGCGCTCACAATCGTGCCGTGTTCAGCTTTTATACCCTGGATGTCGATAGCCAAGTCGACTCGGAGGAGGTCCGTGTCCGGCACGAGCGGCAAGAAGCAGCGCGAGGAATCTAGCACTGATTCAGATGGTCTCTTCAAGGCCATCCTCGAGGCGATTCCGAATCCGGTCGTTCTTTTCGACTCCGATGGAGTGATCAGACACGTCAACGACGCGATGGCAAAGGCGAGTGGATGGACAGTATCTGAGCTGCTCGGAAAGAACATATCCGACATGCTGACGCCGTCGAAGCCGGACGGTCCTGATGTGAAGCGGCTGATGGAGGCGATGAGAACAGAAGCTGAGCCGCCTAGGCGACGTATCAAGCTTCGGATGAGGTGCAAAGATAGTCGGCCGCTGGATCTGTCCTGGCGATTCGCCCCGCTGGATGCGAGGGGACAGCCTGTCAGCTTCGTGGGCATAGGCTCGGATGTCCCTGATGTGATCAGAGGAGATGACGCTGCCGGGAAGAGAGAGGACTTCTTCCGGCTCCTTGCTGAGAACTCCAGAGATCTTGTCTTCAGGTATCGGTTCAAGCCTAATCCTGGCTTCGAGTATGTCAGCCCGTCAGCCACCGAGATAACGGGCTACACGCCTGAGGAGCACTATGCCGACCCCCAGCTCGGATTGAAGATCGTGCATCCCGATGACCGCGCCCTTCTGGAAGCCATGCTGCGCCCGCCCTTCGACACAAGCAAGCCGATAGCGATCCGATGGATCCGTAAGGACGGAAAGGTCATCTGGACAGAGATGCAGCTGACGCCTGACCTGGATCCGTCCGGAGAGGTAGTCGCGCTCAACGGTGTGTCGAGGGATGTCACTGAGCGCAGGCTCGTGTCCGAGGCACTCCAGAAGAACCTCAGGAGCGTCGTCGCCCTGTTGGACAGCCTCCCAGGATACGCCTTCTTCAAGGATGCCCAAGGCGTGTATGTCATGGCCAACCAGCCCTTCAGCGAGGCTGTCGGATGCCCGAAGGAACAAGTCCCAGGCAAGACAGATTTCGACCTCTTCCCGAGGGACCTAGCCAGGAAGTACAGGAGCGACGATGAAAAGGTCCTGTCGACGGGAAAGGAGCTCTATGTGGGCGAGGAGCAGATGGTCAGGGGCGGGGAGAAGGTGACGGTTGCCACCAGGAAGGTCCCCGTCAGGGATGCCGATGGGAAGGTGGTCGGGATCATAGGCCTGGCCTTCGACATATCGGAGAGAAAACAGTACGAAGAGAAGATGAAGCTGAGGCTGAGGTACGAGAGCCTGCTCAACGAGATATCCTCGATGGGTATGCGTCTTGACAGCGTCGACGAGATCTTGGGACTGAGCACGGGGATCGTAGGTGGCGGATTCGACGCTTCAAGGGCTTATGTGTTCAGTTACGATAGCGCCACGGGCACATGGAGCAACACCCACGAATGGGTTGCCACTGGTGTCCGTGCTAACAAGGACAATCTTCAGCGCTTGCCGGAATCTCAATTCCCTTACTGGATGGAGAGGCTCAGCAAGGGTGAGGCGATATCCTTCGAACGGGTGGAGGATATTCCGAGCGACCTTGAGAGGGAGAGGCTGCTCGCCCAGGGAGCCAAGTCGACGGTCGCGGTTCCACTCCGTTCTGCAGATGGCACGCTGTTCGGCTTTCTGGGCCTGGACCAGTGCGACACGAACCGCAGGTGGTCTGGTGAGGACATCGATCTCCTGCTATCCATATCCAGGATGCTCATGGCTTTGGTCAGCCAAAAGAGGGCCGAGGCGCAGCTGCAAGAGAGCGAGCAGAGATACCGTTCGTTCTTCGAGAACACGGGCTCCGCGACCGCTATAATAGAAGACGACATGACCATATCGCTCGTGAACTCCGAGTTCGAGAGGATCTCCGGCTACAAGAAGGAGGAGATCATCGGACATAGATGGCCCGAGTTCGTCCACGCAGAGGACGTCCAGCGGATGGCAGGCTATCACGTGCTCAGGAGGTCTGATCCTGGCAAGGCCCCGAGCTCCTACGAATTCAGGTTCATCGCGAAGGACGGGCGGATCCTAGATGTCAGGGCGAACATGTCCATGGTACCGGGCACAAAGAAGAGCATAGGGGTGTTCCACGACGTGACGGCCGCGAAGAAGGCCGAGATGGCCGTCGCCGAGAGCGAGAGGTTCCTTTCGTCGGTCTTTTCCAGCATCCAGGATGGCATCAGCGTGCTGGACACGGACATGAGGATCGTGCGGGTCAATCGGGCGATGGAGCAGTGGTACTCTCATGCGATGCCCCTCGTCGGTAAGAGATGCTACGAGGCGTATCACGGGCGGAACGAACCCTGTGATACCTGCCCGACTTCCGCCACGATCAAGACGGGCGCAGTCGCTCGGAGCGTGGTGCCCAAGGTGGGGCCGAACAGGGATGTCGTGGGATGGCTCGAGTTGTACACGTTCCCGCAAAGGGATCCGGCCAGCGGCCAGGTGATGGGCGTGATCGAGTATGTCAGGGACGTCTCCGAGAGCAGGCTCTACGAGGACGCTCTCAGGAAGGCCAATGAGAAACTCCAGCTAATGGGGAGCATAACGAGGCACGACGCGCTCAATCAGCTCAGCGTGCTGTACGGCTGGCTTGATATCGCGTCCCAGGGCGCCAATTCCGAGCCGCTGAAGGGCTACCTCAAGCGTATGAGGGATGCTGCCGACACAATAAGGTCGCAGCTCGAGTTCACGGCAGACTATCAGGAGATGGGCGTCCGTGGGGCTTCGTGGATCGATGTCGAGGGTTCGCTCAACCGCGGCATGACCGGCCTTGGCATGGCGGGCATCACCTTCGAGCAGGATGTAGCAGGTCTGGAACTGTACTGCGACCCTCTGCTGGACAAGGTCTTCCACAACCTTATCGACAACTCCCTCAGACATGGAGGGAAGGTGAGTTCCATCAGGGTTTCTTACAATGAGACCCCTGAAGGTCTCACGCTCGTGTACGAAGACGACGGCGTCGGCGTAGCGAACGAGCACAAGGAACTGATCTTCGAGGCTGGCAGGGGAAGGCACAAGGGCTACGGTCTGTTCCTGGCGCGCGCCATACTCGGTATCACGGGCATAACAATCCAGGAAAAGGGGATCCCCGGCAAAGGAGCGAGATTCGAGATTCGTGCGCCGAAGGACAAGTACCGGATGAACAGGGACCGCAAGACCCGCTCTCAGCGCATTGGCTTATAGGAGCACTTCGCTAGGGGCTTTCTTGGTGACCGGTCTGGGAGGCACTGCAAGTTCAGGGAGGAGTCCTTTGAGAGGGCGCAAGCCGGAAGAGATACTCGAGGCAGAGCTCTCTTGGATAGCCAGTTTGGTACTGTTCTTCGCAACGGTGTACGTTACCGTTAGATTCGATGTGCTGTGGATCGTTTTCGGGATCACCGCGATATCGCTGTACATCCTGCCAATCGTGTCTCTGAAGGATCCCTTCCACGCCCTCCCCTGGGAGATGACTTTGCTTCTGGCTGCCCCTCTTCTCCTGCACATTTCCGAGGGCTCTAAGGCCCTGACAGAGAGCCTCTCCTGGTGGTCCGACTTCACATCCGTTGCTTTCGCATTCTCGCTCGCCACTCTCGGGTTCCTGCTGACTGTCGAGTTGCACATGTACACCGATCTGAGGATGAACAGGCCCTTCGCGGTGTTCTTCGTGATAATCTTCACTTTGGGTGCCACAGGGCTCTGGTTCGTGGGCGAGTATGTGGGCGATGTCGTGAACGGCACGAATCACATCGGCACCAACACTGACGCTATGAAGAGCATGACCTGGAGCCTCGTAGGGGGCCTGGTGATGGGGTTCGTTTACGACCTTTACCTGCGAGCGATGTCTGAGAGCAGGCAGAGGACCCTCGGATTCATACACATATATGAGGTGGCTGGATGGAAGAAAAGCTGAGACTGCTGTCCAGGGCGATGCAGGCAGGCATGGCCTCTGTCGCAGTCGCGGGCGTCGTGACTGGAAACCTCACCTGGGTCCCAGCCTCGGTGGCATCTTTGTTCGTCAGCGAGGTACCCTCGATTCTACGGAAAGACCTGAAGCTCGTCCTGCCAGTGGAGCTGAACTTCCTAGTGGTCCTCGCCCTGTTCCTGCATGTCGTCGGAGGGTTCTCCGGGTTCTACGACGACGTTCCGGGCTGGGACCACATCACTCACGGCTTCTCTGCATCTCTCGTCGCGATGCTGGGTTTTGTCGCCGTAGTGACGATCGACAAGTACGTCGACTCGATATACCTTCCGCCGCGGTTCCTGGTGTTCTTCCTGGTCATGTTCACCATGGCCTTCGGTGTGCTATGGGAGATAATGGAGTTCGCCACAGACCAGCTGTTAGGTTCGAGGATGCAGTACGGCCTTGACGACACGATGAGAGACCTTCTCTTCGACTGCTTCGGGGGATTCATAGTCGCATCGATCGGAGCCCACTACCTCAGGCATACCACTCCTGAGCACTTCCTGGAGCCGCTCGACATCGAGGAGGCCAAGGAACGCTTCGCAAAGATCATCAAGAAGGTATAGTGCCAGAGTCTGACTTCCGAAACCTTATCTCGGCCCTGCCGAGTTCCTCGGCCGAGTTCAGGTTCCAGAAGCTGTCAAGCACCGGGTCGGCCATCCTGATGCGCTCTTCCGGAACCGCGACCAAGTCGAGCTCTGCACATGCATCCTGGAGCTTGAGACGGCCTTCCACAAGATGTCTTTCGAAGACCTCGATCGCCCTTCTTCTCAGGTACGCTCCGTGCAACGGCTCCGCGAATCCGCGCACTATCGGGACCGCTCCGTCGTGGCCCGAGGCGGCCTCGGCAACGGTCCTGCACACTGCCACGCGCAAGAAAGGCACGTCGCATGGCGCGACCACGGCGTATTCTCCTTTGCACATCGTGAGCGACCGTACCAGGCCCTCCATAGGGCCGAGCCCCTCGTGCTTGTCCTCTGCCAATCTCACGTTGGCGGTCACGAACCGGAGGTATTTCTTGGTCATCCCTCTCGCGACCGAGATTATCACCTCATCCGCGACCTGAAGCAGGACTTCAGCTACGATGCCTACGAGGGGTTTACCCGCAAGTTCCGTCAGTCCCTTCTCGCGGCCCATGCGTGAGCTAGCGCCCCCCGAGAGGACTATACCTGAGAGCATGAATTCGGGAACCACAGATCCCTATCTATCCCTTCCGCCACCATGGCGCCCGTTCCTGGCCACCAAAAGCGTTATTACCGGCCATTGGCTACGAATGGGCGGCCGGGGCTGCACATGGCGGAAAGGATAACAAGCGCTCACGGCGCAGGCGGGGAGCGGATGCAGGAGTTCATCCGCGAGTTCGTGCTGAAGGAGCTCGACCACGACTTCGGCGAGATACCCCTGGCGTCTCTGGACGATTCTGCGATAGTAAACGGCCTCGCCTTCACCACTGATTCCTACACGGTCAAGCCTCTGTTCTTCCCCGGCGGCGACATCGGCAGACTGGCGGTCGCGGGCACGGTCAATGACCTTTCCGTGATGGGTGCGGAACCAGTTGCGCTATCGTGCGCCATGATAATCCAGGAGGGGTTCCTAACAGACGACCTCCGCAGGATACTGAGGAGCATGAACGACACGGCGAGGGAGGCCGGGGTCGAAATCGTGACAGGCGACACGAAGGTGGTCGAGAAGGGGGCGGCCGACGGTCTGTTCATCAACACGAGCGGGATAGGCAGGCGCTCCCCATACCTTGACCACAACATCGAGGTCGTGAGGTCTTCTAGGGAATTCAGGTGGAGCTGGCCGAACGACTCGGCTGTGGCCGACGGTGATGTCATGATCGTCTCGGGCCCCATCGGGAACCACGGCGTCGCTCTGCTGTCCTTCAGGGAGGGCTACGGGTTCGAGACATCCATCAAGAGCGATGCGGCACCGCTCAACAGGATGATATCGGAGTGCCTCAAGGTGGGTGGCATCGTGGCCATGAAGGACCCCACGCGCGGCGGCCTGGCCAACCTCCTCAACGAGTGGGCGGACAAGTCGAGGGTCGGCATGAGGATACGCGAAGTGGACCTTCCCATAGACGGGCCCGTGCTCTCGGCATGCGAGATGCTCGGCATCGACCCTCTCGAGATAGGGAACGAGGGGAAGGCCGTGCTCGCGGTCGTTCCCGAGATGGCTGAGGCGGTTCTGGCAGCGCTCAGGACCACTCCTGAGGGCCGGGGGGCACGGATCATAGGCGAGGCCACGAGGGACATACAGGGCGTGATGATGGTCACGCACACGGGTGGCAAGCGAGTTATCGAGCCACCCGTGGGAGACCCGGTCCCGAGGATATGCTGAACCCCTTGGATTTCGAGAGCGCGCTCATCCTTTCGAGAGCAGGGCGCGGACCTTGTCCTCCACGAAATCCACTATTCTCGGCACCTGGGCCTCGACATCGGGCGTGAGCTTCTCGCTCACGTTGACGAGGTCCGAAGCCTCCACCGCGACGAACACCACCTTCTTGGGCATCCTCTCTGGCACGATCCTCCTGCCAAGAGCCAAAGCGGTGGCTATGTTCACCCCGTGAGGGGACGCCCCGTGCACAGTCCTCTCGAAGTCATCCTCTCCGAGCTCGTAGAAGTCCCCGGGACGCCCGCCCTTGGTCTGGATGGCATCGATCACGACCACGAGGTCGTATCCGAGCACGCAGTCCAGGAGCTCGAGTCCGCTGGCAGGGAGCTCCTCGACATCGACGCCCGGGATGCTCCTTTCTTTCAGCAAGCGGGCTACGCGGACACCGACGCCGTCGTCGGACTTTATAGGGTTGCCCACGCCCAGCACCAGCGCCTTCACGGTCATGGATAACTGACTCTGGGAAGTTAAGCGTGACTGGAAAGACACTCGAAGGGCCCTGGCCCCCGGCACGCCTTCAGAAGTTTCTCTGGGTCGTGAGCACAGACCCGTCCTTCCTGCGCACGACTATCTCCAGCGCCGGCCCGCCGCTCAGGGAGTGCGTGCCGCAGGAGTTGCACGGGTCGTAGCACCTGAAGGCCATCTCCACCTTGTTCAGGAGACCTGGCGAGACGTGCCCGCCCTTTATCAGCGCCTTCGCGGCCTGCCTTACGCTGGTGTTGATCGCGGCGTAGTTGTTCGTCGTCGCGACGATCATGTTTATCTTCGTGCACAGGCCGTCCTTGTCGGAGGCGTAGTGGTGTATCAGCGTGCCCCTCGGGGCCTCGACTATGCCCACGCCCTCCTTCGGCTGCTTGTACGGCCCCCTGATGTCGTCGCTGGTTATGCTCCTGTCGCTCGCGAGCTCCAGCATGCGCTCGGCCGCGTACTGCAGCTCTATGACGCGCGCCCAGTGGTACGCCATGGTGTGGTGTGCGGGCCCCGTGACGCCCAGGTCCTTCATCGTCTTCTTGAAGACCTCATACTCCTTCTGCGCCAGTGGCGTGGTGTAGCCCGTGCAGACGTTGATCCTGCCCAGCGGACCGACCCTGTATATGCCGCTCGAGGCGCCGTCCACGAACCCCTTCCAGCCAACCTTCTTCAGGTAGGGCATCTTCATGTAGGTCCATGGCTCCACATGCTCGGCGATGACGTCCAGGTATTCGCTCGGCTTGAACCTCACGACCTCCTTGCCGGCCTGGTCCACCACGCGCACGTCGCCGTCGTAGAAGTTGCTCTTGTTGTTCTTGTCGACCATGCCCATGTAGTAGGTCTCGAGGTAGTACGCGTCCTTGTTGAGCACGATGTTCATGTAGTCCTTGTTGCCGAGCACCACGTCGTGGAAGAGCTTGATGGTGAACTTGCCGAACTCGACGCAGCTCTTCGCCATGGCCTCCATCTGTGCCCGCTCCTCCTCGCTTATCTGCTTCGAGACGCCCCCTGGCAACCCGAACACGGGGTGCGTGGCCCTCCCGCCGACGATCTCCTGGATCTTCTGCCCGTAGGACCTGTGCTTTATGACCTCCGCACCTATTGAAACGCCTACGGCGTCCACGACGCCGAGGACGTTCCTCTTGTTAGCGGGAGCGGCCGGGCCAAGGACGAAGTCCGGAGCAGCGAGCGCGTAGAAGTGGGCTATGTGGCTGTGCGTGTACTGGCCCATGTAGAACAGCTCCCGCAGCTTCTTCGCCGTGGGCGTGGGCTCGGCGTCGAACACCGCGTCGAGCGCCTTCGTGCTTGCCATGTGGTGCGCCGCTGGACAGACGCCGCAGAGTCTGTTCGTGAGCACGGGCAGCTCCATCACGTGCCTGCCTATGCAGAACCTCTCGAACCCCCTCAGCTCCGGTATCTGGAGGTAGGCGTTCTCCACATCGCCCGCATCGTTCAGGAAGATCTCTATCTTCCCGTGGCCCTCCAGCCTGGTGATGGGGTCTATCGTTATCCTCTTCTCCTTTGTCTTCGTCGGCGTGTCGTTGATCACTGGTCCTGTCACTGGTGCTCACCCCTTCCTCTTCTTGCGCTCCGTCACAGTCCTCTTCAGAGGCGACTTCGGCAGGGAGAACGCGTAGAACGTGCCCAACGGGTCCTTCACCTGCATCATGAGTTCCATTATCTGCTCCTCACTTAACTTTGACTCCGAATCCGTGATGTTGAGCAGGGACGACACCGCGCTCAGCATGCTCGCGCCCTGGTCCGTCACGGCCTTCGTCGGGCCCATGCAGCCCCTGCAGGGCATCTGCGCGTTCGGGCACATCGCGCCGCACCCGGCCCTCGTGGCCGGCCCCAGGCATATTATGCCCTGGTCGAGCAGACACTTCTTCGGGTCGGGCTTTATCTCGTAGGCCTGGTAGATCCTCTCGATCCTCCTGCCCTTCTCGACCCTCTCCCTCTTGCACTCGTCGCAGAGCGTCTTGTCGGACGCGATGACCGTCCCCTTCGGGGGCAGCGGTGCGCCCTTCGTGACGTGCGCGACGACCGCATCGACCGCCATCGCGATCAGGTTGACCGTGGGCGGACAGCCCGGCATGAAGTAGTCGACGTCGACGACCTCGTCGAGCGTCTTGACGGTGTCCCAGAACTCGGGCAGCTCGAGCTCTCCCTCCTTGACCTTCACCCGCGGCTGGGGCAACACGCCCTCGGGGTTGTCGGTGGAAGGCGTCTGCTTGTACACCGTCTCGAAGACCTCCTGTCTGTTGGTCACGTTCGCGAGCCCGGGCGTGCCTCCGTAGCACGCACACGACCCGAAGGCTATCATGATGACCGACTTCTGCCTCAGGACCTTGGCTATGTGCTCGTTCTCGGAGTTCCTTATCGCGCCGTTGTAGAAGCTCACGGTGATCGACTTGTCGGGCATGTTCTCTATCTCGTGGAGCTTGCCGTCGAAGCCGATCGGCCAGAACACGACATCGGCTATCGCGTGCACATCGAGTATCTTCGCGTCTATGTCCAGGAGCGCGACGTCGCACCCTCCGCACCCGGCGCCCCAGTACTGCGCGATCTTTATCTTCTCGGCCATCTCACGCACCTCCCTTGATGGGCGATGGGCCCAGCTCCTTGATGGTGTTGGTGAACTCGATTATGGTCTTCTGGAACTTCTCGCCCTCGCCTGCCGATATCCATTCGAGCCTCAGCCTGTCGGGGTCGAACCCGAACTGCTGTATCAGCATCTTCATGAGCGCCATCCTCCTGCGCGTCCTGTAGTTGCCGCCTATGTAGTGGCAGTCTGCCGGGTGGCACCCCGCGACGAGCACGCCGTCGGCACCCTTCTGGAACGCCCGCATGACGAACTCGGGGTCGACCCTGGCGGAGCACATGACCCTTATCACGCGGAAGTACGGGGGCATCTGCAACCTGCTCACGCCAGCCAGGTCCGCCCCGGCGTACGAGCACCAGTTGCAGCAGAACACCAGTATCTTAGGCTCCCACTCGCCCGTCTCCCCGTGTCCGGCATCGGACTTGTGCGCGGCCTCTGAGCTCATTGCCTCACCTCCTGCTTGGGTGTCTCGCCCTCGAGCGCGGCATCTATCATCGCGTAGATCTGCGCGTCCCTGAAGCCCTTCTGGGTCAGCGCGCCAGCCGGGCAGGCGCCCACGCAAGCTCCGCAGCCCTTGCACAGCCCGACGTTGACGCTGACGAGCTTCTTCTTCGGGTCCTCCTTGTTCGGCACGATCTCCAGCGCCCTGTACTCGCACGTGGGCACGCATATGCCACAGCCGTCGCACAGCTTCTCGTCCACGCTCGCGACTATGCCCTCGGCCTCGAGCTCGGTCTTCGACAGGACCGTGGTGGCCCTCGACACGGCCGCGAGGGCCTGGGCTATGCTCTCGTCGATGAACTTAGGGCCGTGCGCCAGGCCGGCGAGGTACACCCCTTCCGTCGCGAAGTCAACAGGCCTGAGCTTCATATGCGCCTCCAGGAAGAAGCCCTCCTTGGTCATGGGCACCTTCAGCATGGGCGCGAGCTTCTCCGCATCCGCCTGCGGGCGCGTCCCGGCCGCCAGCACGAGGTAGTCGGGCTTCAGGACCACGAGCTTTCCGGTGTCCTCATCCTCGACGGTCACCTCGAGTTTGCCGTTCTTCTCCTCGACCTTGGGCTTCTGGTCGTCCTCGAACCTGATGAACTTCACGCCAGCGTTCGCGGCCTCCTTGTAGTACTTCTCCCTGAAGCCGTAGGTCCTGATGTCCCGGTACAGGACGTAGACCTTCGCGTTCGGGTCCAGCTCCTTGATCTTCTTCGCTGCGCTCATCGTGCCCGTGCAGCAGACGCGTGAGCAGTTCGGATGCTTGTCCTCGCGGGAGCCTACACACTGGATGAACACGTACTCGTGTCCCTTCGCCTGGCCACTCGACAGCTTCTCCTTGAACTCGAGCAGCGTCATCACGTTCTTGTTCTTCCCGTAGAGGTACTCGCCGTTCGGCTTGTATTCCTCGCCACCGATGGCGACTATCACCACACCGTGCTCAAGCTGCTCCCCGCTCTCGAGGGTCGTCTTGAAGTTCCCGACATAGCCGTCGATGGACTTCACCCTCGCCCCCGTGTAGACCGTTATGTTCGGGTTAGAGGTCACCTGCCTGTCGAGCTGCTTGGCGAAGGCAACCGGGTCGTCGCCGGACGGGAGGAAGTGCAGCTTCCTCGCGTTGCCACCTAGCTCCTTCTCCTTCTCGACCAGGTGCACCTTGAAGCCCTGCCTTGCTAGTTCGAGCGCGGCGGTCATGCCGCTGACGCCGCCGCCGAGCACCAGCGCTGACTGGTTGACCTTCAGCGTCAGGTTCTCCAGAGGTTCGAGCAGACGCGCCTTCGCGACGGCCATCCTGACGAGGTCCTTGGCCTTCTTCGTGGCGGCCTTCGGCTCGTGCATGTGTATCCAGGAGCACTGGTCCCTTATGTTCGCCATCTCGAAGAGGTAGGCGTTCAGCCCCGCCTCCCGGATGGTGTTCTGGAACAGCGGCTCGTGAGTCCTCGGCGTGCAGCTGGCGACCACCACGCGGTTCAGCTTCAGCTCCTTGACCTTCTCCTTGATCTTCTCCTGGGTGTCCTGAGAGCACGTGTACAGGTTCTGCTCGGCGTAAACGACGTTGGGCAAGGTCTTCGCGTACTCCATCACCTCGGGCACGTTCACCACGCCCCCGATGTTTATGCCACAGTGGCACACGAACACGCCTATCCTTGGCTCCTGCCCCTCGATGTTGATCTCCGGCGGGTACTCCTTCTTCGTGACCAGGGTGTTCCTGGCAGCGGCTATCTCGGTCCCTGCCTTCGCGGCGGCGCCTGAGGCCTCAGCGACGGTCATCGGTATGTCCTTCGGGGCGGAGAACGCGCCGCTGACGAATATCCCAGGCCTCGATGTCTCCACCGGGGCGAACACGCTCGTCGAGGCGAACCCGTCCTCGTTCAGCTTGAACTTCATGATCCTGCTGAGGGCCTCGGCATCGGCAGGAGGCCTGAGCCCGACCGCGAGCACGACCATGTTGAACACCTCCTCCTTGGGCTCGCCGTTCTCGACGTACTTCACTATCAGGTCGTTCGTCCTCGGGTCCTCGCTGATGGCCGCGACCCTGGAGCGGACGAACCTGACGCCGTACTCCTTCTCCGCGCGGCTGTAGTACTCGTCGAACTCCTTGCCGAAGGCCCTCATGTCCATGAAGAATATCGATGGCTTGATGTTCCCGCCGTGCTCCTTGGCGATGACAGCCTCCTTGATGGAATACATGCAGCACACGCTCGAGCAGTACTCGTTCCCACAGTGCTCGTCTCTGGAGCCGACACACTGTATGAAGGCTATCTTCTCAGGGATGTCCCCGTCCGAGGGCCTCAGAACGGTCCCCATGTATGGCCCTGTGGCGGAGAGTATCCGCTCGAACTCTATGCTCGTCACGACGTTCTTGTACACGCCGTAGCCGTACTCGGATTTCAGGCGAGCGTTGAACTCGTCAAACCCAGGGGAGAGTATGATCGACCCGACCTTGATCTCGAGCACCTTCTCCTTCTGGTCGTAGTCCACGGCCTTGGCCTTGCACTCCTCGGCGCATATGCCGCACCCGATGCACCTGTCGGGATCGATGGAGTACACGAGCGGCACGGCCTGCGGGTAGCGGACGTAGATCGCCTTACGGGTCTTCGTATGCTCGTCGTACTCGTTTGTCGTCTCGATGGGGCACTTCTGAGCGCAGCTGCCGCAGCCAGTGCACTTTTTCGGGTCCACTCTGAAGGCCTTCTGCTTCACGGTGACGCTGAAGTTCCCTGCCTCGCCGTCGACTATCGCGACCTCGGCGTTAGTGATGAGCTCGATGTTGTGGTGCCTGCCCGTGGCCACGAGCTTGGGCGCCATGATGCACATGGCGCAGTCGTTCGTTGGGAAGGTCTTGTCGAGCTGCGCCATGGTCCCGCCTATGCTCGGCTGCTTCTCGATCAGGTACACCTTGTATCCGGAGTCTGCCAGGTCCAGCGCGGACTGCATGCCGGATATCCCTCCACCGACTATCATGACCGCGCCTATCTTGTCGGTCGCTGCCATCACTGCTCACCCCCTATCACTATCGTCCTGTAGGTCGGCGTGAAGCCCTCCGGATGATCCATCGCGATGAGGTTCTTCTGCCTCAGCACGACGATGTGTCTCAGGACCTTGTCCGTGGGCACCTGCATGATCTTCCCCAGCTCCTTGACGGACCGCGGCCTCTCCTTCGCCAGCTCGAGTATGAGCGCCCTCTCGAACTCGTCCCTGGCGGCCGCATCGATGAGCTTCTCCAGCTCCGCCCTGTCGAGCTTGTTGTTGTACACGTTCCCCTTGGTCTCGAGGTTCAGCTCCTTGCCCACGAGCGCCTTCAACCTGAAGGTCTCAGAGGCTTCGTCGGCCGCCGCCACCCGCACCTTGGCGAGCTGGTCCTTCTTGACCTTGCTCGGGCCGAGCCTCCTCACCTGCTCCGTGAACTCCGTGACCACCTTGGAGAACTTCTCACCCTCAGAGGCGGAGACCCATTCCAGCCGGAGCCTCTCAGGCTCTATCCCCGCGTCCTCGAGCAGCCTCTTCATCAGCCTGACGCGCTTCTCCGTGTAGTAGTTCCCCGTGATGTAGTGACAGTCGCCTATGTGGCAGCCTCCCAGGAGCACACCGTCCGCCCCGGCCTCGAACAGCTCCAGCACGAGGTGCGGGCTTATCCTGGTGGAGCACATGACCCTGACCGGCCTGATGTTCGTCGGGTACTGGTACCTGCTGACACCGCACAGGTCCGCGCCCGCGTACGAGCACCAGTTGCACAGGAACCCGATTATCTTCGGCTCCCACTCCTTGCTCTGCGCCGGGCTCTCGAGCTCCTTCTTCTCCAGCATCTGGGTGTGCGCGACCTCCGTCATCGGTCACACCTCCTCGAGCGCGGCCTTCGCCTCCGCGAGCAGCTGCGCGTCCGTGTAGTTCGTCATGGTGATCGCGCCCTCCGGGCAGGTCGCGCCGCAGCAGCCACAGCCCTTGCACGCTGCGACAATGACTTCGGCGAAGCCCCTGTCGTTCTTCCTGAGGGCGCCGTACGGGCAGACCTGTATGCACGTGCCACAGCCAGTGCACTTGTTCTCGTCCACGACCGAGGTGAGCGCCTCAGCCTGCACATAACCCCTGGCCATGGGTATCGCGGCCCTCGAAGCCGCCGCCGCGGCCTGGTAGGTGCACTCGGTTATGTCGGCCGGCCCCCTGCAGGTGCCGCAAACATAGATGCCGTCCGTCGCGAAGTCCACTGGCCGGAGCTTCACGTGCGCCTCGAGGAAGAACCCCTCCTGTCCGAGCGGCACCTTCAGCATCTGGGACAGCTCCGCAGCTCCGGTCTGCTGCACTAGCGGCGTCGAGAGGATGACCATGTCCACGGGCATCGTCCTCTCGAGCTTCAGGGTCTCGTGGAAGTAGGCGACCATCAGCTGGTTGCCCTCCATGTAGACCTTCGGGAGGTGGTCCGTAGTGTATCTGATGAACTTGACCCTCTTCTCCCTTGCCTTGTTGTACGCCAGCTCGTGCTCGACGCCGTATGCCATGACGTCCCTGTTGAACACGGTCACCTCGATCTTCTCTGCGGGGCCGAGCTTGACCTCCTCAGCGCCAGCCTCCTCGCCCCTCTCCCTTCCGCGCCTCCTGCGCCTCCTCTCGAGTATCTCGTCAGTGGCCTTCTGCTCGACCGGTATCTTCTCCACGACAGTGCCCTGTCTCTCGGCCAGCCCGAGCATGTTGTCGTAGTTGTCCACTATGTTGATGGCGTTCTTGATCGCCACGTTGCAGCATATCCGCGAGCAGTACGACTTCACCTGACCCCTCGAGCCGACGCACTGTATGAACGCCACGCTCTTCAGCTTCGGCAAGGTCTTCTTCTTGCACAGTATCTCGAACTCCGTCAGCGTGACGACGTTCGGGTACTGGTTGTACCCGTACAGCCCCTCGGGCATGAACTCCAGCGCCCCTGTCGCGACGATTATCGTCCCGACCTTGACCTTGGTGTCCTCAGCACCCTTTGTCCCTATGACCACATCGTAGTTGCCGATGAACCCCTCGACGCTCTTGACCTGAGAGTTCAGGTGCAGTGTGATGTTCTTGTGGGACGTGACCTTCTCGATGAGCGGCCTGATGGTCTCGACGGCGCTCTTCTCCGTCACATAGAGGTTGTTCAGGTTCCTGACGAACCCGCCGAGCTCGTTCTCGCGCTCGACCAGGTGTACTGGGAACCCCATGTTGGCCAGCGACAGGGCTGCCGTCATGCCTGACACGCCGCCCCCGATGACCAATCCCACGGGCGTGACGTCGACCCTCGCCTCTACCTGCGGCTCCAACAGCCTCGCCCTGGCAACGCCCATACGGATGAGGTCCTTGGCCTTCTTGGTCGCCCGCTCCTTCTCCTTCATGTGCACCCAGGAGCAGTGCTCCCTGATGTTGACGAACGTGAACATGTACTTGTTCAGCCCGGCAGACTCGCAAGTCGCCTGGAACAGCGGGGCATGGGTCCTCGGGGTGCAGCTCGCGACGATGACCCTGTTGAGGTTGTGCTTCCTTATGCCTTCCCTGATGCTCGCAAGGCCGTCCTCGGCGCAGGTGTACAGGTTGTCTGTCGCGTACACCACATCAGGCAGCGTCTTCGCGTACTCCGCGACCGACGGCACATCCACGAACCCGCCTATGTTGGCGCCACAGTGGCAAACGAACACGCCTATCCTCGGCTTCTCGTTCTTGTCGATCGTCTTCTCCGCCATCAAGATCACACTCCCGCCTGAGCGAGCGTCTCGACCGCCTTCGCCGCCGCGCTCGAGCCCTGAGCGACCGACTCGGGGATGTCAGCAGGGCCGGCGCAGTACCCCGCGACGTAGATGCCTGGCACGACCGTCCGGCCGAGGTCGAGTATCCGGTCGGCGGACTCGAGGAAGCCGAATTCGTCCACCTTGAGGCCCAGGACCTTAGCCAGCTCCAGGGTCTCCTTCCTCGGGACGAGGGTGGTCGCGAGCACGACCATGTCGAACTCCTCCGACATCTGCCGTCCGCCCACGTCGTACACTACGATCGGGTTGTGGTTCTCGGGATTCTCCTGTACGGTCGCGTCGGAGTTGATGTACCTAACCGCGTAATCCCTCTTGGCTCGCTCGACGTATTCCCAGAACCCCTTCGCGCAGGCGCGCATGTCCTTGTAGAATATCGTCGACTCCATATCGTCGTGGTGCTCCCTGGCCAGCATGGCCTCCTTGGTGGAGTGCATGCAGCAGACGGCACAGCAGTAGGGATGACCCGTGGTCGGATTCCTCGATCCGACGCACTGTATGAACGCTATCTTCTGCGGGCGCTTCTTGTCAGACCTCCTCTCGATGTGGCCGTGCGTCGGGCCTGCCGCGTTTATCATGCGCTCGTACTCGAGTGCGGTGAAGACGTTCGGGAACCTGCCATAGCCGTACTCGGTTGATGAGGACGGGTCCCACGAATCGAACCCCGTCGCGACGATGATCGCCCCGACATCGATCTCCAGTATCTGGTCCTTCATCTCGTAGTTGATGGCCTCCCTCTTGCAGGCCTTCTTGCAGTTGCCGCACTTGCCCTTGGTGAGCATCAGGCAGTGGTCCTTGTCGATGGTCATGACTCTCGGGACCGCCTGCATGAAAGGCATGTAGATCGCCTTCCTCGTGGAGAGCCCCATCTCGAACTCGTTCGGGACCTTGGACGGGCACTTCTCGAGGCACTCCCCGCAGCCCGTGCACTTCGACTCGTCGACGTATCTGGCCTTCTTCAGTACCTTGACCTTGAACGCACCCGCCTTCCCCTCGACTCCGACGACCTCGGCGTAGGTTATCACGTTCGTGTTGGGATGGCTGAAGCAGTCCGCCATCTTCGGCGCAAGTATGCATATCGAGCAGTCGTTCGTTGGGAAAGTCTTGTCCAGCTGCGCCATCCTCCCGCCTATGCTGGGAGTCTTCTCGACCAGGTGGACGATAATCCCCTTGTCAGCCAGGTCCAGTGCCGCCTGTATTCCGGCGACGCCTCCCCCGATCACCATCACGGCCTTCTCCATTCTCAGACCTCCTCTCGGTTCCTCGTGCCCTCGCAATCATTCTCCTCGAGCAGCATTCCTAAGGGTTTTGTCGTTGTCACTTGTTCAGGAGGCTCTGCACCTCCCTGTCGCCCTTGACTTCAGTGACCTTGACCTTGAAAGGCGCCTTTCCCTTGCCAGATATTTTCGCGAACCTCTGGCAGTTGGGATAGGTGCACGGCGAGCACTTCTTGTCCTTGCATGACAATTCGACCAGCAGTATGCGCTCTCTCGTGTCGCCGGGTGCCGATATCGGCTTCTTCACCTCGAACATCTTCGTCATGCGTGTTTCGAACGGCTTCTTCTTCGGAACGGACCTGACGAACCTCTGGCAGTTCGGATAGGTGCAGGGCGAGCACTTGAGGTCCTTGCACGACAGCTCGACGAGCAGATACCTCTCCTCACCCTTCGGCGGCGCCTTCTGGTCCTTGTCTGTCATCTCTGCCTCAGTCCTCCCGTCCGTTACTCAAGCGAATCAGCCAACACGACACTGAGATCCTTTATCGGGATGTCGATCTGCTCCTTGGGCACCTGGGTCTTGTTCTCCTGCACGCAGCTCAGGTGTATCAGGCACTTGTAGCACCCAGTGATCAGGCACTCGGCACCCGTGCGCTTCGCCTCCGTCAGCCTCGCGACCTGGAGCTTGCGGGAGATCTCGTCGCATGTGGCCCACGCACTCACTCCGCAGCACAGTGCCTTGTCCTTCGTGTTCTCCATCTCGACAACCGCAGCGCCCGTCGCGGCCAGGGCGCTCCTGGGCGGGTCGTATGTCCCGAGATGTCTCCCGAGCCTGCAGGAGTCCTGGAAGGTGAGCTTCCGGGCCTCCCTCTTGAACTTCAGCCTGCCCTCCTGGACGAGCTCGTCCACCAGCTCCGAGATGTGCACCATCTCGAACTCCAGGTCCCCCATTATGTCCTGGTAGTCTAGACTGAAGGTCCTGAGGCATTCGGGGCATGAGAACACGACCTTCTTGGCCCCGGAGGCGCGTATCAACTCGATGTTCCTTTTCATCAGCTTCCTGAGGTTGTACTCGTCCCCGGTCCAGTTGAGATCGTGCCCGCAGCATACCTCGTCGTTGCTGACCACGGGGACAATACCCCCCTTGTTCATAATCTTTACTGCAGCCTGGGGTATGCTAGCCAGGGAGAGGTTCTTGCGCTCTCTGAATATTGTGTCGAAGTAGGTCACACAGCCCACGAAGAAGAACACATCACCCTTGTCCGAGATCCTCAGGTCGTCTGTCAGCCACCGCAACCGGTCCTGCCTTAGACTGCTGTTGGCCTGTATCCTCATCACCGAGTGCATCAGCCCACCCTGGGAGCAGGTAGGGACGTTGCCGAAGCCGGTGGCCTCTTTCCTCATGTCCCTTATAAAGCCGGAGTAATCGACCTTGTAGGGGCACATCGAGTTGCACTGCTCGCATGTTATGCACGTCCACACGTCCTTGTTCGACGAGACGTTCTCAGCGACTCCCTCCATGGCCTTGAGGACGATTGTCCTGGGCGCGAACTCGGTGTTGTACTTGGCCACTGGGCAAACGGTCGTGCACTTGCCACACTCGACGCAGTCGAACGCACCCGTTCCCTCGATTATCTCGTCCATGACCTGTTTCAGCTTCGAAGCGTCCCCCTTCTTCTTCGGTGGCTGGGGCTGGAGCGGGTTTGGGCCCAGCTTGCGGATCTGCTCCGTGAACTCGGTCATGGTCTTCGCGAACTTCTGACCCTCGGAGGCGGAGATCCATTCTAGCCGCATCCTGTCCCTTCCCAGCCCGAGCTTGTCCAGAAGCTCCATGGTCATCTCCATGCGCTTCTGGGCCTCCTCGTTGCCGGATATGTAGTGGCAGTCCCCTATGTGGCATCCTGTGATCAGGACGCCGTCCGCTCCCTGCTCAAGAGCCCTCAGCACGAAGTACGGCTCCACCCTGCCCGAGCACATGACCCTTATCACCCGGGCGTTGGGGGGATACTGGAATCTCGACACGCCGGCCAGATCCGCACCGGCATACGAGCACCAGTTGCAGCAGAACGCGACTATCCTGGGCTCGAATGTCGCATCGGTCATGCCTTTGCCTCCTCCTTCGGGAGCTCCCGCCTCAGAGCCGCCTCGATCATTCTCTCGATCTGGTCTGACCTGAAGTGCCTCGCAGTTATGGCGTGTGAGCAGCAGGCGACGGCGCACGACCCGCATCCTTTGCACAACGCCTCGTTTATGCGCGACTTCACAACGCCAGGTCTGACCTCATCGAGCCTCGGAGCGCCGTACTTGCAGACCTCCTCGCATCTGCCGCACGCGATGCACTTGTCTTCGTCGACGACGCAGACGGCGCCCTCGGCCTCGAGATACTGTTTCGACAGGACGGTGTTAACCCTCGCGGCAGCGGCGAGGGCCTGGGAGATGCTCTCCCCGATGAGCCTGGGCGAATGCGCGAGCCCGCAGAGGAATATTCCGTCGGTCGCGAAATCCACCGGCCTCAGCTTCATGTGCGCCTCGAGGAAGAACCCTTCTCTCGTCAGGGGCACCTTGAGCAGCTTGTGTAGCTCCTGGTTGTCAGGGTTCGGATGGACCGCCGCGTTGAGGACAAGGTAGTCGGCCACTATGCGTGCGGTCTCCTCGATGAACTGCTCCTCCACCTCGACCACGAGCTTGTCCCCATCGGCGGAGACCTGCGGGGGCTGCGAGGGATCGTATCTGAGGAACGTGACGCCGAGCCTGGCGGCCTCGTTGTAATGCTCCTCAGCGAAGCCATATGTCCTGATGTCCCTGAAGAGTATGAACACGTTGGTATCGGGATGTTCCTTCCTGATTCTGATGGCGTTCGCCATTGCCGTCTGGCAGCATATCCTAGAGCAGTTAGGGTGTTCACCGTTTCTCGAGCCGACGCACTGGATTATGACCACGTTCTTGGCCTTGAACTCCCCCTTGGCAAGCATCTCGCTCAGCCGGGACTGCCGTATGACCCGCGGGTGCTGGCCGTACAGGTACTCGACAGGCTCGTACTCCTCCCCGCCGGTGGCGACGACTATGGCCCCGTGCTTCACCTTCTCGCCGCTCTTGAGCGTGGCCTCGAAGTTGCCTATGTAGCCCTTGAGTTCTGCTAGCTCATCCTGCATGTGCAGCCTTATCTTCGGGTGCTCGGATGCGCGTTTCTTGAGCTCCCGCAGGACCTCCTGAGGGTCGACGCCCGCGAGCGTCTTGTGATAGATGTTCCTGAGATGGCCTCCCAGTTCCTTGTCCTTCTCCACAAGGTGAACCTCGAAGCCAGCATCTGCGATCTCAAGCGCTGCTGTGAGTCCGCTCAACCCGCCCCCGAGCACGAGGGCTGCAGGATGGACAGGTATCCTCGGCTGTGGCAGAGCCTCCAGAGAACTCGCCTTCGCGACAGCCATCCTCACGAGGTCGATCGCCTTCTCCGTCGCCTTCTCGGGTTCCTTCCTGTGCACCCATGAGCACTGGTCCCTTATGTTGGCCATGTCGAAGAGGTACTTGTTCAGTCCGGCCTCCCTGAGCGTGTTCTGGAACAGCGGTTCATGAGTCCTAGGGGTGCAGCTCGCGACCACGACCCTGTTCAAGCCGTGCTTCTCCACCATCTCCTTGATGCGCTTCTGAGCATCCTCCGAGCAGGCATACAGCATCTTCTCGGAGTGCACCACACCGGGCAGCGTCGACGCGACTTCGGCCACCTTCTGGACGTCCACCACAGACGCGATGTTGATCCCGCAGTGGCACACGAAGACCCCTATCCTGGGAGGCTCGTTCGAAACGTCCCGCTCGGGCGGATACTCTCTCTTGGTCACCAGCTTGCCCCGCTCCTTTGACAGGGATGCGGCCACCTTGCCCGCAGCACCGCTCGCCTGAGCTATCGAATCGGGGATGTCTTTCGGGCCCGAGAGGACACCGCAGACGTATATGCCGGGAACTGAGGTGTCCACGGGGGTGAGATCGTCCGTGTCGACGAATCCGAACTTATTGAGCTGAATTCCGAGCTTCCTGGCAAGGTCAGTCATCGAAGCGGGCGGGCGTGCTCCCGCTGATAGCACGACCATGTCGTAGTGCTCCTCGAGCAGCTCGGCGCCCGCATGGAATGTGAGAATGAGGTTGCCTGTCCCGGGATCCTCCTGGACCTTCGGCACACGGTTGTTCCTGTAGACTATCACGCCGTACTCGCTTTCGGCCCTGGTGAGGTACTCCTCAAACTCCTTTCCGAATGCCCGCGTGTCCATGAAGAAGATGGTCGCTTCAAGGTCGGGCGAGTGCTCCTTTGCGATGACAGCTTCCTTTATGGCCGCCATACAGCAGTATGACGAGCAGTAGGTGTTGCCAGTCTGTACGTCCCTCGAGCCGACGCACTGTATGAACGCGATGCTCTTTGGCGGCTTTCCATCGGACGGCCTCAGTATGTGCCCCTCGGTCGGGCCTGATGCGCTCAACATCCTCTCGAACTCGAGGTTCGTGACCACGTTCTTGTAGAGGCCGTGCCCAAACTCGGCCTTCTTGGAAGCGTCGAAGAGATCGTAGCCAGAGGTCACAATGATCGCACCGACCTCGAGGTCCAGAATCTGGTCTTCCATCTTGTGGTCGATTGCCTTGGCCTCGCACGCCTTCACGCACAGAAGGCACTTGCCTGTCTTGAAGTGCAGGCATCTCTCCCTGTCAATGGTGTACTTGAGCGGTACGGCCTGCGGGAACGGCACGTAGATCGCCTTCCGCTTGGCCATGCCCATTTCGAATTCGCTGTCCACCTTCGACGGGCAGACGGCAGCGCACGCCCCGCAGCCGACGCACTTGTCCTCGTGAACGTATCTGGCCTTCTTCCTCACCCTTACCTTGAACCTGCCAGCTGAACCCTGGACCTCCTCCACATCCGCATATGTCAGGAGAGTGATGTTCTCGTGCCTTCCGACCGCGACCATCTTCGGAGACAGGATGCAGAGGGAGCAGTCGTTCGTGGGGAATGTCTTGTCCAGCTGGGCCATCCTTCCGCCTATGCTCGGCGTGCTCTCCACGAGATACACCCTGAAGCCGGAATCCGCCAGGTCGAGCGCGGCCTGCATCCCTGCGGGCCCCCCGCCTATCACCAAGGCGGCGCCGAAGCCCTCGCTCTCGCTCATTCAGCACCTCCCTTCTGTGCCAGCAAGATGCGGATCCCTCGTGCGGGCGCGGTCATGGTCGTACCTCCCACCGAACTCCCACGGAGCTCGGGCCTGTCCGAGTGCCCCGCGAAAATGCCCGAACCTGCACCTTCTGGCTCATACACTCGGCCAGTATCGTCTCTCGCAGTTGGGCGTTAATAGAGGTCCCGTTCATATACGTTTCGGTACTTCGATTCGAAAGGCGTGGGATAGTCGGCGATAATCGTTAGAGCTTGTCGCATCGCTATAGATTCCGTTACAATATAGCGGCTCGAATTTCGAAATTCGGTTAATCCGGCTTTTCTGTAACCCGTCGATGCGCAGCCCGCTCTGTGCCGGTTACCGAAGGCCCTGTGTGGCGTGGCCTCTCTTTCTCTACCATTGTTTCTACAAGTCGATGTTGCGGAGTCACCCAGCTTTCAGATGTAAAGCGCGGAGGGAGCGCAGATCACGCCTTTCGTGACCTCGCCTTCTGGTACCTGTATGATATGTAGCAGCTGCCCTCCCTGGAGACCATGCAGGGTCCGACCGGCCTGTCAGGGGTGCAAACCTCGCCGAATAGCGGACATTCCTGGCTCGTAGCGACTCCCCGCAGCATCTCTCCGCACCTGCACCCCTCCGGCTCCACGTAGTCCCTCTCATGGACTGGCCGTAGGAGGTCCTCGTATCTCCTGCGGGCGTCGTGTTCCTGGAGTTTCTGACGTATGGCGAGCCCGCTGCCCGGGATCACAGGGAAGCCCCGCCAGACCACATCGCTCGCTTCGAATGCTTCGTTCAGGGCTCTGAGCGCGGCCTTGTTGCCCTCCTTCCTCACGACCCTGGAGTACTCGTTCTCGACCTCGGCTCGCCCCTCTTGAACCTGCCTTGCCAGCATCAGCACGCCCATCATCAGGTCGAGCGGTTCGAACCCAGCGACCACCTGTGGTATGTGGTATCTGCTCGAGAGGAACTCGTACGGTCTCGTGCCTATGATCGTGCTCACATGTCCAGGCTGTATCATTCCGTCGAGGGCGATCTCCCCCATAGTCGCTATCGCTTCGAGGGCGGGGGGAACGGTCCTGTGGAGGCTCAGCACGGAGAAGTTCTCCGGCGGGTCGGACAGAAGGGCGGAGGCAGTAGTCGGCGCCGTCGTCTCGAAACCTATCCCTGCGAAGACCACTTCCTTCTTGGATTTCCTCGCGAGCGCGACCGCATCATCCACTCCAAGCACTATCCTTACATCGGCGCCTTCTGTCTTCGCATCGTTCAGGCTGCCGCTTTCTCCGGGCACCTTCATAAGGTCGCCGAAGGCCGCCACGGTAACCCCCGCCCTCGCTATGGCTAGCACTTCCTCTATCTCAGCGGGCGGCGTCACGCAGACCGGGCATCCGGGGCCCTGCCTGATGTCTATGCCCACACGTCTGAACTCGGAGTCGAGGCCGAACCTGACGAGTGTATCCTGGTGCGTGCCACAGACGTGCATAAGAGTGAGCTCGAGGTGCATGCGCTCGAGCTTCTCCATGATCCTCCTTGAGAGTTCCTGGTCGCGCAGCCTAAACATCCGGGACCACCATCCTGACCCTCCTTATGACGCACTCCCTCCCCTCGATGATCTCCGAAGGCGACCTGCACACGGGGCATTCCAGCACAGGCGTGATCCTATGGGGTGCGTCGGTGGCCACTGGGACGGGCCCCTCGAATCCGCACGAAGGGCATCTTACCCTGCCAAGGATGCGGCCCACCTGGAGTGTGGAGCCCTCTAGAATCGTGTCTTTCGAGAGGACCTCGTAGGCGAATCTCAGCTGCTCTTCTCCCAGCATCGTGTACTCACCTATATCGAGGTCGACCTGCTCGATCCTCTTAGCGCCCCGCTTCTCAGCCTCATCGAGTATGCTGTCGACGATCTGGCTCATTACTGAGAACTCGTGCATCGGACTACGCTCCGGCGCTGTCGAGGTCCAGCATCTCCCTGAACAGCTCCAGGGTTTTCTCCGCTTCCTCCCTGTCCAGCACTTCTATCGCGTAGCCCGCATGGACTATGACGTAGTCGCCGACCTTGGCCTCCACCAGCGATATGTTGGCCTTCCTGGTGAGCCCACCGTAGTCGACGGTGGCGGTTTGGCCGTCAATCGACTTGACCAGGGCTGGCACGGCGAGGCACATCGGCCCGAATGTATGCAGGGGTGTGTTATAAGACTTTGGCCAGACCCTAGCAGGATCAGTCCTGGAGCAGTGACCCCGCGACCGCGTTTTGGCCGGTGGAGATGCCGCCGTCCCCGTTGGATACCCGTTCATGCCCGACGAACTCAAGCCCCTCCTGTTCGACGGTCTCCTTCACCCATGCGGTGATCGGACCGCTGTACGAGACCCCGCCGCTCAGTCCCACCCGATTAAGACCCTCGCGGTCCGCATACGCGCACGCGCGTTGCGCTAACGCCGTCACCAGCGTCTTGACGAAGGAGGTCGCTGCATCCGCCCTCTGCCTCTCGGTCTCGAGCCTCATGGACAATAGCTGGTCGAACATGGGAAGGGTCTTCGCATACTCCACCCCGGCCCTGCTGCCGAAGTCCAGCTCGAACTTGACCGTCGGATCGCCGAGCTCGAGCCATCTCTCCAGCTTTATGGCTGGCTCACCCTCGTATGTCCGCTTGCAGCAGACTCCGACGATGCACGAGACCGCATCGAGCACCCTGCCCATGCTGGATGCTGGGACGCTGTTCCCCATCATCTTCGAATAAACCTCTGCGGCCTCCGGGTCCACGAGTCGGGGTTCCCTCCCCAGCTTTAGCTCTATGGCCGTCACGACGCGCTTCGGGTCGATCACCGCCCTGTCTCCTCCGAGCAGGGGTATGCCTTCGAGGGTGCACAGCCTCGTGTAGTGCGAGAAGTCCGCGAGGAGCGTCTCGCCGCCCCACGAGGTGCCGTCGTCGCCGTATCCGGTCCCGTCCCACGTGAGGCAGACGATGGGCCCCTCGATCCCCTGGTCTATCTTCAGGGCAGCCGCATGAGCGTGGTAGTGCTGCACCTCTATCAGCCGGGCGCCGTACTCCCTTGCCAGGCGTTTCGCGACGATCCTCGTAGAGTACCTGGGGTGCTTGTCGAGACCCACAGCCTCGAACAGCCTCGATCCCAGGAGTCTCGCGAGGTGGTGTATCGCATCGTCGAGATACTGTAGAGTGGGGTACTGCTGTGACTCGCCGACATACTGCGTCAGGAAGATCTCGCCATTCCTCGATATCGAGGCGGTGACGTCCCACTGTGCCCCCACTCCTATGACCGAGTGCTCGTGGTTGGCTCTCAGCGGGAGCGGGACGAATCCGCGGGACTTCCTCGTGAAGTTGGTCCTGCCGGAGTTGACCTTCACTACAGAATCGTCACACCTGTTCACAATGCGTCTGTTGTGCATGAGGTAGCAGTCGAGCCCCAGCTCGAACGCCTTCTCGTTCTCTATCACCATCGGCTCCCCGGGCGGGTTCGCGGATGTCATGATGACGCCGTCCGCTCTGAGGTGATGGAACATCAGCAGGTGGGCGCCTGAGTACGGCAGCATCACCCCTACGTTCCCCAACCCGGGCGAAACCTTCTCGAGCAGGTCGAACGCCTCAGGTCGCTTGTGCAGCAGTACAATCGGCCGCTGTGGAGAGGTCAGGAGCCTCTCCTCAATCTCGTTCATCAACGCGTACTTCTTCGTTGTCTCCAGGTCCCGCATCATGACGGCATAGGGCTTGTCGCCCCGCCTGTATATCTTCCTCAGGCGGGACGCGTTCTTGAAGGTGCATATGATGTGCATGCCGCCCCAGCCTTTCAGGAGCCCCACTTGACCTCCGTCTATCCTGGCTGCGAACTCCTTGAAGGGCTCTCCCGCGACCTCTTGCCCGTCCCTGTCGTAGAGCGTGTACTTCGGGCCACACGCCGGGCAGGATATCGTCTGGGCGTGGAATCTCCTGTCCTCGGGTGAGGAGTACTCCTCGGTACAGGATGGGCACATGGGGAAATCCGACATGCTCGTTCGTGAGCGGTCGAAGGGCAGGTCCTCGATCACAGTGAACCTCGCGCCGCACTCTGTGCAGTTGGTGAAGGGGAACAGGTGGCGCTTGTTACCAGCGCTTCTGAAGTCCTCGACGCACTGTCTGCATATCGCTGTGTCTGTGGGTATCAGGGAGACTCTCCTGCCGTCTTGGCTCTGGGCTATGACGAACTCGCCAAGGCGCTCATCGACCTCTTCCAGCTCCACCCGGTCGATCCTCGCGAGCGCCGGCAGCGCCTCCTTGAGTCTCCTCAGGAACTCCTCGGCGTCCTTGTCAATATGGATCTCCACGTTCGACCCGTTGTTCAAGACATAACCTTTGAGCCCCATCGACTTGGCGACCCTGTACACCGTGGGCCTGAACCCCACGCCCTGGACGATGCCGTAGACAGTGATCTTCATCTGAAGCTCCTTTCGCTTTCTCCTGTCGCCCACTTCACAGCCCGAGCGCGCTCGCGAGCTCGTCCAACCCCGTGCCGTGCCTAGCATCCGTCATGACTATCCTCGCGCCTGGGTTGATTCTGCGCGCATCGCGTTCGAGTATCCTAGGGTCGACCTCCATCGCGTCCGCCAGGTCGACCTTGTTGATGACTATGACGTCGGAGAACGCGAATATCGACGGGTGCTTCCTCACCATGTCGTCCCCTTCGGTTACGCTTATGACGACGACTCGCTTGTGCGAGCCTACAGGAAAGTCCACCGGACACACGAGGTTCCCGACGTTCTCGATGAACAGGTAGTCGAGCTCTTCCAAGGGAAGGTCATCCAGTGCGTGCTCCACCAGATGAGCATCCAGGTGGCACTCCTTGCCCGTGTTGATGTTTGCTGCCGGTATCCCGTGGGAGACGAACCTCTGATAGTCGTCGTCTCCGGAAACATCCCCGGCTATCGCCCCCACCCTCTTCCCCCTGGCCTTCAGCATGTCAATCAGCTTCTCTATTATGAGCGTCTTCCCGGAACCGATCGCACCCAGGAAGTCGAACGCAACAACCCGGCTCCTGTCAAGTCTCGCCCTGTTGTCGTTCGCGATTCTCCTGTTCTCCGCGAGTATGTCCTTCTCCATGTCGACAGTGACGACCTTGTGCATCAGGTTCTGGGTAACATGGCCTTACGATTAATCTTTTCCCCGTCCCGGCCAGACATCCGTTGTCGAGATCGAGGGCTGGCGTACCAGTTCGGCTAAACTGAAATCCCGCCTTGTCGACCTGTCAAACAGACGATAGTCGATGACAGAGAAAGCGACGTTCGCAGCTGGCTGCTTCTGGCATGTCGAAGCAGATTTCAGGAAGGTCAAGGGAGTGAAATCCACCGTGGTCGGATACACGGGAGGGCACACCAGGAATCCGACGTATGAGGATGTGTGCACTGACAAGACTGGGCACGCAGAGGCCGTGCAACTGGAGTTCGATCCGGAAGAGGTGTCCTACGAACAGCTCCTGGAAGTCTTCTGGGGCATCCACGATCCGACGACGAAGAACAGACAGGGTCCGGACTTGGGGACACAGTACAGGTCGGCCATATTCTACCATGACGAGAAGCAGCGCAGGATCGCTCTCGAATCCAAGAGGAGGCTCGAGGAGAGCGGAAGGTTGGGCTCAAGGAAGATCGTGACTGAGATACTCCCTGCGGATGAGTTCTACAGGGCAGAGGAGTATCATCAGAGATACTACGAGAAGCACAGGCTGTCATCGTGCGGGTTCCGGTGAGGTAGTCAGATGAGGCGCAGGGTCGAGAAGAGCGATGAGGAGTGGAGGGCGCAGCTCAGTCCGGAGGAGTATGCTGTGCTGCGGGCCAAGGGCACTGAAAGGCCCTTCACGGGCAAGCTGCTGAACAACAAGAGGAAGGGCGTATATGTGTGCGCGGCCTGCGGCAACGAGCTGTTCGACTCAGAGGCGAAGTTCGACTCAGGGTCCGGCTGGCCAAGTTTCTACGCCACCATCTCCGACGACAGCGTCACGGAAAAGGTCGACAGGAGCCTGTTCATGACTCGTACTGAGGTACTGTGTGCCAGTTGTGGGGGCCATCTCGGACACGTCTTCGGCGACGGTCCTGAGCCGACGGTCCTCCGCTACTGCATCAACTCTGTTGCATTGCACTTCAAGGCGCAGGATTCGGCAAAGAATCCGTGAAATCGCAGGTCCGTCATCCTATATCCGAAGTTCCTACATTGACATGGTGCTGCCTTTGGACTCGCATGACGAGGGTAATCGCAACCAGGCGCACCAAGGGCATCATTTGACCGAGGGCCGGCCCATCAAATCCTAGAGCCTTCGAGGAAAAGCCTTGGCAGAGTGGCCACCACAGTCGTCAAGAAGATGAGCACAGCCGCGGAGATGAAGTGCCGGGTCACGAAGGACAGCACGATAGCCAGTGCGAATGCGACGAGAGCTGCTACCCAGACGGATGTGAAAATCATGGCACGCCTTCCCGGAGTGCCACCTATCCACGGGAAGTCGTTCAGAAAGTCATCCCTGCCCTGCTCCTCATGCCTCATATGTTCTAGCATGTGCTCGCTAGGAGGATGCGAGAGCAGCCATGTTCCGCACCTAGGGCACGTGTTGTCCCTCTGGTTGAGCCCTATCCGCTTCCCGCACTTGCGGCATCTCAATCCTGGCCACCCCTCTTTTCTCGACATAGTTGGTTTGCACTGACTTGAAACCTTCTGCCCCGGCTCCGCACGACCGACAGCCTAATTCGAAAGTGGGTGGAATATCTGCCTGATGAATAGCGCCTCCAAGACGGGCGCGTCCGAGGACGTCACAATCAGGAGATGCGCTGCCTCCGACCTCCGAGCATGTGCAGAGCTCGCAGCCCAGGCATGGCCCTCAAGGACCTCCTCGATGTCCTGGAACGACCAGGTTGCGGGCATGGAGGGCTACATGATGTCAACGCTGGCCGCTTCCACATGGGCGGAGGTTCTGGAGGAATCCGGACGCGTCGTCGGGTTCCTGTACGGAAGGATTGATAAGCACTGGAAGGCCGGTATGAGGCTGATGCCAAAGCGCTCGCGGTTTTCCGCTGTATCTGCGTTCATCGCCTCCAGACGCGAGCGGCCGCTGTGGTTCCTCAGGATGATGTGGCACATGGCGATGACAGAGCTGAAGTTGTATCTGAACCGCCCTCACTCGGATGCGGAGATAACGATGCTGATCGTCGATGCGGCTCACAGAGGGAAGGGATATGGGAGACTTCTTGTCGAAAGGTTCATCGATGTTGCCAAGGCCGGGGGCGCGTCTGCGGTCACAGTCTACACAGATGATCAGTCGAGCAACTGGAGGTTCTATGAGCGGATCGGTTTCACTCGTGCAGCGGAGTTCTTCGACAACGTGGCGTCGTTCTGGGTGGGGCGGCCGGCAAAAGGTATCATCTATGTGCTGACCCTGGAATCGACTCAGATTCAAACGAATCCGGCCTGAAGCCATTGGCCTCCTAGGCACAATCAACGACAAATAGTGCCTAGCCATACGCCTGTGCGGATCTGCTCGGGAGCGGGTGCGAGTGGCAGAGCTTTGGGTGCCCATGGCACTGGCGGCGATAGTCCTGTACGGCACTTCTCAGGTCGCCCAGAAGCTGGCCCTCAGAGACCTGACCGCCCCGCAGATGATCACGCTCTCGCTGTTCATAGCCGTCCCGATCTATGTCGTATGCTTGTCTCCGTATCTCGTGTCCGGAGAGATAACGGAGGTTGAGCCATGGGCCATGCTGCTCGGCCTTGCTGCAGCGACCTTTGGACAGGCGGGGTACTATGTTTATGTCGAGGCCGCAGAGAGAGGGCCGATATCCATTGTCGGAAGCGTCACGGCCGCGTACCCGATCATGGTGATAGTCGTCGCGATCATGTTCTTGGGTGAGACTCCGACCAATCTCCAGCTCGCAGGCGTGCTGACGGTCACGCTCTCGATGATCGCTCTCACTTTCGTTCACGGGAACACAGGGACCAAGTCGGGGTTTTCGGGCGGATACTTCGCCCTGTGCATAGTCACAGTGACTCTGTGGGGTTTGTGGGCAATCTTCACCAAGCTGACGCTGAACAGGATCCCGCCCCTGCTGTTCCTCGGGATATATTCCTTGGTGATAGTGCCTACTACGGTCGTGTACTTCAGGTTCAAGAGGCTGGGCATCAGGGAATCGATTCCTGGGTGGTCTGTGCCCCTGATGATAGCGATAATGTCCAGCGAGGTTGGGAACATCGCATTCTTCCTCGAAGTCAATGCGGCCTCCTTGGGGCCAGCATCCATAGTGTTCCCGCTGGTCGCAACGAGCCCGCTCGTCGTCGTGCTTCTGGCCTACGTCTTTCTCCGCGAGAGGATGACGCGGCTGGAATGGGGCTTGGTTAGCGCGGTCATCCTCGGAATAGTGCTGGCTTCGACCGTGTGAGTGGCAAACCGGTGCATTCTTGCCATCGTCTTCTTGGCTTCGGTCTCTTCGAAAGGCCTCGTTGAACGAATGTTGATGACCTCTCCTTCGGCAAAGGGGAGCTCGGCCGATTGCCGTTCAGATTGGCGGCTCAGATGAACCTCCAACAATGATGTGGCAAGGATGTCTATGCTATTCTCCATCGCGACGCAAAGTGTTTAAGACGAATATGTGCAATCCGGAGCAGGTTCAGAGGATCTTGCATGTCGTCGTCGCGCAGAGAATGGGGTCCTTCAACAGGTATTCTCGGCTTTGCATCGGCGATGCTCGTCCTAGTCATGGTCTGCATCGCCCAATTGGGTTCTTCTCAGGAGTTCGAATTCGTTCAAATCCTTGGCATCGATGATTACTCGAAGGAGGTGCATCCCGGAGATTCGGTTACGTACAACTGGACTCTGAGAAGCGTGGAGTCGTCCCACACGCTATCAGTGTTTGTCAAAGGTCAGCTTTCTGGCAAGGGGTGGAGTTTCGAGCTCGATTGCACGGAGATTACGCTGATTCCTCAGGGTCTCGCACCTGTGACTGCGACCGTACACTCCCCGCTCACGGGAGGGGCGATGACATCAAATCTGACGCTCCAGTTCGAAATCCGCCAGGATGGCGTACTCATACAGGTCACCACTGTGTTCGCAATCACGTCGGTGAAGGGAGCGTGGGGAGCCGCCGACAAGGTCCTCGGTGTGTTCCAAAACCCGTTGCCGAGTCCTCTCGACAACGAGTGGGGGGTGTTTCTACTCGATGCGGTGCTGTGGCTCGCGATTGCCTTCTTTGTAGCTTATGCGATGGACCTTCTCAAGCACGCCTTCGTCAAGAAGACTGCGACGATGATTGACGACATAATCATCGGTATCATCAGGACGCCGATGCTGCTCCTAGTCTTTGCTTTCGGAGTGGTACAGTCCCTCGACGCACTCCATAAGCACATACCTGAGGAAATCAGGGACATGGTGTTCGCCACGTACAGGATTATCCTCGTCTTTGTGGTTTTCTATCTGGTTTACAAGCTATTCAAGGAGATCTTGATCTACTATGGCAAGATGATAGCCAAGAAGACTGCGAGCAAGGTCGACGACGTGCTGATACCCGTGGTCGAGAAGGTCGGCATCGTCGTGATAGGTCTCGCCGCCGTCGGCTATGTGCTCGGAGTGCTGAATGTTGATCTGACTATGTTCGTCGCCGGCGGCGTCGTCGTCTCGATGGTCCTCGCATTCGCCGCTCAGGAAACCATCTCCAACTTCTTCAGCGGGGTGTTCTTACTCCTGGATCGTCCGTTTGCCGAAGGAGACATGATCATTCTATCCGACGGAGACTGGTGTGAGGTCCGCCGGATCGGTCTCCGCACAACGCGACTCTATCGCTACTCGGACGCCTCTATAGTGTCGATACCCAACAACAGACTGGTCAATGAGAAGATAGCGAGGATGAGCAACGTCTCCGACCCCGCAAGGATCAACATAAACGTTGGCGTCGCCTACGGGACCGACCCTTCGAAAGCAAGGGAAGCGATTATGAAGGCCATCAGGGAGACCCCGTACTCGCTTCTGACTGACAAAGACAGACAGCCGATGATACTCTTCGACGAGATGGGCGACTCGGCGCTGATGTTCAAGGTCTTTGTGTGGATAAAGGACAGGGACGACAGGATGAAGGCGAGGGACAGGTTGCTCGAGGAGATATACCGGAAACTCAACGAGGCGGGTATCGAGATACCGTTCCCGCAGAGGGTCGTGTGGATGAAGCAGAAGTGAGCGTTATGTGGCCGTGTCGGTATCGAGGTGAGGGAGATGGTGGATGAGGACAAGCCAATCAAGGATATGAGGGTGAGCGATGTCCTGGCTCTCGCTGGAAGGCGCAAGAAGCCTGCGACGGTCGGCCCGGATGCGAGCCTGAGCGCGGCGACCGATGCCTTGCTGAAAAACCGCGAGACAAGGAAGGTGTACGTGGTCGACAAGGACAACAAGCTTCTGGGGACTTTGACGCTGGAGACGCTGCTGAGGCACGCGGGCTACAGGCTGGGCGTAAGGGGGACCGGGATGACGTCATTCATAAGGATGCTGGCGGAGATCTCAGATGACAAGGTCAGCGAGGCCATGGCCAAACCTGTCAAGGTCCTTGAGGACGAGCTCATCCTGAACGTTACGAAGCTCATGGTCGAGAACCACTTGAACGACCTGCCGGTGGTGGACAACAGCGGAAGGCTTGTTGCCGAGCTGAATGGCTTGGACATACTGCTGATGGCAAAGAGCGTCTGAACGGCACAATCATAGCAGTCTTCTGCCCATCAAGACTTTGATTGTGCGTCCTCGGACTCCACGGCCCCTCCACATACTGCAGATTTTGTAGTGATGATCTAGATGTTCTTTTAGATGTTCTGCTCAAATCGCACGCTCGGCTACTGAACCGGGGAGTCCACGGGTGAGCGGAAAGACGTGCCGATTTAGGAAGCGGGAGGATACGTGGGGAGGAGGCACTGTGATGCCTGTCACGTACCCTCCCGTGATTCATTCGCATTTTCAGGGTCTCCTTCGCATCTCGCTCATGTGCCAGCATCGTACGCTTGCGAGAACTCAAGGATCATCTCGTCCCAGAGTGTGTCCGAGGCGAAGTCCAGCCCGTAGTACGGGAGGGCTCCAGCCGCCTCCGATTCCTCGTAGGTCTCGAAGCCGTAGTCCTCGTAGACGTAGTTCCAGCCGATCGGGAAGTACACGGACAGCCCGCACGTGTCCACCATAGTGCCCCAGTTGTCATTCTCAACGTACCTCACGTACAGGATCGCCGGCGCCAACAGGTCCAGTGCCCTGCCCGTGGTTACCTGGATGCCCGGAATCTTCTCGCCAAGCTGCTCTAGGAGGTTGCCGATATCAACGAATGCGAACTGTTGTCCGTAGGTGAGTATAACAGGCGTGAGAGACTGTATCGCCTGAGCGACATACCCGCGGTACTTCGAGTCCTGTACGATAGTCATCAGCTCGGTAGCCACAGCGTTCATACCACCTTCTCCGGCTGGACCAAGCACAAGGTCGGTTACTTTAGAGAGGTCTACGAGGGACAGGCCCGCCCAGGTCATGCCCTTGAAGCCGGCTCCGGTGCACTTGTCATAGTATGCAACATAGCTGTCCACGACTATCTGCCCGAGAGTGACAGGGTCCATCTGAGGACTAGCCGTGAGCTCTCGCAGTATCGGGGTGTAGTCCCAACCGGCGAATGGGATGCTCGTCACAGATGCTAGCATGTAATCAGCAAGTCCTCTGAATTCGTATCCGATTTCAACCATGGACATCATGCATGCATCAAACCCGAGGATTGCCAATCTCTTGTCAGCGCCTAGCCCAGCCGCATAGAGCGCCTCTGCGGCTTCGTGGATCGTCAGCCGGTCCGCCCTACCAGAATCCGGGAACAACTCGGAGCTGTCATCCCAACATACACCGTACCACCCTCCGCCGTGGTCCCAAAGTACCAGCATGTAGTTATCTGCGGGCGCGAACTCCATCGCCTCTTTGACGAAATAGGTCAGCGTAGCGCCATCGCCCATGTTCAGCTCACCGGGACAGGGCTGGCCTGTCACGAGTTCGCAGTCGCAGTAATGTGTTGTGACGGACGAGTCAGTCAGTTTCACATGCGTGTTGCCCTCCCCTAGGAAATACCAGTGTGTGCCTTCGATCAGGGACTGCGTGTCCATGAGCACCACGACGTTGACGCCGTTCCTTGACCCGACAGCCTCCATCTCGGCTAGGTCATCCAAGGCGGCGGATTCCAAATTGTTGTCCCCGTCGAGATACACCATCACGGTCCATTTGGCGTCGACTTGTGGTGTCTCTGGCAAGTACGTTTGTTTTTCATCGGTCTTTGGCACGGCAGGCTCTGCACCCTTCTTCATGTAAGCAGAAACATCCATGCTGACGGCAGAGAACATGGCGGCCACAACCAATCCGACAACGGCTATCAGGTGCAAGATCTTCCTCATAGTCTGTCTTCCCCCGTGCGGTGGGGATGCTTGGTTGCGCTAAATAGCGATTTTGGAACAAGCGTCAAAGGATTCTCTCGGGACAGATTGGGAACTTGCGAATGCAACTCCAACGCGCAGTTGCAGATCTCGGCAGGTTTCTTACCCGCAATCAGTGCCTGCCTGGTGCTCGATTCTTGTGCATCATACCTTGAGGAGGCTACGAGTCATTCAGAGGCCTGTTTCAGTCGTCTCGCGCCCTCCGCCTCCCACGGTCTGTGCCTCTTATCTCTCGCACCCGTATCACGTTATGCGCAAAGAAGATTGCGCAGAGATGCATAGGCGTGAGCGATTGATTTCTCGCGAAACTAGATTACTCGTTGTGCGAAAAGTGGGGGCAGAGGGATTTGAACCCTCATCGACGGGTTTCCACCAGGCGGAGAGCGACTCCGCCCGTTTCGAACACGGGTCATCGCTCCAGTCAGTCATCACTGGTCAGCAAACCCCTCGGAAATCATTCCCATAACTGGAGCCCGTAAGGATACCAGGTTACCCCATACCCCCGGATGGGTCGCCGCCTCGAGGGAGCCTACTTCTTCCGCAGCTTCTGGGCCCTCTTCCTCCTCCTCATCTTCTTCTTGCGCCACTTCCAGCGCTGCTTGCCGCGCTTCTTCCAGGCCCTAGAGCTTCGCTTCATGCGACTGACTCCCTTCCGCGCTCCTGCTGTACATCGCTCCCTTTTTATATGCCTTTTGGCAGGGGCGAGCGGGCCGGTCGGGAGTTTCGGGCGCGGTGAGCGCCTTTCGAACCCGAGACCACTGGCTATCTCCGAGACGCCGTCGCTCATAGAAGGCCAGTGCTATATCCTGGCTAAGCCACCGGCCCAGCTGGCCATCTCGGACATGCGGCACAGTTCTATTAAATGTTGGCTGGGGCGCCCTGGGGATGAGGCCAAGCATTCTCCGCCGAACCCCTGAACAGTCCCGGTATAGTTCTATATCGTATGAGTCGCATGACCTTGACACAATGGCGAAGGTCGAGATCTTCGAGCTCAAGAAGATGGACCTCAGGAACGCCGTAGTCATCGACGGCTTCCCGAGCGTCGGCCTCGTGAGCTCTATCGTGGCGAACTATCTGATCGCTCTCCTGAAGATGGAGTACATAGCGGTGATGGACTCGGATTCATTCCCCACGCTCTCTCTGATAAGAGGAGGAGAGCCGCTCGGGCCGGCGAGGGTCTATGCGCGTCCAGACCTCAGGGAGGGCGAGCAGCAGGTCGTGGTTTTCTCGACCGAGCTTCAGCCCTCGGCGAACCTTCTGAGAGACATAGGGACTGCGATCATGGACTTCGCGATAGCCCAGAGGTGCAGGATGGTCATCTCCGCTGGCGGGCTCATAATCGAGCGTGACGAGGCCGAGGAGGAAGAGGGCGCGAGCGAGGTAGCCGTCTATGGGATAGGCAGCACCGAGGCCGCGGAGAAGGCGCTGGAGAGTGCCGACGCGGAACCTTTCGTCGAGGGTGTCATATCCGGCACCGCAGGCGTTCTCCTCAACGAGGGCAAAAGGAGGCATTTCGATGTGGTGACGCTCCTCGCGGAGGCGCGCCCTGATGTTGCAGACGCGCGCGCTGCGGCGCTGATACTCGCCGCGATAGATCAGATGGTGCTCCACATGAATCTCAACGTGGAGCCGCTGTGCAGAGAGGCCGAGCGGCTCGAAGCGCAGCTGAAGGTCTTGCACAAGGAGGCAGCGAGGAAGAGCAAGCCTGCCGTCGGAGGGACCGAGCCCGCCTACGGATGAGGTTCTCTCGTATTCACCCTGCCCCTTCCTCGCAGAACCGCTGTGACGAGTTTCGTCAGATGGTGCCAGGGTGGGCGTGTACCTGTCGGGGCTTGGAACGTACTTGGAACGTACTGTGATAAGAACGTAGTTCCAAACAAATATCTAGGATTTCAACCATGCACGAGCACATAGCCCGTTCATCGCACGAAGTTCGAGGGATTGACATGGCAGCGGAAAGAGCTTCAATAACCACGGCCGAGGTCCCGGGACCGAGGTCGAAGGAGCTGATGAGCCTGAAGGAGAAGTACGTGTCTAAGGCCGTTAGTGTTGGGCAACCCGTATTCATCGACAGGGCGAAGGGGTCGCTTCTCTACGACATAGACGGCAACTCGTTCATAGACATGGGCAGCGGGATCGGCGTGATGAACGTCGGCCACTCAAGCCCGGCGGTCGTCAGGGCGATAAAGAAGCAGGCGGAGAGGTTCACCCACCTCTGCTTCATGGTTACCCCGTACGAGGGCTACGTGAGGCTGGCCGAAAAGCTAGCACAGGTCGCCCCGCACCCTGGCCTTTCAAAGTCGGCCATATTCAACGCGGGCGCTGAGGCGGTGGAGAACTCCGTGAAGATATCTCGGTCCTTCACGAAGAGGCCTGCCGTGTTCTCGTTCGTGCACGCGTTCCATGGCAGGACGATGATGGCCATGGCCCTCACATCGAAGGAGATGCCCTACAAGGCCGGCTTCGGGCCGCTGCCGGAGTCGTACAAGGTCGAGTACGCGTATTGCTATCGCTGCCCGTTCAACATGGAATACCCCGGGTGCGGCGTCGCATGCGCCGACAAGATCGACGAGATATGGTCGCAGCCCCAGTTCCAGGGAAAGGTCGCATGCATCATAGGGGAGCCCATCGCCGGCGAGGGGGGCTTCATAGTGCCGCCGAAGGAGTTCTACGCGAAGATCACGAAGATATGCAGGAAGCACGGCGTGCTCTACATCGACGACGAGATACAGACCGGCGCCGGGAGGACCGGGAAGATGTGGTGCATACAGCACTGGCCAGGGGTAGAGCCCGACATCCTCGTGAGCGGGAAGGGCATAGGAGGCGGTTTCCCCATATCCGCCTGCACAGGGCGTCCGGAGATAATGGACGTCGTGCAGCCAGGAGGCCTGGGAGGCACGTTCGGGGGGAACCCGGTAGGCTGTGCCGCGGCACTGGCCCAGTTCCCGATAATCGAGAAGAGCATGAAGAGGGTCCCCAAGATAAACTCGTACATGACGAAGCGCTTGAACGAGATGAGGCAGAGGTTCCCCATCATCGGCGACATCAGAGGGATCGGGGCGATGATGGCCATCGAGCTGGTCAGCGACCCGAAGTCGAAGACGCCGGCCGCCAAGGAGACCAAGGCGGTCAAGGCCGCCGCTTTCAAGCGCGGGATGATCCTGCTGACGTGCGGCACATACGACAATGTGATAAGGATGCACCCGTCGCTCGCGATGCCGACGGCGCTGCTCGAGCAGGCCATGGACATCCTTGAAGCGAGCCTGGAAGAAGGGACCAAGGTCCAGTGACAGATTCGCCAAAACCTCTTCCCCGCCACCCTTCTCTTGTCTTATAGACACTTTCTGGCAGTTGATCCGCCTAGGCGGCGGTGCCCCGGTACAAATGTTCAAATATGCTTTCAATATTTCAAGTGCGCTTTAAAACCGGAGGCACTACCATGGGTTCGACAAGACGCGGAGCACCCGATATGGCGATGACGATGGCCATTGCTGTGACGCTTTCGGCCGTCCTCGCTTTCACGGGAGGCTATTTCGTAGGAGCGATGAGCAAGGATAATGGCGCGACCGAGGAGGATGGCGGTGCGTTCACCATCATTGATGACTATGGGCGCGTGGTCACACTTGTTGGCATACCCCAGAGGATTGTTTCCGTAGCACCCACACCCACTGAGATTCTGTTCGCGGTAGGCGCGGGCGACCAGGTCGTGGGCGTGGACGACTACAGCGACTATCCAGCCGAAGTGGAGCACCTCACAAGGGTCGGCTCCTACACGCTCAATCTAGAGGCGATAGTGGCCCTGCAGCCTGACCTCATCGTTGCGAGCGACCTCGTGCCGAGGGCACAGCTCGAGCAACTCAGGTCTCAGGGGATTCCCTATGTCATCTTCGCTGACAGGACGCTCGAGGACGTCTTCAAGACGATCAGGCTCGCAGGCCTCATCACAGGCCATGTTGACGAGGCAGATGCGCTGGCTGCTTCCCTCGCCTCAAGGGTCGAGGCAGTCACCAGCAAGACTCTTGCAGAGAACGTCACCAAGCCGAGGGTGTATCTGGAGTACTATCCGTACTGGACTTACGGTCCGGGGTCCTTCGGCGACGACCTTATCATTCTGGCCGGGGGCGAGAACATAGCTCACAACACGAGTTCCGAGTACCCGAACGTTGCGAGCGAGTTCGTGATAGGTCAAGACCCAGAGATAATCGTGTTCACGACAGGTGTGATGTCCACGACTACAGCTGAGAGCATCGCCTCCAGGCCAGGATGGGAGAACATCACGGCCGTCGTTAACGGTGCCATCTACGGCATAGACGACAACCTCGTTAGCAGGTACGGGCCCCGCATAGTTGACGGGCTCGAGCAGCTGGCAGCAATCATACACCCTGAGCTGTTCCCGTGAGACGAGCGGGTGATACAACTGAGCCGAAGGGAGGACGGGGGCGTCGACTTCCCTCTCCTGATGCGCAGACGCAGGTTGATACTCGGGGCGCTGCTCGTGTGTCTGGCGGGCACGGCCATCTTCTCGATGATGGTCGGCACAGTGGGCCCGATAGGCCCGGGAGAGCCTGATAGGGTATCCTTCGATGATGCTCTCCGCGTGATATTCAGGTTGCCTGGGGAGCGGCCAGACTACTATGAGCGTGTGTTCTGGGATGTGCGGATACCGCGCGTCTTGCTCGCCGGCCTCGTGGGCGCCGCGCTCGCGTGCGCTGGGACGGCGATGCAAGCTGTGTTCAGGAACCCGATGGCGGACCCGTTCATCGTCGGCGTCTCGACGGGGGCTTCTCTAGGTGCCGTAACCGCGAGCCTCATGGGCCTCGCAGGTGTCGCCATCATAGGCTCGTTCATAAGCCCGGTTTTCGCATTCGCCACGGCCCTGGTGACGGTGTTCATCGTGTACAGGCTCGGAACCGTCAGCGGTAAGGTCTATGTGGACACCCTCCTGTTGTCGGGCGTCGCAGTCGCAGCCTTCCTCGGCGCGATAGTTTCGTTCATGATCTATTACGCGCGGCAGGAGTACCACAGGCTGGTCTTCTGGCTCCTCGGGAGCCTCTCGCTCTCTACATGGCCGGCCGTGGCAGTGCTCTTCATCGTCGTGGTCATAGGCGCGACGGTCGTGTTCCTCTTCGGAAGGGACCTCAACGCCCTCCTGCTGGGTGAGGAGACAGCACACAACCTCGGGACCGATCCGGAGCGGCTCAAGACGGACATGCTGGTCGCCGCAGCCGTGATGACTGCAGCAGCAGTCGCCTTCACGGGCGTCATCGGGTTCGTCGGGCTGATAGTCCCGCACATGGTCAGGCTGGTAGTTGGCGCCGACCACAGGATGCTGGTTCCGTCGGCGACCGTGACTGGCGCGATATTCCTGATACTGGCTGATTCGGCTGCGAGGACCGTCGTCGCCCCCACGGAACTTCCCGTGGGCATCATCACCGCGATGTGTGGCGGGCCGTTCTTCATCTACTTGCTCAGGCGGAGCAGGACCGGGGGCGAGAGGACTTGAGGCTGAGCGTCGATGACCTGTCGTTCTCCTTCGGCGAGAAGCGCGTGCTTGATGGCGTCAGTTTCGAGGTCGCGGAGGGAGAGTTCTTGGGCTTGATGGGCCCGAACGGTTCCGGCAAGACCACCCTGCTCAGGTGCCTCATGAACTACCTCCCCGTGGAGGCAGATGCTGTGAGGGTTGACGGCCGCCCCATATCATCGCTGAGCCCTTCAGAGTTGGCTAGGACCTTCGCTGTGGTGCCCCAGACCTCAGCCACCGACTTCACATTCACGGCGTATGACATCGTGATGATGGGCAGGATGCCGCACGTCTCCAGCAGGTTGGCGGGCATGACGAGACGGGACGCCGCCGTCGTGGCCGAAGCCATGAGGCGCACAAACACATGGCAGCTCGCCTCGCGCCCGTTCTTCACGCTCAGCGGGGGCGAGCGGCAGAGGGTCATCGTAGCGCGGGCCATAGCGCAGCAGCCCAAGGCCCTCCTCTTAGACGAGCCAACGGTCTACCTCGACATAAACGGCCAGTTCGAGATAATGGACCTCATCAAGGGGCTGAACCGCGATGAGGATCTCTCCATCATTTCAGTGTTGCACGACGTCAACCTTGCAGCGAGATACTGCGACAGGATAGTCATGCTCAACCGGGGGAGGGTAGAGGCCATCGGCACCCCCAAAGAAGTGCTCACGCCGGATATCATCGAGAGCGTGTATGGTGTAGAGGTGGTCGTCAGGAAGGATCCCTTTTCGGACGCAGTCTATGTCCTTCCCAGGTCGTCTGCTTCGCCGTCGCGCAGACACGGGACGCGAGTGCATGTTCTGTGCGGGGGAGGCACAGGTGGCCCTGTCATGAAGGCGCTCATCGACCACGGATACTCCGTCTCCGCGGGCGTGATAAACGTGCTCGATTCCGATAGCGAGAATGCGGCTGACCTGAGGATACCGACCGTCTCGGAGGTGCCGTTCGCGCCCATCAGCGATGAGGCGCACAGGCAGAACCTTCAGATGATATCTGATTCGAGCGTCGTCGTCGTATCACCGTTCCCGGTCGGACCAGGGAACATAAGGAACCTGGAGGCGGCAAAGGAGGCGGTCGCGGCTGGGAAGCGAGTTCTAATACTCTCCCCCGATCCTGGCAAGGCAATAGACTTCGTCGGTGGCAGGGCCGACGAGATAATGAGGGGGTTGATTAGCTCAGGCGCGATTCCCGTGAAGGGCATAGGGGAGCTGCTCGACGAACTCGCAGGGAGAAGGAACGGATGAAGGGCGGGCACCATCTCAGGGACCTCAGGAGAAACACGGAGATGCTGATACTGGCTGAGCTCCTGATGAGGCCATCCGCGAGGCTGCGCGAGATCGCGTCTTCACTGGGGATAACCGTCCAGGCTGTGAGCCAGTACGTCAGTGAGATGAAGAGGGAGGGCTTGCTCAGCGAGCGGAATGGTAGCCTCAGGCCGACGAGGAAGGGAATGCAGATGGCCCAGGAGCACTTTGTCGGCCTGAAGGAGCAGGTCGACTCCGTGCTTCGGAGGATAAGCGTGATAGACAGGTGCGTCGCGATCGCGGGCAAGAGGATTAAGAAGGGCCAGAAGGTGGGCCTCGTCATGGAGGATGGGATGCTGATGGCGTACCCTGGCATGAAGTCGTCCTCAACGGGAGTCGCGCTCGAGGATTGCGAAGAAGGGGACGACGTTTTCGTTGGCCATCTGGAGGGGATAGTGGACCTTGAGCTGGGTGAGCTCCTTGTCCTTGAGGCCCCATCGGAGGTGGACGGGGGTTCCAAGACCGCAGACATCCGCAGAGCGCGTGAAAGGATCGACTCGATGTCCCCCGGCTTGTTGGTCGCAGGGGACACGACTGGGGCGGCGCTCCTGATGAAGGCCAGCGGAGAGCTCTTCACGATACACGCTCCGGTCGAATCAACCATGAGCGCACTCTGCAAGGGCGTCGACGTCGCGTTCTGTGGGACGCGAGAGTCAGTGGACAGACTGCTCGCTGCTGTCGCAGACCTCAAGAAGACCAGCGGGTACGAGATCAAGTGGCGCGTGTTCAAGGCCTGACTGACTATTCGGTGGCAGCTCTAAATCTCCCGACGTCTATCACGCACACGGTGACTGCATGGAAGTGGCGGAGGCCATAAGGGCTAGACGCGCGAGGCGGGCACTGAGGACAGACGCCATAGACCAAGACAAAGTAGATGCTCTTGTCGAGGCGGCCAGACTTTCAGCGTCATGCTTCAACAACCAGCCGTGGAGGCTGATCTTCGTCCGGGATCCAGCATCTCTGGCAGCAGTCAAGGCCGCCATGTCGAAGGGGAACGAATGGACTTCGAGGGCCCCGATGATTATAGCGGTGGCAGCGAAGGAAGAGGACGACTGCCGGCTGAGCGACAGGCGGAACTATTTCCTCTTCGATTGTGGCCTCGCTATCGGCCAGGTAGAGCTCGCAGCAACCGAACTTGGCCTAATCGCACATCCGATTGCCGGCTACGATCCGCTTAAGGTGAAAGAGGTGCTAGGGATACCGGCGGAGTACGTTCTCATCACCCTTGTCATCTGTGGCTATCCCGGAGGAGACGAGTCCCTGCTGTCAGACAAACAGAAGGAGGCTGAGAGGACCAGGCCCGAGAGGAAGCCGCTCGGAGAGAACATCTTCCTGGACAGGTGGGCCAACCCGTATCCTTCGAGGCACTAGCGCCGCCCTCCTGGCCTGCCCGTCATTTATGGTCGGCGTGATGGAAAGCACTATATCCTGTTGCTGGGCATCGGGGGCTAGTCCGGGGGCTAGGTCCGATGATTAGGCTGTACAGGGCCGAGGGAGGCATATTAAAGGGTGTCGAGTCGGGCCAGATGAAAGAGGCGATGTGGATAGACGCCGTCGCGCCCACCCCAGAAGAGGTCGAGATACTCCAGAAGTCGTTCGACCTCGACCTCCAGGACGTGGCTGACTGTCTCGACCCGAACGAGCGCGCGAGGGTCGAGGTCGAGGAGAAGTACGACCTCGTGGTCCTCAAGACAGTGCTCACAGGGGAGCGTACCGGGGAGGACGGACATGAGCGCATTCAGACGATGCCCATAGGCATGTTCATCACGAAAGACAAGCTAGTCACCGTGAGGCTGGTCCCAGGTTTCTCTTACGAGGAGCTCACGTCGGACCTCAAGAGGAAGCTGTGGATAGAGACCAAGGAGGATCTGTTCCTCGCCATAATCAGGAAGGTCAACCGCGACATCGAGCGCAAGGTCAGGCCGATGGAGAGGATAATAGCCAAGATACAGTCCGAGCTGGTCACTCAGAAGCGGACCGAGGAAGCGGCCGCGGCGTTCTACCTGAGCAACAACCTCATCGTTCTCAACACCAGCCTTCTGTCCAACCTGAACGCCATAAGCATGGCCTCGAGGGCAAAGAACCTCCGGATGACGAAGGACCACTTGGATATGGCCGAGGACCTCGAGAACGACATGGCGCAGCTGTACGAGATGACCACCATCTACCGTGAGGTGGTGGCCAACCTGCTGAGCGCTTACGAGTCCGCCCTTGCGAACAGTCTCCAGACCGTGATGAAGACCCTGACGACGATCAGCCTGATACTGTTCATACCCATCATGATCACAGCGCTCTTCAGCATGAACCTAGCGCTGCCCCTCGAAGCCCAGGACCCCTCAGCTTTCTGGCTGGTGGTGGCGATATCGGTGGTGGCGGTCTTCGGCATGTGGGTTGTGTTCCGCCTAAAGAGGATCCTGTGAGCCTCAAACTATCTTGGTTCCGCCTTCGTACAGGTGTATGCAGGCGGCAGGGCAGTCCTCCGCAGCCTGTCTGGCACATCCCTCATCAGCGAGCTCCAAGACGTCGTTGTCTCCTTCCCTCTGTCCTCCCTTCAGTGATGAGAAGCCATCGTCTCCCATCTCGAACAGGTCCGGGCAGGTGGTCGTACACAGCTCGCAGCCAGTACACTCTGGCCGCACGATCTCCAGCTTGAATCGGGGCATCTTACACACTCCTCGCGCCAGCTGTCGATCACGTGAGATGACTCACGTGGTATTATCTTCTTCCCCTGTCCTGTCTGGGCAACATCCTCAGCCATCTCCTGAACGGGTTCACATCGTTTCCACCAAGTTCTCGCGCCGCAGTTTCTCTTGGTTCCCCGGCCGCTTTCTTGCGGATGATGCCGTTGCGACCGTCTTCAGGCCTGTTTTTGCATATTGATTCAATTGCCCCCGCGCCGCTATTCCGCTCTCGCTCCAGATATCTCCGCAGTTCTAAGGACCCGCGAGATATCTCTCTTTGTTATCTTGCTATAGGTCCTGCCACAACAATCAGTTCCATGCCATACATGCCTGAGGCCTTTGTTGCCGGCCAGAGTCGGCGTTTTGGCCCTAATGCGGCAATCGCGCGTACCATCTAGGCCTGGAAAACACATAAATAGGCTCAGGAGGCACATTGACAGCGAATACCAGCAGCGCCCTTCTCGGAAGTCGAAGGATATGCCGACTGACTATCTCATCCTGTTACACGACGCTCCGACAAAGGCAGCAATTGCCAGTGTCGAGACCAAGCGACCACATGCGAGGTTCAGTGACATCCTCGCCGCATACGATTCGAAGGAGGGGATGGTTGAGCTGTCTGGGGAATTGCTAGTAGTGTTGACTGTAGCGGCCGGCCTCCTCGCAGGGTTCCTGATTTTCGTCATATTCTAATAGGCTGCAGTCAGATGATGGCCAGCCAACCGCGGAAGTCCCTCTCGCTCCTACCCACCCGCTGGGAAGTCGTCCTCCGGATTGTCGCGCACTGGATTTCGCGGACATCTCTCATGAATCGATGTCTCGGGGCTCAATTCTTATCAACCCCTTCACCATTCACCTAAGCATGCCATTCGATGTCAAGTTCGTGACCAGGGTCCGGAAGGAGTTTCCGGCGGTCGAGGAAGACCCGACTGGCAGGAAAAGGATCTTTCTAGACAACGGCGCAGGCACGCTCGTCACCCGCAGGAGCGCTGAGATGGAAGCCTCCGCGAGGATAGACTGGAGCGCGAACGTGGGCAACGTGTTCCTAGAATCCAAGGGTGCGGGCGAGGTCATTCTTGAGGGCAGGAAGGCTGTAGCCGACCTGCTGAACGCAGAGGGACCGGAGACCATCGTATCAGGGGAGTCGTGCACGAGTCTGCTGTTCATGCTCAGCTACGCCCTCAGCAGGAGGTACAAGGGTGATGAGAACGTCGTTGCCACAGGGTACGAGCACTTCGCCAACATCAGCCCGTGGACGGAGCTGGGCTCTGTGGGCATCATCAAGGAGCTGAGGTTCGCCAAGTTCGACCTTGACACGGGCCTGCTGGACCTGGAGGATATGAAGCGACTGATAGACAAGAACACGAAAGTCGTCACGGTCGCCGCTGCATCCAACGTCCTGGGGACTAGGACCGACCTGAAGGAGGTGGGAAAGATGGCCAAGGAGGTGGGCGCGCTCTTCGTGGTGGACGCCGTGCACCATGTGGCCCATGGTCTCACCGATGTCAGAAAGACGGGTTGCGACGCACTCGTGTTCTCGGGATACAAGATCTTCTCGAGGCACGGGAGCTTCATGTACATGCGTCCAGAGTTGATCGAGGAGCTCGTGCCCTACAAGGTCGACCCGTCACCTAAGCACGGCCCGGAAAAGTGGGAGCTCGGCACGAGGGACCAGGCGATGTTCGCGGCCATCACTGGCGCGGTCGACTACCTCGCATGGGTGGGCGACCCCTCTGCGAAGTCGCCGCCGAGGGCCGGAGCTGAGAGGCGGTCTCGCATCAAGAACGCGATGCTTCAGATCGAGGAGTATGAGAGGGAGCTTACCAGGATAGTTCTTGACGGCTACGGGCGGCTTCTCGGGCTCAGGTACATACCCGGTCTGACGATCTACGGGCCGCGCGAGATCCCGAAGGTAGGCCGCGACCCCACGTTCTCCTTCAAGTTGGCCGGATGGGACGACCACGCCCTGGCGCAGACGCTCTGGGACAAGTACGCCATAGCCATCGGGTCCGAGGACTACTACTCACGGGTGCCTGCCCTGTACGGTCACAAGACGATGTGCAGGGCGACTTTCGTACACTACAACACCCGCCAGGAGGTCATCGCGCTGCTCAGAGCGCTGACCGAGATAGCCTCCTCAAGAAAGAAGTAGGGCAGGAAAAGAAGGATGGAATGGGTTTTGAGGTTCGATCTGGCGGACGACTACTTCTTGCCGTAGTACTTCGTCCAGTCAACCCGCTGATCAGTGGTGCCGCTCCTGTCGTAGGTCTGTTGCGCGGTCTCGCCCGGCTTCCTCCCGCCCCTTAGGACCAGGACGATAACTATCACCACCAGCGCCGCGAGGCCGATTGCCACGAATCCGAGGAGCCCCAATGGCAGCTGCCCTCCGGTAGCCTCCCCGATGTTCACTAGAGCGTCAGAGGAGAAGGTCGGGTCGTGGTCTATCAACCCTCCGCCCGGGAACGTCAGGCCGGCGACGGCCGCGAAGCCCGAGAACAGAGCGCCGTTCGCCCCGACGGCGACGACAGGCACGCCTGCCATGACTTGCGCGCGCACCTGATTCATCTCGGGCACCCCGTCCACGGTCACGTTCGATACCCACTCGAGCCTGCCTATCCTGGTCCGCTCACCACCGAAGGTCAGAGCTGGGGACGTGAGCGGGCTCGGCGAGCCGAAAGGCCCAGAAGTCTCATTAACGGTCGTCTCGCCCGTGTTCGTCGTGCATATCATCCGGCCGTTCTCGTTCATGGCCCGGATCATGGCGGTGTACATCATCATGTGCATGTTCATGGCCTGAGCGAGCGCGGGCGGGATGTAGTTGCCGACGATGGCTTCGAGCTCCATGAGCAGCCTCGGGTCGGAGTTGGCTGCGTCATAGTCCCAGCCTTCTATGAGCTGGTCCCACTTCACATGGTATGTGATGACATCACCCGAGACAACCTTTGGCTCCATGGGAGCTACCCCAGTGAACCACCACTGGTTGCCCATCATGCCCTTGGCGACGGTCACTCGCCACTGGGGTATGGATATGTTGTCCATCTGCATCATCCTTGCCTCGAGGTGGAATGTCAGCTTGAGGCTGTTGAGGACTCCGTCGCCAGCGGAATCCGTATAGTTGTCCAAGGGCACATACGGCAGGTTCGACGCGGTCAGGTCAAATGTCCAGGTCCGCGAGTCGTCGGTCGAGTCCTCCACCACCTCGGACCGTGTCCATGAGGTGTTCAGATCAACCTTCTTGTAGATGTCCTCGAGGTGCATGTACCCGCCCGTGAACTGACCGCCCTGGTAAGTCCTCACGTATTGGAGCACCCCGGAGCCATCCGAATCATTGAACTCAAGGATGTCCGACAGCTTGACGGCGTATAGCGTCGCTATCTTCACTGAGTGGTTGCTTACGACGAGGTTGCCGCTGTCATCGTAGACCTGGGCGTATCCGAGGTACCTCGCCTTCACAGCCACAAAGTAGACGTTGTTCGGATTGCTCTCAGTGCCCCAGACTATTCCGAAGGCGGCATCGTCTCCGAACTTCACAAAGAAGTGGTCCCCTCCGCCTAGGATGCTCGTCGGCCCGGTCTCAGTCTGCAGTTCGTCTGTGAGGTTCTCCTCGCCAGCTGACACGCCCGCGGGGAGCGCGACCGCCCCTGCGAACATGAGCACAGCGACTAGAACCGCTCCAAAGCCTGTGGTTCCTTTTATTGCGATCATTCAAGTCGCCTCCTATTGTTTGTTCTGGTAACGACTACTCCTGTCGCGAGTATAAGAACTCAGGTCGGTGTTTTGCAGTGCTTTTGCGCCACACCCAAGCCGAAGACGCCGTCTCCGGCCGGAAGTGGTATTAGGAATGTCATGCGTATCCCGAAGGGATGCCCAAGCTCTCGGTCTCGCAGAATGAGCGCATATTGCTCCATCTCGCAGAGTTCGATAGGTACAGGGACGAGCCCGACGTCCCTTTGGGTGTCAGCCAAGAAGGGATAGCTCAGAGGCTCGGCATTCAGGTCTTCAACGCATCGAGGGCGCTCTCGTCCCTCGAGGCAGAAGGCCTAGTCTTCGATAGGCTCGCGCATGTGCGCGGGGCTCCCAAGCGAAGGAGGGCGTATTTCCTGACTGAGAAGGGCAGGGCCGCAGCAGGCTCTGTCAGGGCGGACCTCGCGAAGCGAAGGATCGTGTTGGAGCACTCAGGTACGGCTCAGGAACTCTCAGTCGATGAAGCCGTAAAGAAGTTGACGTCGCAGCTGGGCAGGAGCGTGGGTTTCTCAGAGGTCGTGGAAGTCGCACGAGCTGCCGACGTGGTGTCATCATCCGCATTTTCAGAGGCCGAATCCGAGACATCCGCGCCCAGCACTTTCATCTTGAAAGCTTACGGGAAGCCTAAAGTCGTGAGGTTCTTCGGAAGAGAGGCAGAATTGAGCTCGCTCAGGGAGGCCCTGGAAGGCGGTTCGGTGTCCAATGTCCTCATCTGGGGTATGCCAGGCATAGGAAAGAGCACTCTCGCATCGAAGTTGGCCGATTCCCTCGCAGGCAAATACTCGATCTTGTGGTATTCCTTTCACGAATGGGACACTGAGCAATCGTTCGCGGGCGTCCTGTCGGATTTCCTGGTCGCAACTGGAAGGTCCTCTCTCCAGACAGCTATAAGAAGGGGCGCGGGCGCAGCAGATGTACTATCCGCGTTAGTCTCTGACATGTCGGATAACCGCGTGCTCTTCTTTCTCGATGACATCCAGAAACCTCGGCCGGAGCCGTCTGTGATGCTCTCACTGCTGATGGAGGCCGCGAAACGCTCAGGCACTTCAAAGGTCGTGCTCATATCTAGGTCGGTCCCCAGCTTGTTCTCGCCCGCGTCCGTCGGGAACCTCAGCATCGAGGTGAAGGAACTCGACAGGGATTCCGCATGGAAGTTGGCCAGCAGCATCAACGCCAAGGAGGCTGGTCGCATAGTGCAGGCTGGCGGGGGCCATCCGCTTCTTATCACCATTATGGCTGGCGGCATTCTCGGTCATACGAAGGGAGACATCTCATCGTTCATCGAGAAGGAAGTGTTCTCTACGCTCGGAGCTGCGGAGAAGCGAGCTCTGGCGCTGCTGTCGGTGTTCCGCCACCCAGTACAATTCGACGCCTTCGAGGGCGTAGACTACGAAGTCATTTCGGCGCTGCGGTCCCGTGCTCTGGTCGTGGAGCAGGAGGACGGAATCGCCACGCATGACATGATCAGGGAATTCTTCCTTTCGCACACGTCAGCAGCCGAGCTGAGAGCGCTGCATGAGCATGCCGCGCGGTACTGCTCGCGCAAGGAGGGGGTTGAGTGGGTTCTGGAGAGATTGTACCACGTGTCAGAGGCTGGAGACTGGGCAGGTGCGGCTAGGGTTGCCCTGGACAACGCTTCAGATCTCGCAAGGGAGTTTCCGAACGAGACTCTGGCAGTGCTTTCCAAGCTAGATCTGTCGGCCGTTCCGGATGAGGCGAGGGCGGAGCTGCTCTTCCTGAGGGGTCAGCTGAGGGACGATTTGGGCATGCACGATCAGGCTCTTGCGGATCTCGAAAGCAGCCTTTCACTACTGAGGCCAGATGCCGACGCGGAGAGACGCGCCCTGGTGGTGGAGACGATTGCCAAGCTTCACACGCACCTCCAGCATCTCTCTGAGGCCATGGCGGGGCATGAGCACGCGCTCAGGCTCTATCAGGGGTCCGAAGACATAGATGGACAGATCAGAGAACTCCTCCACATGGGAGGGATCCATAAACAGCGGGGAGATATGCCGGGCGCCCTGAGCGTCTATGCCAAGGCGCTTGAGCTGGCGACCAGGGCGGAGAGAAGGGCGTTGCAGGCCGCCTGTCTTAACAACATCGCACTCGTCGAACTAGACCAGGGCAGGCTGGCGGACGCGGAACGGAAGATGAAGGAATCCGTGAGACTCGCGCACGCCGTTAGAGACTTCGGCGGAGAAGCCAGGGGGTTGGAGAACCTGGCCAGGCTGGAGGGCCTGCTGGGCCGCACCTCAGATTCCGCGACCCTCTATCAAGAATCGTCCGAGGCCTTCAGGAAGGCGGGAGAACTCGAGGAGTGCAAGCGCATGCTGGCGAAATCCGCCCTGTTGCTCTCCTCCCTCGGCAGGCATGCTGAGGCGGTTGAGATGTGCGAGAAGGCCCTCACCAGACCAGAGCTCAGGAAGAGGAGGGGACTGTTCGAGAAGGGCCAATCCTTCGACGTGGGTGATCTCGAACTGTCGTCGACCATAGTTTCGATTGCACGAGCGTCAGGCGACCTTAAGCTGGCTAGGAAGGAGCTCGCAAGATACACGGCAATGGCGGAGGCGATGGGCGATCCGGTTCTGATAGCGGATTCGAAGCTCACGCAGTCTGTGGTGGAGGAAGAAACTGGCCGCCTGGACGAGGCAGCTCAGCGGTCGCGGGAAGCGCTCGAGATACTGCGGACGACTGGCAACACTGAGGGGCTGATAGCTGCAAACATGAGGTTGGGGACCGTGCTTGAGAAGAAGGGGGCATATTCAGAAGCGGCGGAGCACTATGAGCAGGCAGCAGTGCTTGCTGAGCGTGTCGGAGACAGGCTAGCGCTTTCGGTCGCACGTGACTGTCTAAGGTCCGTCAAAGAGGATGGGTGACCACCAGACTGGTCGAACGCTCACTTCTCCCCGAGCTGCTCCACCTCTTCGTAGTACGGGAGCCGTTCGCCGAGCCGGTCCCTGGCCTTCCACAGCGGTCCTTTGGGTTCCTCGATGATCATCAGCTTGAGTATCCATATGCGCCTGTCCATCGACTCCCTCTCGGCCTTGTCCAGCTTGAAGTAGTCGTAGAACTGCGGTAACCGATCGAGGTTCTTCAGCACGGTATGGTACAGCCCCCAGTCGTGCGCGCAGAGCCTCGCCACGTATCTCGCGTTTATCACGCCTTCACGGTCGTCCATACCTATCTTGTGATCTCTGAAGAGGGAGAACAGGTCGTGAAAATCCTTCTCAGCTGTTTTGACAACCTGGGCCTTAGTGAGGAACAGGTCGGTTAGCGAAATGGTGTACGGATGGATGTGCAGCCTCTCCCTGAAGTCGAGCGTGTGATCCATTCTGAACTTGTCCAAGAACACCTCCGCATGCCGCCGGTTTACACGATCCTCGTACTTCAGCCGCTGGTTGCCGTGCAGCGCATTGAACTCCTTGTCGGGGACATAACCGAGTTCACGGAAAACCTCCTCTATGCCAGCGGCCTGGGCGCTCAGTCCGACGAGGTCTATGTCAGAGTAGGGCCTCTCGCAGAACGGAAGGCTGGTACAGTGCATCCTGACCGCTATACCTCCCATCAGCCTGAGCTCAACGCCCTTGGACCTGGCGTGGTCTATTATCCTCAGCGCCTCCTCAGGCATATCCTTGAGCGGACCTGGCCTCACGCCCTTCTCCCCTCTTTGGCTCGCATCAAACCTGACAGACATGTCCTCGGTCCGTAGAAATCCATCGCCGTCCCGTGGCTCATCTCACGCGGACGAGGTACTCGGCTATGCCGTACCCGAGCATATCCCCCATCCGATAGCGCGCCAGCGCCTCGTGCATGATCGAGAGATGCTTCTCGGCCTCCGTGCTGAACGGCAGCTTCTTCTCCCTCAGGGCCTCCGCGGTTACCTCGTGGGTCCGTCCGCCCCTCTCCTGAAGCACGATGGCGATGGATTTCGGACCGCCACCGTCGTCGTAGACGGTGGCGATGGCGGCCTTCGTTATGGGTCGATTCTCCCCGTCCACGTGGATGAATCCCGCGTCTACCACTTCATGGCCCACGAAGAGCTTGGTTATGTTGAAGGCCACCCTCTCCGAGAACTGGCAGGACAGCCATATCCACATCGACGGCGCGACCCAGTCCCTCACTCCCCAAGAATGGTCCCTCTCGCCAAGGGCGTCTATCTTGAGTGCCTGCCCGTCAATGGTGAGTTCCCCCGAGACTCGTCCGAACTGCTCCGTGTGCTCGGCGGCTGCGACGCTCGCAACCTCTTCGGACGTACCGTTCACGCACTGCCTGTAGTCGAACACCTCGTTCAGCGCGGTGTACCTCAGTTTGAAGTTAACGTTCCTGCGCACGGTCTGAGTTCCGAGAGCGTGCTTCATGGGACCGGACCACTCCAGCAGCCATTCCTTGTCCGGTTTGACCCTTACCAAGGACAGCCCCCCGATTCGGAGGTCTGTCGTATCGACTGGCCCCGCTTCCCTGACGCCCATCGAGGTTCCATCAGGCATCATCAGGAAGCAGAGCATGCTCTTCTCGTTCTTGTTCGGTTTCAACCCTATCCTCATGAAACCGGCGATGTCTGCAGCTCTGTCGTAGAAGTTGAAGTAGAAGCTCTCGTTCCAGTCGATGTGTGTCCCGAAGGGATGGAGTGAGTCTGTCGTGGGGACGCTGGGTCTACTGGACAATCCGCACAACTCCCGAGTTTCCGTCGACGATAATGCGCTGTCCTGTCTTTAACACGCCGGTCGCGTTCTTCACGGCAGTCACCGCGGGTATCCCGTACTCCCTTGCAACCACCGCTCCGTGCGAGAGGATACCACCCGTCTCCGTTACCACCCCACCGAGCTTGGGGAACACCGCGGTCCATCCAGGGTCTGTGTTCAAGGCGACCAGGACCTCGCCCTGCCTCACATCCTTTAGGTAATCGATGGATCTTACCACTCTTGCGTACCCCGTGAAGGTGCCCGGGCTGGCGGCAGTCCCTGTGAGCGTCAGCTTGGCGTCCAATGCGAAGGCCTCATCCTCGAACTCAGCCGTCCCGCGCAGGAACTTCGCCGGGAGGTAATTCCTGTATCTCTCGAACTCCTCTCTCCTCCTTCTCACCGCCGTCGCTATGTCTTTGCGAGGGTTCCCGATTACATCGAATATCTCGTCCTTGGAGAGGAAGAATACATCGTCCGGCGAGGTCAGGACGCCTCTCTCAGCCAGCCTCCTGCCGTACTCCATGAAGATGCGCCTCTGCCTGGCGATCTGGTGGTCGAGATAGAACCTCTGGTTCTCTCTGAAGGCAAGATACGTCTGCGCGTATCGTAGGACTGTTCTGAAGACGAGCTTCCTCAGGAATCCGTGCCTCATTCCTCCTATCTTCCGCATTACCTCTTCTTCCGTCCTCTTCCTCTCTGAGGCTCTTTGTTCCTCCACTGCTCCCAGATTGAGTCTATCAGACCCTGCCACGAGAGTCCTGAGAATCTCCACGACCATTCTGGGTTCGTCTGCCCATCGGGGGAAGAGGATCTCCCGCGTGTGCGACCTGTGTCCGAACTGCGCCAGGAACCGCTTGAACTCGGCTGCGAATCCCTTGAAGTCTCCATCCGAGTTCAGCCGGTCGAGGAAGTCGTCTGCGGGCATTGACAGGAGCGCGGTCTTGACCACCTGGTTATCCCTTGCGGCATCAGCGAGCCGTGCGATTGCCGCGTTCGTCTCAACCGTCTTGTTTTCAGGCAGGCCGGAGACGAGCTTGGAATACAGTGTCCCGGAGGCGTCTCCCAACCAGTCAGTGAGCCACTTCCTCAGGATGAGGTTCGTGCCGATGCTGTGCGTCACCATCCCATACCTGATCAGCCTGTAGTGCTTGAGGTATGCCCTCTCCAGCTGGATGAAGACATCTCGCAACTGCTGGTCCGACGCCTTCCTCAAGTCCAGGGAATCGAAGTCCTCCAGGAAGCAGAGGAACCGCTCGGCCCAGGCCTTGTAAGCCTTGTCGGTCCGGAAGATCATTCCGTCGGGATCCAGCAGCGCCACCCTGAGTTCCGCAATCATCCTGCCGAAGATCTTCGTCGGGGCCGTCGCTATCCTAACCTGATCCCGCTCGGGGAAGTAGCTCAACAGCTCCTTTGTCCTCGAGAACCTTGGATTGTATGTGAAGATCTTCTCCAGCACCTCTGTGTTGAAGTACACGTGAGACTTGTGGAGCTTGAGAAGCTCCGTCCCGGTCAGCTCCCTGTAGCCCATTATCCTCGCGCCCTCATGGTTGACGTACTCCGTCAGATACTCGCCCAGCAGCGAGAAGAAAAGCGGTGATGTTGCATCTGCCCAGTACTCGTCGCCGTATGCCCTCGTCCACAGTGCCCCGTCGGTTCGTACCTGGACGGTTATCGGGCGGGACTGCAGTATGTACAAGACCCCGTCAGCTATCGCCCACTCTATGTCCTGGGGCCTTCCGAAAAGCCGTTCTATGCGAAGACCAGCCTGGGCGACGCGCCTCAGCTGCTCATCGTCAAGCGACGGTGACAACCCCTTCGCCGCATCCAGCTCAACAACGCTCTTCCGGCCGTTCTGCAGATAGACCGCTCTCGTCTTCGAGGATAAGGCCCTATCAACGATCTCCAGAGCTTTCCTGTCGACTATGAACCTGTCCGGTGTGACCATTCCTGATGCTATGCTCTCGCCCAGGCCCCACGTAGATTCGATGATGATCCGCCCCTCCGTCCCACTAACGGGGTCGGCAGTGAACATGATGCCCGCGCAGTCAGAAGGCACCATCTCCTGCACAACGACGGCGATGCCGCCGGAGAAGTGGTCGATGTCGGCATCACATCTGTATGCGATAGCCCTCTCGTTCCAGTAGGATGCCCAGCACTTTCTCACATAGGTTGGGACTTCGTCGGCTGGTATGCAAAGATAGGAGTCCTGCTGGCCGGCGAACGATGCCTTAGGCAGATCCTCGGACACGGCCGAGGACCTCACCGCCCAGAGAGTCTCTGGATTGCACCTGCGTAGCTCCTGGATGATGCTCTCAGACAGCTCCGGGTCCGTGGGTTCCGCCTCGAACCATTCCCTGATCTCGGAGGAGCAGGCACTAAGGCCTCCTCCATCGAGCCTGGCGAGCTTTGAGAGACTATCGGATATCTTCTCTTTGAGGCCAAGCCTTTCCAAGTATGCGTCATAGGCACCTGTCACTACGACGATTCCTCCCGGGACCTTCATGCCGGCCTTCGAGAGAATTGCGAGGTTCGCTGCTTTCCCGCCAACCTGATCTACTCCCAAACCGTCCGCGCTTTCTAGCTTGACCATCATGGACCGCATCGAGTTCGCGCAGGTAATGCGAGGACCGCGCTTAACTACTCTGCTTCTTGACGCCTTAGCGAAGCCTCTCGCTCGTTGAGCTTCGAACAGTGGTTTCCACCGGTCTGAAAACCGTTGCTGAACGCAGATGAGAAGTTCACAGGTCAAGTGCAACCGACACTTCGTAGACCTGAACCTCTGGTACTGGCTGTAGGATAGATGTTGGGAAGTGGTTTTTCAGAGATTGTGATAGACTATCTCGTGATCTCCAGCAGCTGGAACCCGGAGTCCGGGTCGTTCCCGAACGCATCCAGCCTGCCCCTGATCTTCCATTCGTGGCGCACGTTGCCGTTGTAGGTGGGCTGACCGGGCGGGATCTGTATCGTGGCTTCGAAGACCTTCGTCTCACCTGGCTGCAGGACGAACGCAGGCCCTATAGGGATAGACTGCCTCACAGTCTGGACGTTGATCGGCACCATCTGCTGGCACTTGGAGCACTTTACCTGCCCCGTCTCTCGCGCCTCGATGTCAACGAAGACGCCGCCTGACTTGACCTCCTTTCCCGTGGACATCACTGTTACCTTCACCTGCATGGAGTCACCTGACCTGGTCGGCTGATGTGGGAACTCTATGCTCACTTTGGCTGCGCCTCCTGTCACTGCAGACGCCGCAGACTTCACCTTGTCCAAGAATCCCATAATGAACACCGCTGAGGTGCTCTATGGACTTACGGTCATACTTATTGGTATGCGCATCGTTATCCAGTCTGATAATCAGCGAACTGGTAGAGCTCTGGGGGTCAAGATTCGGAGCTTCATCAGAGAACCCGATACGCGACCACCCACATCTCTTTCCATGTAGAACCCGATTTTCGGAGGCCCCCTGCACCCGGGCCCTTGCGCCGTCGATGTTAGGCGCGAGCTTTTTGCCTCATGCGGCACCTTGCCGAACTGTGACGCAGAGCATCGAATACAGCGTTATCGAAGTCGATGGCAACATCGAGGTCAGGGCTTATCCGAGAATCTTGGCTGCAACTGTCTATGGTCTTTCAGACAACGAGGCGTTCGGCGTACTGTTCGAGTACATACAGGGCCACAACAGATCGAGGCGTAAGGTGCCGATGACAGTACCTGTGATATCCTCGCAGAGGATCGCGATGACCTCTCCGGTGATATCAACGGACGAATCGTTCTCGTTCGTCCTGCCCTCTTCATTCGACGCTGAGACCGTCCCCGATCCCTTGGACGAGCGAATCAGGATAGAAGCCTTCCCTGAGAGGCGGCTTGCAGTGGTCAGATTTCGTGGCCGCGCCACTGGCAAGACTGTTTCTAGAAAGACTGCAGAACTACAAGCATTCTTGCGCACACACGGCCTTAGGCCTGTGAGCAAACCATTTCTGATGAGATACAACCCGCCGTTCGTACCTGGTTTGTTCAGAAGGAACGAGGTGGCCGTAGAGGTGAATCCGTAGCCTTTGGACTGCGAGAGCCTTTCGGGGATTCATTAATAAGCCCCTAAGAGAAATCCCCTCCCGTCCTCAGGAGGAGCGGCGATGTCTTCTGGAGAAGAACTCAAGTTCAAGAAACTGAAGAACTTCAACCTGGCAATGGGATTCCTGCACCTGATTCAGGGCGGCCTCATGCTCTGGCTCAGTCCGCCTGGCAAGGCGCCGGTGTACACCGATTTCATAACGGGATTCGAGGGCGGACTACCGCAGTTCGCCAAAGACCAGATCGCCACGATATCGCTGGGGCCGCTCGTCGCCTCGTTTCTTTTCGTCTCTGCCATAGCGCACTTTTCGCTCTCTACTTTCGGGTACAGATGGTATGTTGAGCATCTCAAGCAGCACATAAACCCGGCCAGGTGGGCGGAGTACGCCGTCAGCTCGTCCATAATGATAGTCCTGATAGCTATGCAGGTCGGGATGTTCGAGTTGTCGACGCTGATGCTCATATTTGCACTGAATGCGACCATGAACCTCTTCGGATGGATGATGGAGTTGCACAACCAGACCACGAAGAAGACCGACTGGACCGCCTACATATTCGGCTGCTTCGCGGGCATCGTGCCCTGGATTGTGATCGGCATCTACTTCTTCGGGGCTGTGTTGCAGAGCGCAGAGTCCGTGCCGACCTTCGTGTACTTCATATTCCCGATCACGGCGGCGTTCTTCAACGTCTTCGCGATCAACATGGTGCTGCAGTACAGGGCCAAGGGAAGGTGGGCAGACTACCTGTTCGGCGAGAGGGTGTACATAATCCTAAGCTTGACAGCGAAGTCGACCCTTGCATGGCTGGTATTCGGCGGAACGTACAGGTTCTGAGGTTTCCGAAAGACCCTTTCAGCGCCCAGATCAGCGTGGGTCGCCCCGGGCCGAAGATGGCTACCTAGAGACTCTGAGTTGAACAACCATCATGGTGGCAGATCAGAGCGAACACCTTCCAGTGAGGGTCACCATTGAGCTCCGCTGAGGCCACCACGTTCACTTATATCTGAGTAGCGCATCGCCCGACAGAGGTTTTCAGGATGAAGGCTCTTGTTGCCTACATGTCGTCGACCGGCAACACCAAGAGGATTGCCGAGGCGATATACGGTGAGATACCCTGTGACAAGGACATTAAACCAATAGCGGAGGTAGAAGATCTCAGCGGATATGACATCTCCTTCCTCGGCTTCCCCACACACGGCTACGGCCCAGACAAGAAGGCAGAGGGATATCTGAGAAAGCTTTGCAGGGATGGAAGGAAGGTCGCTCTGTTCGTCACCCATGCCGCCCCTGAGCAGGAGCCAGAGGTCCAGGAATGGATGGAGAAGTTCAGGCGTGCGGCTGCGGGCGCTGAGCTGGTCGGCTTCTTCGACTGCCAGGGAGAGCTGGCAAAGGGCGTCAAGTTCATCATGAGGATCTCTCCGAGCAAGAGGCTGAGGAGCGACGCCAAAAGAGACAACAGCAGAGGCCAGCCTGACGAGGCTCGTATTGAGAAGGCCCGCATCTTCGCGAAGGAGACGATAGCCAGGACTTTCGGGTCTGTTCCTCAGAAATGAGAGACCTGAGCATCACTGCAAACCTCTGGCAGAGCTCGGGTCCGGGTATCGCGCAGATGAAAGGCAAACACGTGATTCAGCGCGTGTTCTTGACAATGTTTATATGAAAAGAATCAGTGGACGGGGACGAGCGGAAGGAGGTTGCCTGTGGAACGCAAGAAGATCGTTCTGACCCTCGTCACGCTGTTTGCGGCTGTCTACTATGCAGCCCGTCTGGCTGTCTTCTACGCGAGCTTGAGCGGAGACATGGAGTTCGAATCGGAGCAGTCGGCGGCAGTCGAAGCTCTCGTCGTGTACAGCTTCTTGGCAATAGGAATCTCGGGGCTGGTGATGCTGCCGGGCATGTACAAGTGTCGACCGTGGGGTTTTTGGGGCACACTAGCCGTGAGCGTCTACACCATAGGGTTCGATCTGTGGGCTTTCGCCACCGTGCAGTCCTCGGCGGCGATGGGCATCTTGCCAGCGGCGATAATCTCAGCGTATCTCGTTGCGACCAGAAAGCAGTTCATTGGAGGGAGATGACCGACTGAACGCTGCTATGTTGCTTTGTCCCTCGCCGTTTGGTCCATGTTCGCTGTCATCGCAGTCCTAAACGGTCTGTTCCGACAAAGCGTACTCGTTCCGAGTCTCGGCGAACTCTGGGGCCGCGCGATAAGCTCGATCACCATCTCGTCGCTGATCCTGCTCGCAACTTACATCTTCCTCGCGAACACGGACTTGTGCCCCTCGGCTGGAGACCTGTTTTCGATGGGCGCCATCTGGCTCGTGCTCACATTAGCTTTCGAGTTCGGGTTCGGGCGTCTGGTGGCCAAGAGGTCATGGCAGGTCCTGCTCGAGGACTACAACATTCTGAAAGGGCGGATATGGATTCTTGTCCTGGCCACAACTCTTCTGGGCCCGTACCTCGTTGGCTCATTCGTGCTGTGATGCAGACTGTGGTGGGCATCATCAGTTCGGCCTGGAGCTAACAAACATCCTTGCCGGTTCCCAGCGCCTATCGCCTCTAACCGAACTTGTCATCCGAAAAGGCCTTATGTGCGGCGGTATTGCGCCGTTAAGGGGTAGCATGCCCGCGGGTGAGATGAGTCAGGAAGAGAGGAGGCGCAAGCTCAAGGAGATGATCAAGAAACTCCACGAAGGTGCCGATCCTGAGGCTGTGAAGGAGAGGTTCAAGGACTTGATAAGGGGCATCGATGCAGAGGACGTGGCTAGGTTGGAGGAGGAGCTTATCAAGGAGGGCATGTCCCGCGAGGAGATACGAAGGCTCTGCGACGTCCATCTTCTCGTGTTCAAGGAGGCCTTAGAGGGTGAGGGGCGCCTTGCACCCGTCGACCATCCCGTCGGCACGCTGATGGAAGAGCACAGGGTGTTGCTAGAGAATGCTCAGAGCCTTGTCAAGGTGCTCGCGGGACTCAGCAGACCAGATCAGGCCGGGCTCATGGGAGCCCAGACAGAGCATGTAGAACACATCATCAAGCACTTCAAGGATTCCGAGAAGCACTACCTCAGGGAGGAGAACGTGCTCTTCCCTTACATCGAGAAGCACGGCGTGACCGAACCCCCCAAGATCATGTGGATGGAGCATGATGAGATACGCCGTCTCAAAAAGTCGCTTTACTCTCTGGTCGATGACAGAAGCGGGGCTTCCGTCACTGAATGGGCGAAGCGTCTTCAGCCAGTAGCTGAGCAACTTGCGTCGATGCTCTCGAGTCACTTCGGGAAGGAGAACAACGTGCTGTTCCCCATGGCCCTCAAGCTCTTCTCGAAGGACGAGTGGGAAGCGGTCACGAGGGAGTTCGACGAGATAGGCTACTGCTGTTTCACGCCGCCGAGGGTCGTGGCGAGGGCGAGAGGAGTGACGGAACCGGCTCCTGCCGCCACCGTGTCCGAGGAGGTGGTTGCATTCCGGACAGGCAAACTGACCGTGGAGGAGCTCAACGCGATCCTGAACACGCTGCCCGTGGACATCTCCTTCGTAGGGAAGGATGACACCGTGAGGTACTTCAGTGACAACAAGGACAGGATATTCGTCAGAACAACGGCGGTTCTGGGACGCAAGGTGCAGCAGTGCCATCCCCAGAAGAGCGTGGACAGGGTGGAGCAGATCCTCAACGACTTCAAACAGGGCAAGCGCGATGTCGCCGAGTTCTGGATCAACCTGTCCGGTCGCATGGTCCACATACGATATTTTCCAGTGAGGTCTCCCAAAGGCGAATATCTGGGATGCCTCGAGGTCACGCAAGATATCACTCAGATAA
>JAWCKF010000006.1:0-88932 GCA_038852315.1 Thermoplasmata archaeon | reverse complement strand
TCCTCGAAATAGACGTTGTCTATGTCCATACCTCTAGGAGGATGCCTGAGTATCTCGTATCCAGGGCGTTGTTCCTCTTGAAGACGGATCGGGAAGAACTTTGAGGTGTCGGCGCAGACGATGCATCTCAGCCCGTACTCCCGGGAAGAGAGCGCGAGGTTCACTATACCGACCTTGCCCAGAACATGAGAGCCCGTCACAGCATCCGAGCCGACCGCTGCTACGTCGGCCAGCCTCACCGCCCGCGAGAGGGATGAGTCGCCGAACAGGATCACGGGAACGCCCCTGCGGACTAGCTCCTTGGCCATGGCCAGGCCTTCCAGCATGGGCCTCGATTCTGGTATCAGGGCCGTAACGGAGCCCATCCTCTTTGCCGACACCAGCGCATCAAACACAGCCGAGCTCGAGCTGTTCGTGACCACGGTCTTGCCCGCGAGCTCCGACGACACGAACCTCCCAACCGCGCGTGAGGCGTGTGCATGATGCATCTCGGTCCGCCTGCATATCTCGACGACTGCGCTCTGGGACCCGTCGCTCAGAAGAAGGTCGTTCGCTAGGTTCCAGAGCGGCGCCATGTTGGGCTGGGCTCTCGTCAGACTTATCGCGAAATCCGCGAGCTCGTCCTTGCCGACTTCCCCTGCATCCTCTACGAGTTTGCGCAATCCAGCAGCACACCGGAGGGCGATGGCTGAGGCCCCGGAGACGCGATCTCTCGCGGCGGACGACGATATCGCTCGCAGTCTCCCCTTCATCTGAAGCGCGTATGCTCTTCCTCTAGAATTGAGTTGTCGCATGCGAGAGGCGCCCGAGCTGGGATTCGAACCCAGGTCCGAAGCTCCGCAGGCTTCTAGGATATCCAAACTACCCCACTCGGGCAGAGACCGCGCGCAGAACCCTCCATGAGGACTATGGTAGAAAAAGGCTACCATGAGGCGTATGCGGGCAGCTGGGAGAGCATGAAGCGCATGAAGAGAAGTGGTAGCCACGGTCGTGAGAGGCTCACGACTCGTAGTGCGATCTGTAGCGGGTCACGTATCCCGCTATCTTGTTGCGCATCGATACCGAGCGCACGTCGGTGAGCTTCGCGACCATGGCTTTGTTGTGCTGGTAGTCGTTCGTGAACTGATCCGGGAACCTGTGGACCAGTTCGACGGCTACCCGCTTGATGTATGTCGGCCGTATGTTCCCCATGGTGTCACCTCACCGTTTGGATGCTTGGGAATGGGAAGGGTGTATAAATGGTTTGTGGAGGGCGCATGAATCGGCTATCCCGAGAGCCAGCAGATACGAGTGCGGCCGTGTCGCGGCCCGGGCACCCTATCCCGGCTTCCCACTCTCTACGAGCATCTCCCTCTCGGATGGTATCTCGCCCCTCTTGTATGGTCTACCACAGGAGTACTCGCCCTCGGGACACGGGCCGCGGAAGCACCCCGGGCCGGCGTCCTCGAAGAGTATCGGGGCGACCTTCCTGACCTCCTCGAGCATCTTCCACGCCATCATCCTTATCTCCCATTGAGCGCGCCGGCAACACCTGAGCGTGAAGAAGTGCCACAGCTCACGCGCGTTCATGGTGACGGTGATGTTCGTGTTACACGCGTTGGGGAGAACATACCTCGCATCTTCCTTCGGGACCTTCCTCGCGAGCTGCCTGTAGGCCCTCCAAGAGGTGTCCATGGTCTTCTTGAACAGCCGCCGCGCCTCGGGATCCTTGGAGATCGAAGGAGGGAGGACGTACTCGGCCCTCTCCATGTCCACATATCGCTGGCTCTGCTGTGAGTAGGACGCTATCCTGTGCCGGACGAGCTGGTGCGTCAGGGACCTCGAGACGCCCTCGATGCTGAAGGTGAAGTGGGCGTGCTCCACGACCGACAGGTGGCCCATGCCCACGACCTTCTTGATCATCTTCTTCGCCCTCTCGTCGGTCGTGGTCCTGAAGAGTTCCGACGCGCCCTTCTCAGAGTAGCAAGACTGAGCCGCGGCGGCGCATATCCTGTCGGGATCCTTCGTGTAGTTGAGAAGTGCGACCTTCAACTGCCGCTCGCCCCCAGCGTGCATGTAACGCGTGGACGTTCAAAAGCCTTTGCGGGAGGCCAGCGGCATCATCGGTAGTGATACCAGAAGCTCGATGAGAACTCTGCGCCCCCGCCCGCCTGCGCCTGGGTTTGCCTCAGATCCCTGAGCCTCACGGCCTCCACCTCGAGGGGCTTCAGGGCTTCCAGGAGCCCGGGGATGTGCCCGTCGCCCACGACAGCGACTATGTTGGCATGTTTCTTGGAGAGCTCGGCGATGTTCCGGGCCATGTGCCTGTTCCTGTCATCTATCAGAACCTCCTTCACTGTCGGCAGGCCCGCGCCGAGGATCTCTATGTAGCTCTCCTCGTGCTCCTCGTACCTCTCCATCTCCCTTTCGATGCGTTCCCTCGACATGGTCAGGCCGACGAACGCCCCTCCGAACATGCGGAGCTTCTCCCTGAACGACATGCGCCGCCACAGCAGAGCGAAAACCCTCGCAGCGTCCATGTCGATGAGGGCTATCTTCGCGCCTATCTCGCCAGCGGCGGCTGCGGCTGCGAGCATCTCATCTCCGACCTCGCTCCCGAACTTCGCAGCGAGTCTGCGCTGCACATAGCCCAGCAGGCGGTACTGGAACGGCACCCTTCCCCTGCGGTCCTTCCTTACGAGTGCGTCGTACCTCGCAGGATCGAGCTCCAAGCAGACTACATCTGGCCTGCGCGCGATGATGGCCTGCCTCACCTTCTCGGAGATGGCGAACACGTGCCCCACGCCGATCAGCGTTATCATGGACGGCCGGCTATGAAGACGGCATTCTTATAAACCTTCGCGCAATGTTCTGGCCGTGGCCGGGCTGGTAGTGTTCGACATGGACGGCGTCCTCGCGGATGTCGTGAGCTCCTGGGTTCACGTCCACAGACACTTCGGAGTGAACAACGACCATTCGCTCCGAGCGTACCTTCGCGGCGAGATCGACGACCTCGAGTTCATCAGGAGGGACATCGAACTCTGGATGAACAGGGAGCCCGGCGTGGACTTGGCGAGGATAAGGGACATACTCTCGAGCGTGCCCCTGATGCCCGGGGCGGAGTCCTGCGTTAGCGGATTGCGGGAGCGGGGCTTCAGGACGGCCATCGTTTCGGCGGGCATCGATCTCCTCGCCGAGAGGATCGCCTCGGAGCTCGGCATTGACGTCTACCTAGCGAACGGACTTGTCGCTGACCGATATGGCAGACTCACAGGCAGGGGTGTGCTCCGAGTGAAGCTCACGGACAAGGGAGATGCTGTGACTGAGGTAGGCAAGAGGCTGATGGTCTCAAAGAACGACATCGTGGCCGTGGGGAACTCAAGATACGACCTCTCGATGTTCGCTCGGGCCTCGGTCGGAATAGCGTTCTGCCCGGAGGACGAGCAGGTCCGGGCGGGTGCGGGGGCGGTCATCGAGGACAAGGACCTATCGAAGGTCCTCGAGATCATCGATAGCCGTGTTCACCGATGAGCGGGACGAACACGCATCCGCCAAGATTCTCCTTCTCCGTCTTCCCCTTCCTCTTCCGAACCCTTATCAGGTCCTGGTAGTACCTTCCCCCGACCGGGATCAGCATCGAACCGCCATCGACGAGCTGGTCCACGAGTGGTTTTGGTACGTCGGGAGCCGCCGCCGCGACGAATATCCGATCGTAGGGAGCGTACTGGGGGAGGCCTCTAGTGCCGTCCCCGAACACCACCGTGACGTTCTTCGCATAGCCAGTCCTGCGAAGGTTGTCCTCGGCGAAGGCTGCGAGAGAGGCGATCCTCTCGACCGTGTAAACATGCCCCTCCGGCCCGACAACCTCTGCGCAGACCGCGGCGTGATAGCCAGAGCCAGCGCCTATCTCGAGCACCTTCATCCCGCGCGCCAGCTCGAGCTGCTCGACCATGATGGCGACCATGTGCGGAGCGGATATCGTCTGGCCCTCTCCGATGGGCAGAGGTGAATCGACATACGCGTCCTCCCTCAAGTGCTCTGGCACGAACTCCTCCCTGGGCACGCGCCTCATGGCTGCCTCCACCTCGGGAGTGTTGATGTATCCGCGCCTGCGCAGGCTGTCCACAAGACGCGAACGCTGCTCCTCGAACCCGTTCATCCGTGGACGAATCGGTCAGCCCATGCTAAAGCATTCTGGTCAGGGCGTCAGTAAGAGGAACGCCTCACGACGCTCGCATACACGCGCACGATGTCCCGCGCCTGCGCCCCACCGGTCTTGATGACCCTCGTCGAAGTCTTGATGGTGTGTATCACGACCTCGTGCTTGCCCACACTCAGCATGTCACCGATTGAGAACTCCTCGTCGGGCACTGCGAGCACGTGCTCGGAGTAGGCTCTCCCAGCGTGGCTGATGGATATGGGCACCCTTACCTTGTCAAACCTCTTTCCCCAGATGGTCTGGATGTCCCTTGCCCGCGCGCGCCTCGGCCTCCCGCCCTTCGATTCGATGGCCGTCACAAGCACGGGCTCCTCACCGCACATGATCTCGTCATCGACCGAAAGCACCTCATCCGGGCCCAGCGATATCGAGGCCCGCTTCGAGCGCTCCATCCAGCTGATTATGACGGGTATCTCCACAGGCCTGTCGACTTTTAGTACGACGTGGTGCACCCGGCCGCATTCCCGGCATCTGACTGTCGAATCCATGACGGCCTTGGACCTTCCGCCGAGCTTGCCTGACAGCACCTCGTGCAGTGTATCACGCCCGCAGTCAGGGCACTCCACCATGACGGAGCTCGGCGCGCCCATACATCACTCCTAACGCGCTCGAGGCACATACTTCTTTCCCAGGACCTCGAATGGCGAATCATGGCCTGGGATGATTATCTCGGCCCAGGAGACTATCGCTTCGAGGCTCTTGAGCGCGAGCTTCCTATCGGATGCTATGAATGGTGGGGAGTGAGAGTCGTAGTTTGCCTTTGTTGGAACAGCATCGCCGCAGACAGCGTACTTCCGGTCCGAGCTTACGAAGACGGACACGCTCCCCGGGGTGTGCCCAGGCGTGGGTACTATCTCCACGCCCGGGAGCAATGTCATGCCGCCAGAGATCCTGAGGGTCCCGACCGGGGGCTCCTCGAGAGCGTGCACGACAACCCTCGCCTTCTCGAAGAGTTCGTTGCAACCGCAGTGGTCCACGTGGAGATGCGTGTTCACGACGATGTCTATCTCTTCTGCCCTGATACCGATGGCTTCGAGCGATTCGACCAGCGAAGTGCACTTGGTCGGAGAGCCGGTGTCGACGAGGATTCGCTTTCCTGCCGCCTGGACGAGCGTCACGCTGGAGGATGCCTCAGTAATCCTGTCTCCGTCACGTTCGATATAGCCCCGGCAGACCAGCTGGACGGACGGATGTCCGCCGACTAGAGCAGATGCCCTCTCCGACATCGCAAGCCGTCACCTGATAACGTGATCTGCGCCCCGCAGAAGGGACACCTTGCCCTCGATATGAATTCGGCGATCCATGCGCTCCTTACCTCCGGAAGCTCCTCCCTCTCGATCCGCTCCAGCATCGACCTGAGCTGCGGAGTAGTCGCGAGCCTCCTCAGGGCGCCGACCGACACCGACATCCTCACGGTCCGCCGCTGCGTGCGCTGAAACATTTTGACGACAAGGGGTGCCAGCAATATGCCGGCGACGAGCCCTCCAAGATGCGCCTGCCACGCGACGCCCGAGCCAGCTACGAAGAAGAACTGGAGCAGGACGAATATGCCAACGACCTGCCAGATCGGCAGGGGAGGCAGCGGCAGGAACATCAGCATCATCGAAACCCTCTCCTTGGGGAACAGGCGCGCGTACCCTCCAAGGACGCCGCTGATCGCCCCTGACGCCCCGAGCACAGCAACGAGCGGACGGTTCCAGTAGAAAGCCGCGAAGGTCAGCGTGCCCGCGAGGCCGGACAGGAGGTAGAGCACTATGAAGGGTTTCGTACCGACCCGCTGCTCGAACATCGAGCCGAGGAACAGCAATCCTATCAGGTTGAACAGCAGATGCCAGAGCCCGTAGCTGGCATATCCGCTGGGCTGTGCGTGGGCGTACATCGAAGTGAGGACCGTGTACACATAGCCAGGGTCGACCAGGTCCCTCGGCATGAACATCATCGACTGGTACGAGCCCGTGGCAATGGTCAGCCCGAACACGATTATGCACGCGGCCGTCGCTAGTATAGAATAGCTCATTCTCTTCCAGAGAGAGACGACTATGCTGCCGACTATGACGACAACGGCCGCTGCTCCCCAGACATCCATAAGCGTCGCACCCGCCGAGGGCTCTCCAGGGCATAGCGTTCGCCTAGTAAAACCTTAAGCATGATGCGCCGATTAGCATAGCAGTGAGACTGGACACCAGCATCGACGTCTCGGAATCCCCCGAGGTGTACGCTCCGGCTGAGGATTCGTACCTCCTGCTCAAGGTGGTCGAGGTCAGGCCTGGGCAGACGCTTCTGGACATGGGCTGCGGTACTGGGTTGATAGGGCTTCACGCAGCCAAGCTGGGAGCTGTGGTCACGGCCAGCGACATCAACCCCCATGCTGTGGAGCTGGCCAGACGTAACGCTGTGAGGAACGAGCTCAAGCTGGAGGTCGTGGAGAGCGATCTGTTTGAGAAGGTCTCTGGGGAGTTCGACGTTATCTGCTTCAATCCCCCGTACCTGCCATCGGACCCCAGACCCAGCAGCTGGATCGAGAGGGCCTGGTCCGGCGGCACCGAGGGGAGCGAGGTATCCGAGAGGTTCCTGGAACAGGCATGGAGACATCTCGCTCCTGGCGGAAGGATATACATGATACTGTCATCCCTCACCGGGCTGAGGTCGGTCCTGAAGGCGTCCAGGGAGAGGTACGAGGCCGAGATGCTCGAGGAGAGGCACATGTTCTTCGAGTCGATCTACGCCTACTCGTTCGTCCCGAAGAGAGGCGAGGCGCCTTGACAGTTGATCGAACGGCACGCGACATGGCTTGACGTCCGTTCGGGAAGGTTTATTTAGCGAACCGCGCAATCTGGAAGCTGGACAGGGAAGGGCGAAGATGCCGGAACAGCGCAGGCCGAGAAAGTACAACAATCCGGACGACCTGGACGAGCTTTGCCGAAGGTTCCTGGAGTGCAACGAGTCGGACAAGGGCGCTGCGATAGAGTACTGCAGGAGCTTCCTCACGCTGCTGACCGAGAAGCCGCCTACCTCAGGAGCTGTCGTACCTTCTCGCGCAAAACCTCGCTGATCACCTTTCCGTCGACCCTGCCCCTGAGCTCCTTCATGACTATACCCATCAGGGCGCCCATGCTGGCCTCCCCGCGCGCCCTGACGAACGACTCGCGCTCCTTCACCACGCGCTCGCAGATCTCCTCGACTGATCGTAGGTCGACTGCCTCGACTCCGGCGGCCTCGATGGCCTTCTCGACACTGTGGCCGTTCCTGAGGACAAAGGCGAGTATCTTGGGCACTGCCTCCTTCGCGAAGGCCTTCCTGTTCAGCCCCTCGAGCACCTCCCGGATGACATCCACCTTGAGCGAGGAAGGGTCGAGGCCCTCCTTCTCGAGCTCGGGAAAAGTGTTGAGATATATCCTGGCGACGACCTGAGGGCTGCCGAGCTTGGACGCCAGCAGCTCGAACTCTTGCTCGAACCCGGCCCTCACGAGTGCGTCGGCCTGCTCCTTGCTTATCGAGAACTCCCTTACCAGCCTGGAGACGGTCTCTTCCGGGAGTTCCGGGAGGTTCAGCCTTATGCTCTCGAGGAGCTTCTCGTCGACTAGTATCGGTGGCACGTCCGTTTCGGGGTACATGCGCTCCTTGCCGGGGAGCGGCCTACTGTAGACCGTGTGGCCGTCCGGCAGGGGGTCTCTCGTCTCCTCGGGCACGCCATCTATCGCAGCGTTCGCCCGCTCAATCGCGCGGATGAGCCCCGCCCTGGCCCTCTCCTCCTCATCGGCCACGATGACGAAGCCGTCCTCGGGACCGACGTCCAGAGCGGCTCGCACATCCTCCACCTCGGCGACAGTCACGCCGTATCCAGGAAGCTCGTCGGAATGGAACAGGCCCTTCACGCCCGCCACGCGCGCATGAGCAGCCATCTCAGGGCCGAGCCGCTTCACGCCGTCCTCTGACGGAGCGAAGGTCCCGGCGAACTTCGGCAGTCTCGCCGCGAGCACCCTCCCTTCGTTCTCGATCGCCGTCCTCAGCACCTTGCATCTCGTTTCTCTGAACAGCGCGGTGAGGTCCTTGATGTCGGGCACGACCCGCTGCGCGCCCCTCTCCCTCAGGACCCTCTTGACGTCGAGCAGCGCCAGTTGGCGTTTGACCTCCTCCTCGATGTACACATGGAGCAGCCTGAGGTCCTGCGCGCCCTTGACCTCGACCCTCGCGCCTCCAGCAATCGAGATGTTGAGGTCCTCCCGGATGGTACCTATCCCCCGCCTGACCTTCTTGGTGGCCCGCAGTAGCATGCCGAGCCGCTCAGCGACCGCTCTTGCCTCGTCGGGGGTGCTTATCACGGGCTCCGTGGCGAGCTCGATGAGCGGTATGCCCAGCCGGTCGAGCCTGTAGGTCACCTCGCTGCCGTGCTCGGACATCTTCCTCGCCGCGTCCTCCTCCAGGCAGAGCGTCGAGATGCCCACTCTCTTCTCGCCCACCTTCACCGAGCCGTTGATCGCCACAAGGGCCGTCCTCTGGAAGCCGCCGGTGTTCGAGCCGTCTATCACTATCTTCCGCATGAAGTGTATCTCGTCGACTGGACTCATGCCGAGCATGAGCGCGGTCTCGAGTGCGGCCTCGATTGCGCGCGGGTTCGCACTGTGTGGCGGCTCCTCGTCGGCCTCCACGAGGCACGAGTGTCGCACGGCCTGGTACCTGAAGTGCAGCTTCCTCTCCGACTCTTCGAGCGCCGCGCGGTCGATCTCCCCGAGCTCGCTCTGTGTCGGCCTGAGCCTCCTCGTGAACTCCCTGTGATGGTCGTCCGAGAGCTCCGACTCGCACGAGCAGAACAGCTTGCCGGTGCTGAGCTGCTGATGTATCTCGATGCCCACCTTCAGCCCGAGCGTACTGTAGTCCAAGTCAGATGCTCCTCCTGTCCGACATCTCCCCGGCGATGTTCGTGAGCATGATCTTCCTGACCTCCGCGGGATCCTCGGTCTGCCCCATGGCCCACATCAGCTTCACATACGCCGTCTCCGGAAGCATGTCCGCGAGCGGCACAGCGCCAGCGGCTATCATGTCCCGGCCTGTCGAGTACACATTGAGGTTGACTGCGCCATAGAGGCACTGTGTGGTGATGTACACGTGCACCCCGTCTTTCACCGCGCGCCTGATGGAGCCGACGATCTCCTCGGACACGTGTCCGAGGCCGGTCCCGGCAACGACTATGCCCCTCACGTTCTGCGCGATGAGGTCGAAATGCTCCGCGACGAACCCCGGATAGAAGTGTAGCATGCTCGCCCTGCCGTCGATCCTGTCCTTGAGCTCGACCTCACCCTTGGAGCGCCTCGTGTAGCTCCCGTTGAACGTTATGGTCTGACCCTCGATGCGTGCGATGGGCTCGGCATTGATGCTCTTGAACGCATCACGCCGCGAGGAATGCATCTTCCTCACCTTGGTGCCTCTGTGGGCCAGACAGTAAGTGTCCGAGGTCTCGCCGTGCATGAGCACGACGACCTCCCCGAGGTCGCTGTCGACGCACAGCCTCGTGGCCGCCAGCAGGTTCATCACAGCGTCCGAAGAAGGCCTGTCGGATGAGCGCTGGGCCCCCACGCACACGACCGGGCCCGTCAGGTTCCTCAGCATGAACGCGAGCGCGGCCGACGTGAAGCCCATGGTGTCGGTCCCGTGGGGCACGATGACGCCTACAGCGCCCGACTTGAGTTCATCCGCCACTGCGCGGGCCAGGCCCTGCCAGTGTGAGACCTTCATGTTCTCGCTGAGTATCGAGTACAGGACCTTGGCACGCACATTGCACAGGTCCAGGAGCTCGGGAACCGAGAAAACCAGCTCCTCGGCGCTTATCGCGGGGTGCACCGCCCCGGTCCTGTAGTCCACATAGGACGCAATCGTGCCCCCGGTGCTGATGACGGCGACGTCCTTCTTGCTGCTGTCTCTGGGCAGGGATTGCTTCTTGACGACCGGCTTTTCCCGCTTCGATATGACGCTTACCCTCGAGCCGCGCCCCACCCTGACGCCGATGTTGTAGCCCGTGCCGAGCTTCAGCGTGATTATCGACGGGTCGCTGAAGTCGTGGTGCGGCATCAGTATGCCCGTGTGAACGACATCGCCATTACGGACCTCGATCACGTCCCCCAGCTCAGCACCCGCCGCCTCCAGGAGCTCGCCCACGAGGCCAGTGTACTTCATCGCTCCCGTAGATGGGGTTGTTCTTCTTAAAACCATTTGCAGGCCTAGCAGGCTGAGCTGGACAACCTTCTTAAGACCTCAACCGCATCCACCGACCCGGTCAGATAAGATGAAGGTCCTGGCCGTAGGGGGAGGGGCAAGGGAGCACGCCATCGTCGAAGCCCTCGTGAGATCCGGGGCGGACGTGTACGCGTGCATGAAGAACAACAACCCTGGCATCGCTCGCCTGTCGAAGGAGCGGCTGCTCGTTGACGAGCACGATGTCATGAAGGTGGTCGAGTTCGGGAGAGCGAATGGCGTCGAGCTCGCCATAATAGGGCCCGAAGGGCCGCTCGAGGTCGGCCTCACCGACGGGTTGATCAAGTCTGGAATACCCACTGCGAGCCCTTCCCAGGCAGCTGCCCGCATAGAGACCTCCAAGAGCTTCATGAGACAGCTGCTCTCCAAGCACAGGATAAGAGGCTCGGTCAGGTTCGCCATCGTAGAGAGCGTTGATGAGCTGAGGAGGGCCCTGGACGACCTGGGCGAGAGCGTGGTGGTTAAGCCGACAGGGCTGACCGGTGGCAAGGGCGTCAAGGTCTTCGGAGACCATCTGAACAGCCGGGAGGACATACTCGCGTACGGCGAGGAGGTGCTGTCGAAGAGGATAGGCGGGTCGGCCACGCTGGTCCTCGAGGAGAAGCTCGTCGGAGAGGAGTTCACGCTGCAGGCGTTCTGCGACGGCAGGAGCCTGGTGCCCATGCCTGCAGTCCAGGACCACAAGCGGGCTTACGAGGGCGACAGAGGGCCAAACACGGGCGGGATGGGCTCCTACTCGCAGAATGACGGGCTGCTGCCCTTTCTGAAGCGTTCAGAGTACGACTCTGCCGTGGGCATAATGAGGGAGGTCGTTCGGGCGCTGAGGAAGAGCGGCACGGAATACAGGGGAACCCTGTACGGCCAGTTCATGCTCACGAGGGACGGGCCGAAGGTGATCGAGTTCAACGCTAGGTTCGGGGATCCCGAGGCCATGAACGTCCTTTCTCTCCTCGAGAGCGACTTCGTGAGGATCTGTGCAAGCATGGCCGGCGGGGCCATATCCAGCAGAGACGTGAGATTCGCACCCAAGGCCTCTGTGTGCAAGTACGTCGTCCCCGAGGGATACGGGACGAAGCCGCTGGCAGATCAGGAGATAAAGGTCGACGAGACGGCGATAAAGAACGAGGGTGCGAGGCTGTACTATGCGAGCGTGAACGAGAGGAACGGCAGGGTGTACACTACCACTTCCAGGTCCGTCGGGATAGTCGGGATAGCTGAGCGCATAGAGGAGGCGGAGCAGACGGTCGAGCGCGCCCTCAGACATGTTTCCGGAAGGATACACGTGAGGCACGACATCGCGAAGCCCGAGATGCTCGCTGCGAAGGTCAGGAGGATGGAGCAGATAAGGGGAGGGGCGGCTTGAAGAACCTCGGGAGGATAGTCGCGAAGCTGGAGTCGGAGCTGGACGAGAAGGACAGGGTGCGCGAGGGTGCGATGAGGTCTTCCAGGTCCATCGTGCGACTAGCGGGGTCGGCCATCCACGGGCTGCACAGGGGCGTCGATGTCAAGAAAGACCTGGTTGCCCTGAAGAAGGAGGTATCCAGGCTGTCGAGGCTTCTCTCGAAGCATCCAGATATCGCCGTCGCGGGATATGTCGAGACCGCATACCAGGAATACGCGGAGGCGTGCATACTCCTCTCCCTGCTCGAGAAGGACGATGTGCCTGCCCCGGAGGAGCTCGGCATCGGCGGGGCCGCGTACCTTCTCGGCCTCGCAGATTCAATCGGCGAGCTCAGGAGGTTCTGCCTGGATGCGCTGAAGTCGGGCGATGTGACCCGCGCAGACCACTTCCTCGGGCAGATGGAGGAGATATTCGCCGCGCTGATGAGGTTCGACTACCCTGAGGCCGTCGTGCCCATACGCAGGAAGCAGGATGTCGCAAGGAGCTTGTTGGAGAAGACCAGGGGAGAGGTAGCGGTCGCGGCGAGTGCGACCCGGCTGCACGAGCGGCTTGACAGGACCCTGAAGGGGTGAAGGACCGCTCACAGCAGGTGCTTCTTGACCGCGGCCTCGAGCTCGGCCCTGGGCCGCGCACCCACGAGCCTCTCGACCTGCTTGCCATCCTTGAAGTATATTATCGTGGGGATGCTGTGTATGCCGAGGGACATGGCGGTCCTCGGGGCCTCGTCCGTATCGAGCTTCGCGAAGGTCACCCTCCCCTTGTAGTCCTTGGCCATGGCCTCTATGGTCGGAGCTATCATCCTGCAAGGGCCGCACCAGGGCGCCCAGCAGTCGACTACCAGCCGCGGGGTCGATCTCACCGTTGATTCGAAGTTCGCGTCGTTGAGTTGAAGCAGATCCTCGGTCAATGCCACACTCCCTTGTTTGACGGACGCCGTAAGGCGAGGTGCATATAAGAGACTATTCCATCACTTGCGCGCGCTCAGAACTTCTTGCCCCGCCTCACGGGCTTCTGGAGATAGGTCAGCACGAAGAACACAGAGACGAATATGACCGCTATCGTGAGGATGGCCCCTGCGGGGTTCGTCTGCTTCCCCACATAGATGGTCCTGGTGTAAACGTTGTTCCCGTCGCTGAACTCCACGAGGTCGTTCGCCTCGTCTATCACCACCGCTATCACGTGCTTGCCCTTCCTGAGGCTCTCGACCGTCCAGTTGTAGTACAGCGTCGTCGAGGAGCCCGCCGAGACGTTGAAAGTCTGCTTGTGTATCAGCACGCCATCAGCGTAGAAGCTCGCCGTGGCGTTCACCGCGTCCACCAGCCCCCTGTTGAACACGTCGACCGCTATCACCACGGGCTCGATCACCTTGATCTTGAAGGATACGTGCGTGTAGGTCTCGTCGTCGCCCTTCCAGGCCTTCGAGGTCACGTTCATCGTGACCTCTATGGTCTGTCCGCCCACCTGGGGCATGGTGATGTTGAACTTGAACACGCCGGCCTCGTTGATGTCGGACTTGGGGTTGTAATCAACGCCTGTGTCGTTCTTGGCCTTCACCTCGATGCCCTTGAAGGTGTAGTTCCCGCCGACGTCGTACGCCGGCCCTCCCCTGGCGGTGACCACCACAGGGACCTTCTCGCCCGCTCCCGCATATGAAGGACACTGGACATCCACGCTGATGCCGCTGAAGCCGGCGGCGTGTGACGATGGCATCACCGAGCCCGGGATGGGGAGCATCAGCAGGACTGAGATCGTCAGGATGACCGCGAGGACGCGCGCGTTCGCCACCGTCACTTCTTCTCACCTCCCCGCTTGCCGAACATGCCCGGGAGCCCTTTCCTGCGCCGCAGCACGATGATGCCGATGAACAGTGAGATCGTCGCCGCGAGCAGCACGAGGTCGAGGATGATGTGCGACATGTCGTACTCGTACTGGACATCGCTCCTGGTGACCCTGAGATCCCCGGTGCCGATGGACATGTCCGGCAGCTGCACAGGTACCGCGCCGGACACGCTCACGCTGGGATCGTGCGTCGAGTACACGCGCACGACCGCCTTCGCGGTCGGGTCGGGGGACGGCCTTATCGCCCTGAAGCTCACGCCCACGGGGGTGCTGTGCTGGCTCGGCATGCCTATGGTCGTCACGGGCGCGCCGGTGTCGTAGTCGACGAGCGCCGCCTCCCAGCCGAGCGCGCGCAGCGCATCCAGGTTGGTTATCTCCAGGGCGAAATTGTCCTGGGCGTTGCCCGTGTTGTTGAGCATGAACTTCGACACTGCGACGACGGAGGAGACTGCTTTGGCGTCGTCAGAAACCTTGAGCGTGACGTTCCTGACGACGAGGACGTTGACGTACAGGTTCACATCCGACCTGGCGGCCCCGGTGGCCTTTGCGCGCACCTGCACGGGCACGCGCTGCTCACCCGCGGAGACCGTCGCCTTCGGGGTGATCTCGACCTGTATCGTGCCCTTGTTCCTCCCTGGGCCGAAGCCTATCGTCACAGAGCTCTGGACGGGCTTCACATCGAACTGCCCTGCCTGGCCCGTGAACGAGAGCGTGAAGGTGTCGTCGACGTTACCGTTGTTGGTTATCTCGACAGTGTAGGTGACCTTCTCGCCCGGCAGCGCGCTCTGGACGAGCGCGCGGTTCCACGTCGCGGAGACGCTGTGCCTGGTGTCTCTGTCGAAGACGAGCTGCCGGAAGACGTTGTCTGAGCCGATGACCACTGTCTCTGCCAACGAGTATCCGACACTCATCGAGTTCTCCAGCCTGGTCGTCGAAGCGTCGAGGTAGTACTCGCCTGGCGGAAGCAGGACCCTGAGCTGTCCAGAGCTGTCTGAGCTCACTTCGAGCTCAGCGTTGCCTGAGGAGATGGATATGGGGAGCGACGCGGGACTCCCCGCGACGCTCACCGTGGCCGACAGGTATCTGCCTGAGGAGAGCGCGATGGTCATGTCCATCGGGTGGTTCCTCGCGATCTCGATCCACGTGAGCGACACGCTTCTCTCCGGGAGGCGCGTCGCGTAGACGGTGTAGTCGCCCGGCTGTACGGACACGCTGAACGAGCCGTCGGAGGCGGTTATGAACTCTATGCCCCTGCCGTAGGATGTGCTCGGGAGCAGCTGCAGCAGGGCCTGCTGCGGGAGGCCGGCAGGTCCCAGCACCCTGCCTGAGAAGGTGGTGTTGTCCATCCGCATGGCGAGCTCGGGACTGAGCCCTATGTCGGACGACCCGACGACGACCTGCTCCGACGCGTAGTGCTCCACGTACAAATACCTCGAGCCCTCGATGTGAACGTCCTCGAGGAGGAACTCGAGCGTGAAAGTGCCGCGTGGGAGAGATATGGAGTACATGCCCGTACGGGACGATGTCGCACGAAGCACCGAGCCCGTCGCAGATGTGGCCGTAACGGCAACCTGCTTCGTTGCTGGTAGGCCGTTCACGAGCGCGGTCCCCGAGACGGTCTGGGCGCTCAGCAGCTGGAGGTCCACGCGCCTGGAGTGAATCGAGACGCTCGCGACCGTCATGTTCGCCACCTTCCTGTCGCCGGAAGTGCTGGCGGCATAGACGCTGTACTCCCCTGGGAGGAGATACACGGAGTAGCTGAGGGCTGAGACCGAGGTGTCGAGCGATTCGGGACCTTCGAACTTGAGCTGGGTCATCGCGCCAGCACCCAGGAGGTTGCCGTGTACCTCAACGCGCTTCACAGGCTCGATGGTGAGCACAAAGGGGTCTCCGCCCGGCAAGATCGTCAGCTCCTGCCCGTACTGGTACTTCTCCCCTCCCGCGGGTCCCGTGAGCTGATCCACGACGACGGTGTAATCCGACGGAGGCACGAGCGCGCGGAAGTACCCGCCTACGCCCGTCGTAGCATACACGGTCTGTGACAGGGGCGATGTGGGGATGAACGCCACCTGGATGTTCCTCAGCCCGACGCCGTTGTACACCACATACCCGCTGACGACGCGTTCGTCCGGCTCAGCCTCTATCACCACGCTGCTGGATTCAGCATCGAACGTGACGTTCAATCGCCAGTCCCTGTAGCCCTGGTTGCCTAGCGCGAGCGTCACCTGTGACCTCATGGGAAAGACGAGCGAGAACGAGCCGTTCGCAGATGCGACCGTTGAGAACCTGTTGCCCTTGGAGTCGACGAATGTCAGCTGGGCGAACGAACCGACGGCTTCGGGGCCGGCGGCGCTGTAAACGTCCTTCAGCATGCGCACGCTGCCTCCGATCTTGACCCCCGTTGACATCCGTATCTGATGGTTCGCGGAGCTGCCTGACAACGCAATGCTGTCAGAGTAGTATCCCGATTCGGACGCGCTGTAGGCTGAGATCCTGTAGGTGCCTTCCGGGAGCACCGCTACATAGGTTCCGTACGTGTCAGCCGTCGACCACACGCGGGTGCCAGATGAGGATTCAAAGCACACCCAGCCAGCGGAGGCTATCGCGTTCGAAGGCAGTCTGAGGCTGCCTGTAAGGTAGGTGGCGGGCACGAGCGCGAGCACGCCGGAGCACGAGCTCACCGCCTCCGTCGACACCGTCACAGCGGCGGCGTATCTCGACACGCCGTCGAAGTGGTTGGCGTACACGGTCCATATCCCCTTGGGAACCTCCATGGTGAACATGCCCCATGCGTCCGCGATGCCGGTGACGTACTCGCTGTAATGGTACGGGCTCATGACAGCGTAGGCCGCATATGGGACCGGCCTGCCATCGAGCGTTATCCTGAAGGTTATGGTCGACGAGGGGCTGATGAGCGCGTCCGAAACCCCTTGGACGCCCTCGGATACGAACACCTCCTTGTCGAAGATCACCCAGCCGGGCTCCGTCGTCGAGAGCTGGTAGGTGCCCTCGGCGAGTCTGTTGAAGGAGTATGTCCCGTTCGCGTCTGTGGTGTTGCGTAGCACGTGTCCGTAGGGGAGGCTCGTGAGCACCAGCTCGATGCCCGGTGCAGGGGACCCGTCGGGGCGGTAGAGCGTACCCGTGAACCCGCCCGGGGCGGTCGAAAGCTTCAGGTTGGCCGCCTGCGACGCGGTCACATTGATCCTCTCGCCCATGGTGACGTTCCTGCCTTCGAAGACCGCGTAGAAGTCGTACTGGCCCGGCGGGAGATAGCCGTCCAGTGAGCCGTCGGGTGCCTCCATCTTATAGGCCTTGCCCGAGCTGGTGTCGAAGGCCCACACGACGACTCCCGGTATGAGCTCGTCAGTGTCCGCAGTGTAGTTGCCGTCGTCATTCACGTCCCAGAAGACGTCCCCGATGACCTGCCCGCCCTTCGCGACGTAGTCCTTCCTTATCAGATAGTCGAGCACGCCGTCCCCGTCGAGGTCGTAGGGCAGCCGCATGGCCTGCTCGTCCGTCACATGGAACTTGATGGACCCGATGACGTCCGAGCCCCTCAGCTTCTCGTTCTTGACGGAACCCATCGAGAAGTAGATCGTCACGTTGCCGAAGGGCGCGATGGCGGAGTACCTGCCCTGGGCGTCCGTCCATACCACCTGGTGCGGGATGTCGTACTCGTCGTAGACCGTTACAGCGGCGTTCGCTATCGGGTCACCCGACTCGGTAGTGAGCGTGCCGTTGACTATGGCCCCGTGATAGTACTTCAGTATGCTGGCACCAGCGGTATAGAAAGACCTGGCTCCTTCGTCGATGTAGCCAGTCGCCTCTCCAGCATCGATCTTCGCCTTCAGCGCCCTCGCCTCATCGATGCCTATCGCCCGCCAGTCGTCCTGGTGCTGTTCGACCTCGATCGCAGGCCACGGATTATAGTAGACCGTCCTGTAGACCATCCTGAAATGCGTGAGGTTCCAGCCAGGCATGGGGCTCTTGGTGTAGACCGCGCCTGTGCTAGTCCATCCAGGTATGCCCTCGTCGTTGCTGTATCCGATGTCGCTCGGGCTGAAGCCCACCATGGCGCGATAGAACATCGAGTCGAAGAACATGTCCTGGTAGTCGAGTGTGTATGTAGAGATCGTGTCCGTCGGCTTGACCTTGTCCAGGTCGACGACGGCGCCCGTATCCAGTATCGCCTTGACGACGTAGAAGTCGTAGGGGGTTGAACCGTCCTTTATGCGCCTGTCGGACAGCTTCGCGGGAGCGTAGAATATGCCAGTTGAACGGCCGCTCAGCGGGAACATCCTGGAATCGACGAGGAAGTACCTGATCGACCAACCGGTGACGTCGCACAGCTCGTCGTAGAACGACACGAGGTTCTCGAGCCCGACCTTCATCAGCTCGACCCTGCCCGCTGTTATCCTCGCGTTAGGCGCGCTCAAATCCCTGTCCATCGGGCCGAAGGTCTGTGGGTCGGACAGCACCTCGTCGATGATCGGCTGTGCGGGGCCCTGGACTATCTCGGCCATCCTGTCCACGTCCATGCCGTACTTCTCGAGCAGCGCCTCGACCTTCAGCCTCAGGTCCTCGTGCGGGTACGCGGTCTCGATGAGCTTGTAAGCGAATACGGCGATGGCCTCGTCCTCGCTCTGAGCCATGAGCACGTTCCCGGTGATCTGATAGCCGTTCTGGAAGTTGTCCGCGACGGTCGGGTGCTGGCCCTGCTGTATAGCCTCGAAGCCGTAGTCCCACCATGCGACGAACGCTGGTCGCTGCGCGGGTGGCAGATCCCTGTCCTGCTGTGAGAACCACCGCCATGCGGACGGGAAGTAGTAGGTCGGGAGGTCGAGCGAGTACCCGAAAGCGCCGAAGTACCAGTTCGAGCCGTTCTTGGCGTCGTATCCTTCGGGCCGCATGAACGAGGGGATGTACTCGTAGACCTGCTTGTCGTACTCGCGCTTGCTCTGGCTGGGTATGCCTGCGTCGACGCTGTGCCACAGGTTGGGCAGGACGACCATGAAGGCGAGGAAGAGGACGCCGACGACATGCCTGACCTTGACGCTCTTCTTGAGTACCTGCCAGTACGACCCGCTCGCGCCGACAAGCATCTTCCTGACGGCGTTGAAGTCGAGCTTGTCTATGATTATGACGGTGACCCACGCGGACGCGATGGCGAACGCGGGTGCCGCGTTGAACATGAACCTCGCGGCGGAGATGGCCATGAATATCGCCGCGGCGAGCCAGACCGAGATGAGTATGTATCCCGCAGTGGCCTTCTTCGGGAGCTTGATGACGGCCCACAGCATTCCCATGAGCGCGAGGAAGAAAGTGACCATGCCGAACGACAGCGCCAGCTCGCTGAACTGGGGGGCCTGTGCCTCAGCGATGGTTGAGTACAGCTTGCTCTTGACGAAGTATCCCTGGCCGCTCAGGATCGCCTGGCCGAGCGTCGGATCGACCACCGTGATGACGACAGCGAACACTGCGACGAGCAGCCCCACGGCCGGGAACGTCAGCGTCCAAGGCAGGTCCCTCGAGACCATGAACATCATGCCGAACACGAAGGACGCCAGGAAAAGGTACACGGGCACATCGAACCTGGTCGGGATGAGCATCTGGTGGTAGTACACGGGGAGCGCGAGCAGGTATCCGAAAGCCATGACGATGGCGATCGTCATAGTCACGCTCGTCGAGTCGATGTTCCTGAACTTGTTGAACAATATCTGGATGATGTAGTATGCGAGTATGAGAACCGTGACATAACCGAAGCCGACCCATGCCATCATCACGCATGCGTATGCAGTGCCGGCGAGCAGGGCGTAGATGATGGAGGTCCTGCTGCTGCGCACATAGTCCCCCAGGCCTTTCTTGATGGAGGGCAAGCTGCGCCAGTTGTCAACCCATTTGCGTTCCTCCTGAGCCTTCACCGCCTTGAGCAGGAAGTAGAACGTCAGGACTATGAAGAACAGGATGAAAGCGTCATGGTCTGCGTTGGACAGCACGCTCCTCGAGACGTGCGCAGGCGTGAACGCGAGCACGAAGGCTGCCACTAGACCTGTTCGTCTTCCGAACGTCTCCTTTCCAAGGAGGTAGGTCGGGAAAACGGTCATGGCGCCCCAGAACGCTGTAGACCACAGGAACATGAAGCCGACCGCATCGTCAAGGGAGCTGAACAGGTTCTGCAGCGCCACGGCCGGGACCACTATGGAGAAGCTGAACAACGGTGGACGGGGGTTCCTGATGCCGTCAGGGTACGCCGTCAGCGGGTCCCAGAAGAGCTGTTTGCCCGTCTCGACCGAGTAGTCTATGATCCTGCGCCAGTAATAGGAGTCGGAACCACCGGAGACTATGTACCCGTTCTCGACAGAGATCTCATATGCGAAGTACGACCTCACGAACAGGGCGAGCAGGAAGATGAAGAGCAGCATGACGAGTGTCGCCCAATTCGCGTTCAACCAACTCCTGAATCCCCCCGGCCTCCTGTCTCCCCCTTTGAGCTCGGACCTGAGAGACCTTCGGGAACTCTCCCTACCCTCAGCCAAAGATGTTGCACCCTGAAGCGATAGTAGCCCCACGATACCGAGTGTGCTATATATACGTTGTCGGTGACGAGATGTCTAATCCCGAGCTCGTCCACACACATCTGGCACGTCACGATTCGGCAGTGCATACGCGGCGGCTCATCTGAGCGCTTCTGCGACCTCTGATGCGAGCTTCGCCGCAGCCGCGCCCGGGTCGGGTGATTCGTATATCGCCCTGCCGACGATGATGTAGTCCGCACCCGCCTTGATAGCGTCCGAGGCCTTGCCTCCCTGCGCACCCACGCCCGGGCTGATGATTTCCATTTCCCCGATTATCCTCCGGAGTTCCGCTATCCTCTCGGGCCTCGTCGCGGGCGCCACTATGCCCCTCGCCCCGGCGGCCTTGGCAACCCCTGCGAGCTTGTCCGCCACGGGAGCGGTGAACTGCCTTCCTCCCGGATGGCTCATCTCAGTCACGACGAACACTTGACCGTTCGCAGCATCTACGCAAGCCCTCACGGAGTCATCGCCCGTGAACCCGTGACATATCACGGCGCTCGCCCCCCTGGCAATCGCCTGCTCGACAATCAGCCGGTTGGTGTTGGGTATGTCTGCTATCTTCATGTCGCAGATGACGTCCTTGACATCGGCAAGCTCTGTGATTATGTCGGGTCCGGCGGCGAGTATCAGAGGCCAGTTGACTTTGATGGCATCTACGTGACCTCTGACTGCTTCCACGACGCGCACGGCATCCGAGCGTGACGTAACATCGAGAGCTAGTATGACCCTGCTCCTCTTCTGCATCCTCTCCCCAGGCTGGCATGAGCTTCCGTCGATTTTACCCTTTGCCGACAACGCGCGCTTGTGCATACATCAGGTGCGCCATTCAAAACCCACCGCGGTCAGTAGCCGAACCTGGCCCCGAGGGCGTCAGAGACCTTCATCACGGTGCCCTTGACATCGGCGGTGATGTTCGTGACCAGAACGGGCCTGCCTTTCAACGTGACTCTGCAGCCGTTCTGCGTCGCGACGACCGAGCAGTCGACGATCTCGCCGTAGCTCACAAGTCCCATCTTGCTCTTCAGAGTGACTGTGAGCGCCTTCGGGTCGGCCGCCTTGACCTTCATGTCCGTGCCTGCACCGGCTGCCAGGAACTCGTACACCTGGAGGGCGGGAGCTCTGCAGAAAACGACGGCCTCGAACTTGTTAGCCATCCTAACTCCGGAAGCCGGAGCTGATGCTGCTTATTTCAACCTTGGCATTTGTTGGCGCATGGCGCGCCCGGCCGCTGGGCGAGAGCCGTTGACGACTGTGCGTTCTGTTAAATGGTAGGCGTGCGATTCCCCGAGCGTGCAGAGGATCAAGCGGTTGCCCAAGCGTTCAGCCTATACCAGGAAACTCCCGCGAGGGTGCGCCCTGTGCGAGCAGGGGGCGAAGATGGTCCTGCTGGTCACAGGTAGGTGCAGCGCCAGATGCTTCTACTGTCCGCTGTCGCGCGAGAAGCGCGGGAAGGACGTGACATATGCCAACGAGAGGAGGGTGAGTTCGCCCGAGGACATCTTAGATGAGGCCGTTCTGATGGACGCCCTCGGAACCGGCGTGACGGGGGGCGACCCGCTCATGGCGCTCGAGCGCACGGCCGAGAGCATCAGGCTGCTCAAGAGGCGGTTCGGCGATTCCCACCACGTCCACCTCTACACCGCCTGCACGGACCTGGCCAGGATACGGCGCGTCGCGCTCGCAGGTCTTGATGAGATCAGGTTCCACCCGCCGGCGCATGCGTGGACGAGCCTTTCTGGAGGCCCTTACGAGCGGGCCGTCAGACGGTGCAAGAGGCTCGGCGTTTCCGTGGGCCTCGAGATCCCCGTGATTCCCGGGAGGGAACGCGATCTCGTCTCGGCGATCGCTTTCGCAGACGCCGCTGAGCTCGACTTCGTGAACCTGAACGAGCTCGAGTTCTCGGAGACCAACTGGAGGAGGCTGAGGAGGCTGGGCTTTGAAGCGAAGGACGATGTTTCCGCGGCGGTCCTGGGCAGCGAACCGCTGGCTCACCAGCTGCTGCGGCTGAGGACGGAGGTGCCGCTGCACTACTGTTCAGCCGCTTTCAAGGACGGCGTTCAGCTGAGGCGCAGGATAATGCGCAGGGCGAGGAACGTGCGGAGGCCACATGAGCTGCTCACGAGAGACGGCACGCTCCTGAAGGGCGTGATAGAGACACAGGACAGGTCTATGACAGCCGCCTGGCTGCTCAGGAGATTCAACATTCCCGGCGAGCTGATCTACAGCAACCCCGCGAAGAGGAGGCTCGAGATCGCCCCGTGGGTGCTCGAGGAGATAGCCGACGAGATAGACATGCCAGCGTACCTCGTCGAGGAGTACCCGACGGCCGATGCGCTCGAGGTCGAGAGGATCCCGCTCACGCGACGCTGATGCTCTGGACGTTGTGATGCCTGCTTACCACGTCCCGCGCGATCCTGAGGTTCTTCCCGTTCTTCCCAATCGCCTTGCCCTTCATCTTGGGGTCTACCGTCACCGTAGCGTGTATGATCTTCCCCCGGTCCTCTATGGTGACGCCCTGCACGGAGTATGTGTGGAAAACGTTCCTTATGAAGGTCACTGGATCGTCGGAGTACTCTATGACGTGTATGTTCTTCCCCGTGAGGTTCTTCAGCCGGATGACGTTCTCGCCCTTCTTCCCCACGGCCTTGCTGCCTTGGCCCTTCTCGACGACGAAGACCAGCTTCTCCTCGGTCTCCATGCAGTCCTTGACCTGGGTCTTGGTGACCTTCTCGAACAGGCTTATGTATCTCAGGGTGTCCGCCGTGAAGGTTATGTCGCCCATCGGATCACGCTTCACGCAGAGAGGATGTTCGAGTCGCCGGGGCTTATGATCGCGAGCGCGGATATCGGGAAGGGTTTCCCGCAAGCGGCCCCCAGCTCGGCGTTGCTCCCGGGGAAAACGACGACCCGCGGAGATCCTCCTGGCGACACCAACTCCTTGTCCGGGCAGTTGCTCGCGACCACCACGAGCTTCGCCTCGCCCCTCTTGACGGACTTCCTAGTCTCTGCAAGGCCGAACCGCACATCCCCTGTCGCGGCCGCCGTCTTGAGTGCCCGCGCGAGGTCTATCACGATGCTTCGCCCTCCTTCTTGATCTGCTGCGGCGGCGCCCAGATCAGGTTGACCGCGCCTGTGCCGACTGTAACCGGCTGGCCGACTATAATGTTTTCCACCACTCCCTCGAGCGTGTCGACCTCGCCGGTGATGGCGGCCCTGAGCAGATGCGTTGAGGTTATCTCGAATGCCGCCCTCGCGAGCACGCTCGACTTCCTACCGGAGATGCCGTGTCTGCCGATGGCCTTCACGTCGCCGTCGTTCGTCATGAGGTCGGCGACGAGCATGATGTGCCTTATGTCGACCGTGAGGCCCTGCTCCTCGAGCGTCCTGGAGGCCTCGTGGATTATGGCGTTCCTTGCGGCCTCGATGCCCAGGACCTCGTATATCTCCAGTATGCTGTTGGTGGTCGTCCTGCGCCTGTCGACGTGCTCAATCTCGAGCACCTTCTGAAGGTTCGAACCCTCGGTGTATATCACGTAGTGTCCGCCCATGCGCCTGATGACCGCCCTCTGGATACCCTCTATGCCCTTTATCGGAGTCACCTTCGTGTCCTCGGAGATCTTCTGCAGCTTCTTGTACGAGGGCTCATCGCACTTGATGACTATATCGTTGCCCCGCATCTCGATGAGGCCCTTCGAGCCCTTGGACCGCCCGAGCTTCCTCAGGACCTCCTCCGGGGTGATGTTCTTCCTCTCCATCTTCTTCCTGTCGAGCTTGACGATGACCTCCATGTTGTTGATGTCCGTCTCGACGTCGGCGATGTCTATCGTGTTGGTCCGTTCGATCTCGGAGGCGATCAGCCTGACCTTGTCCAGGTCGTCCTGCACGCCCTCGTCGAGGTGTATCTCCATTATCGGCGTGCTCGGCACCCTCCTCGCATCGACTATCTCTATCAGCCTCGGCAGGCCGAGCGTGACGTTCATCTCCGCGACACCCGCGTAGTGGAAAGTCCTCATGGTCATCTGTGTGCCCGGCTCTCCTATGCTCTGTGCCGCCACTATGCCCACCGACTCGTTGGGGTCGACCCCGTGCGCCTCGAACCTCTCACACGTGAGGTCGACTATCTTCTCCATCAGCTTGTGCGGGATGTCCACGCCCTCGATCCTGGCGGCGATCTCCGATACCACCGCCTGAGGGAGCTTGCGGTTGGTGCTCTCGAGTATCTTGAGTATCTTAGCCTCGGTCGGCGTCGGCGGCCGGACCTTCGCCGGCAGCTCCTTCTTCGCGATCGTGGGCTTCCTGAGGGGCTTCTCCTTCTTTTTCTTCGGCGCGCGGTCCTTGACCTTGACGGCGGCGAGCAGCTGCTTCAGCTTCTTCTCGCCGAGCAGCTTCTCGAGGTCGCGCTTTACCTTGTCCGTCGCCCGCGCGACCTTGGTGAACGTGTAGCCGCTCTCGACTAGCTTCTGGGCCGTCTTCTCGTCCACACCCTTCCTGAGGAAGACCTCGATAGCGCTCTTCGTGGCCATGCTCATCACATCTCCTCTCCGCCGCCGCCCTCGTACTCGGGCTCCTCTATCTCGGTCTCGGCCTCCTCGGAGGGGGTCTCGAGCAGGTCGCGGTCCTGTATGCCGTAGCTGACCACGCCCTTCTCCTGGACTTTCGCGATGAGCTCACCCTGGTCGCCCAGGACCGTGAGGATGATGTCGTCGACGTCCACAGGATCTCCCTGGACGCTCCTGCACGGGTCGATGCCGTCCTCGCCGTAGCGGAACTGTATGATCGTGCCCGCGGTGTTCCTGACAGAGCCGTCCTGCATGACCTTCAGGTCCTCGAGCGCGTTTATCAGCCGGCGCTGCATGTACCCGGACCTCGACGTCCTGACCGCCGTGTCAACCAGACCCTCCCTGCCGCCCATGGAGTGGAAGAAGTACTCGGTCGGCGTGAGCCCGCTCTTGTAGCTGTTCTTGATGAAGCCGCGCGCCTCCGAGCCGAGGTCGCCCTTCTTGAAGTGCGGCAGCGTCCGGTTCCAGTAGCCTCTGGAGAGACGCTCTCCCCTGACAGCCTGCTGGCCTATCGCACCGGCCATCTGGGACAGATTGAGCATCGAGCCCCTCGCGCCGCACCTTGCCATTATGACAGCCGAGTTCTCGAGCCCAAGGTGCCTCCCGGCTATCTGTCCCGCGGTGTCCCTCGCCTTGCCCAGGACCTTCATGATCTCGACCTCGAGGGTCTCCTCGAGCGACCGTCCAGGCATCTGCTCGAGCTCCCCGCGCCTGTACGCGTTGATGTGCTCCTCGACCTTCAGCCTCGCCTGGTTCATCGCATCCTCTATCTCGCGCTTCGCCTGGTCGGGGATGTCCTCGTCATCTATGCCGGTGGTGAACCCGCGCACCATTATGGCCCCTATGGCGAGCTTCGTCGCGCTGTCTATGAACTCCCTGGCCTTGTCGGGCCCGTAGTCCCTGGAGAGCTTGTCGACGATCCTGCCCTTGAACGCCCCTATCGCCTTCTCGTCGATCGTGCCCATCAGGAGCTTACCGCGCCTGATGATGACATAGGCGTCGTGCTCGCACTTCTCCTTCTTGCACTGCTCGCACTTCTGGCATATGGACGACTTGAATGTCATGTGGAGGTCGGGCGGCAGTATCAGGCTGAAGAGCTGCTTTCCCGTCCAGTACTCCGCGCCGTCCTCTACCTTCGGCTTCGGCAGCGTCACGTGCGGTATCTTCTCCATGATCTTGAGGGTCTCCTCCTTCGTGAACTTCGAATCCTTGTGCGTAAGCAGGAACGAGCCGGTGATGTGGTCGTGTATGCCACCTATGACGGGGCCGCCGAACCTGGGCGACAGTATGTGCTCCTGCACGCGCATGAGCACCTTGGCCTCTGCCCTGGCCTCCTCGCTCTGAAGGACGTGGAGGTTCATCTCGTCCCCGTCGAAGTCCGCGTTGTACGGCGGACAGACGCAGAGGTTGAACCTGAAGGTCTTCGAGGGCATCACGCGCACCTCGTGCGCCATGATGGACATCCTGTGCAGCGACGGCTGCCTGTTGAACAGCACTATGTCACCGTCGATCAGGTGCCTCTCGACGACATAGCCAGGCTCTATGGTCTCCGCGACCGTCTCCGCGTTCTTCTCCGTCACCTTGATCCTGCGGCCGTCGGACCTTATGACGTAGTTCACACCCGGCTTGTAGTCAGGCCCGGGCGGGTTCGGCCCACGCCTGCACATCTCCTTCGCCTTCTCTATGTTCCGCTCGGTCACGTGTATCGGGACCGTGAGCTCCCTCGCAGCCTCGATGGGCACGCCCACCTCGTTTATGGACAGCATCGGGTCCGGCGATATGACCGTGCGTGCGGAGAAGTTCACGCGCTTCCCGGACAGGTTCGACCTGAACCTGCCCTCCTTGCCCTTCAGCCTCTGGACGAGAGTCTTGAGCGGGCGGCCGGACCTGTGCCTCGCGGGTGGTATGCCCGAGGTCTGGTTGTCGAAGTAAGTGGTGACATGGTACTGCAGCAGCTCCCAGAGGTCCTCGACTATCAGCTGCGGTGCGCCCGCATCCCTGTTCTCCCTGAGCCTCTGATTTATCCTGAGGACGTCCACGAGCTTGTGCGTGACGTCGTCCTCGGACCTGTCGCCCGAATCGAGCGTGATGGAGGGGCGGACGGTGACGGGGGGCACCGGCAGCGCCGTCAGGACCATCCACTCCGGCCTGCACACGGTCGGGTCTATGCCCAGCGCAACTAGGTCCTCGTCAGGTATGCGCTCGAGCCTCTCGCGCACCTCCTTCGGCGTGAGCTTGTGGCCCTCCTCCCTGAATGTCGTGGGCTTGTCGAGCGTGATCTTCAGCTGGACAGCGCCGCAGTGTGGGCATGTGGTCCTCGATGCGGCGTCCTTGGCGGTCTCCTTGGATATCGCGCCCGTGTCGAGCGTGTCCCCGCCGAGCTCCTCCATCCTGTCCCGCTGCCTCCGGTACTCGGCCGCCTGCTCACCGGTGAGCAGCAGCCTCCCACACGACCTGCAGGTGGACTGGAGCAGCTTCTTGATCTCCTTCACGTACCCGACATGGATGACGGGCATCGCGAGGTCGATGTGACCGAAGTGTCCCGGGCACTCGTCGACCTTCTTCCCGCATGTCTTGCACCTGAGGCCTGGCTCGATGACTCCCAGGTGGGGATCCATGAGGCCCATGTCTATCGGGAAACCATCGTCGTCGTACGTGTCGGCCGTGATTATCTTCGTCGCGCTCATCTTGCGGATCTCGTCCGGCGACAGCTGCGCGAACTTGATGGCTGCTATGCGCTTGGTGACGCCAGTGACGTTCATTTCAAATCCTCCAGCTGCAGGCGCATCGCGACCCCGAGCGAGAGCAGCTCGTCCAGGAGCAGCTTGAACGCGTACGAGGTCTGGACCTGGTATATCTTCGAGTTGTTGCCGCACACCGGGCACCTGAGCGTGCCACGCCTGTCGAGTATGGCTATGTGGCCGCAGTTCGGGTTGCCGCAGACGTACTGGAGCGTGCCATCGGACTCGTCCAGAAGCCTGTCCTTGATGACCATCGCGGCCCCGTGGCCTATGAGGCAGTCCCTCTCCATCTCGCCGAACCTGAGCCCGCCCTGCCTCGAGCGCCCCTCGGTGGGCTGTCTCGTGAGTATCTGGACCGGGCCCCTGCTCCTCACATGGAGCTTGCCCGAGACCATGTGGTGCAGCTTCTGGTAGTAGATTACGCCTATGAACACTTCGGCCTCGATCTTCCTGCCGGTGACGCCGTCGTACATGACCTCCTTGCCGTTGTGCTTGAAGCCGTTCCTGACCAGGGCGTCCCTGAGAGCCTCCTCGCGCTCGCCGCTGAAGGGCGTGCCGTCTATGAACCTGCCCTCCATCGACCCGACCTTGCCGCCTATCATCTCGAGCACGTGCGCTACGGTCATCCTAGAGGGGATGGCGTGCGGGTTGATGAGCAGGTCTGGAACCAGGCCGTCCTCCGTGAAGGGCATGTCCTCCTGCGGCACCAGCAGCCCCACGACGCCCTTCTGGCCGTGCCTCGACGCGAACTTGTCGCCCAGCTCGGGTATCCGCTCGTCCCTCACCTTGACCTTGACCAGCCTCGAGCCGTTCTCGGATTCCGTGAGCATCACGCTGTCCACCCAGCCGGTCTCTCCCGGCCTCACGGTAACGGACGTCTCCCTGCGCTTCTGGGGCGTCAGGAAGTCCGCCTCCTCCTCCAGGAACCTCGGCGGCGATGTCTTCCCTATCAGCACGTCGCCTCCCTGGACGGCCGTCTCGGGACTGATGAGGCCGTCCTCGCCGAGGTTGCTGTACGACATGTCCGCGCGCGCGCCCCTCACGTCGGGACTGGGTATCTCGAAGTGGTCCTCCTGCCCGCCTGGATACCTGCGCTCCTCCGCCCTGTACGTCCTCATGAAGGTCGAGCGACCGAGGCCTCTGTCGACCGACGACTTGTTCATCACGACCGCGTCCTCCATGTTGTATCCGTGCGAGGACAGGATCGCGACGACGAAGTTCTGGCCCGCGGGCCTCTGGTTGAAGTAGACGAAGTCCATTGCCTTCGTGGTCGTGAGCGGCTTCTGCGGATAGTGCAGCAGATGGCTCCTCGTGTCGGGCCTGATCCTGTAGTTGGACGAGCTGAGGCCTAGCGACTGCTTTGCCATGCCGGACCCCATGGTGACCCTGGGACTGGAGTTGTGCTCCGGGTAGGGGACGAGGCCCGAGCACACGCCCAGTATGACCATGGGGTCGATCTCCAGGTGCGTGTGCTCCTCGGTTAGGAGGGAATCCACGTGCATTATGCCGCCGCATGACTTGCACACCAGGGTGACCTTGCCCTCCTCGCCGGGGTTCTTCCACTCGACGTCCATCTCGCTCAGGAACTTGCCGCAGTGCTCGCACTTCTGCGGCGTCTTGTACGCGAACACGGCGATGTAGGCGTCCTCCTCCTCCTCAGCATCAATCCACTCGACGACGCCCTCGCGGATGAGGTCCGACCAGCGTATCTTCCCCGAGCGCATCTCCTCCACTTGCTTGCGGGTGAGGACGGTCCTGCCGTGACGAACGACGAGCAGCGGCCTCCTCAGCCTCCCCTCGTCGCAGTTGATGATGATCTCGTTCATGTTGGTGTCGAACCGGACGTTCACCTCGTGGGACAGCAGGCCTGAACGCCTCCTCTGCCTGATCTCCTCGACCAGCTCCCTGGGCTTGTCGTGGAGGCCTATCAGGTCGCCGTTCACGTAGACCCTTGTCTCAGTGGTGTACTGCTCCCCGACCTCCTTCACGCCCAGGTCCTTGAGCAGCCATATGACCTCCTTCTCGTCGTAGCCCTCTGAGACGTCGATGATCAGCGCCGCGTTCTTCACGAGGCCGCAGTTCTGGCCCTCTGGAGTCTCGTTGGGACACAGCCTGCCCCACTGGGTCGGGTGCAGGTCCCTCGCCTCGAAGTGCGGCTGGCTCCTCGTGAGCGGAGACGTCACGCGCCTCAGGTGGGAGAGAGCGCTCATGTTAGACGTGCGGTCCAGGAGCTGCGACACACCTGCGCGCCCGCCCACCCAGTTGCCGGTGGCGAAAGCGTGCAGGAGCCTGTGCGTCAGCAGGTCCGGCCTTATGGCGCTGGATATCTTCAGGCCCTTCTTGCGAGTGTAGCCCCGCTCGAGCTGGTACTTGAGGTCCTTGATGAGATTGGTGAAGGCGACCCTGAAGAGGTCTTCCATGAGGTCGCCCGCGAGCTTCAGCCGCTTGTTGGCGTAGTGGTCCTTGTCGTCCTCCTTCCTGTGCCCGAGCTCCAGCTCGAGGATCGTCCTGGCCACGCGTCCCAAGAAGATGGCCTTCTTCATCCTCGCATCGGCCGTGTCTCCCAGGTGCGGGAGCAGCGACCGGTCGATGATGCTCTCCACCTTCTTCGCCCTGTACTCCTTCGCCTGGCCGGTCGCGAACTTGCGCTCCAGGTAGAGTATCGCGTCCTCGGTCGTGTAGATGCCGTTGGGCGGGAAGAGCTTCTTGTTCTGGCACTCCTCGATGTTGGCGTAGACTATGTTCGCCATCTGCGGGTCCGAGACGATCGCCTTGAAGATGGCCTCGTCGCTCTCCATACCGAGCGCCTTCAGGAGGACGATCAGCGGTATCTGGCCTGACGCGGCCGGGACCGAGACAACGAGTATGCCGTCCTTCTTCTTCTCCATCAGGGTGAGCGCCCGGTAGCCCTCCTTCTGCGAGAACACCTTGGCGACGTGCAGGGGCGTGCCGTACCGCTCGTTCATCTCGACCATGACCCTGTTGGGCGCGAGGTCCTCGAGCGTGATAAGGGCGCGCTCGGTCCCGCCGATGATGAAGTAGCCGCCGGGGTCGCACAGGTCCTCGCCCATCTCGACCAGGAACCTGTTGAGCTCCTCCTCCGTGGGCTCCCTGTCCATCTCGATGTTGTCCTTGTAGAGGTTGCACTTCTTCGACTTGACCATCACCGGGAGGTCCCCTATGTGGACCTTCTCCGGCTCCTTCTCTATCCCGTCCTCTATGACGGTGAACTCGAGGTATATCGGCGCGGAGTAGTTCAGGTTCCTCAGCCTGGCCTCCATCGGGTACAGGTCGTGTGTGGCGCCGTTGGCCTCCTTGATTATCGGCCTCCCGACTATGACTGTGGGCTTCGCGTTCGGGTCTATCTGCCCGGTCTTCTCGTCCCTGCGCCTGCCGACCCGTATCTCGATGATCTTCCCCTCGGTCCTGTCTGGGTCGAGCTTGATGACGCCGCGCTCGGGATCGTCCGGCGAGGCGCGCACGTTGTCCACGATCTTCTGCATCCTGCTGTTCGGATGGTCGATCGTCGGCAGAAAGTCGTTGTACGAGGCTATGTGGTGATTGACGATGCTCCTCTCTCTGAAATAGGTTTCAACAAGTTCCCTCAACGGCTCACCCCCGGATCACGAGCCTGTAGCACACGGAGACGCCGCTCGTGGGGCTCCTCCTGACGATCTTCACGACCATGCCCTCTTCGACCGGGCCCGCGATTGCGTCCAGCGCCCTTATCGCTGGGTCAGCCAGCCTGATCTTCGGAAGCTGGTCCTTCGTGAGCTTCAGCTCCTTCAGGACCTTCTCGGCCTCCTTCTCCGACAGGAGATGATGCTCGGGCACCAGCTCATGCTCCAGCACGTTGAACTCTTCGGCCATCCGGATTCACCCCGCAAGCCCGTGGTCATTCACAACGGAACGTTTCACGCCGACCAACTCCCCCGACTCGCCCTGGAGAACGCCTGGCGGGCCCGCGGGGATTTCCGAGACTAGTCTGTGAGGCATAGTCATTCGAACCCCGGGCCACCTGCTTAAAAGGCAGATGCTCTTTCTAGGGAAACCATTACACCAGAAATGCATGGGATTTCCTACCTAGCTGAGCTACGGGCCCGTGGGCGGCGTGGATACCCTAGGCTGCGTTAGCAGGGCGTGTAGTCGCTCGTCCTATATAATGCTTTCTCGGATTTACAACTTTTCACTGCCCGCGCGCGAAAATCGTATCTTTCTCGTCTCGACTTAATTAAACTCTGGCCGATAAAACTCGATTTCGCAGCAATCATTTTCAATCTTCCGATTGCGAACCCTTGACAGGGCTAAGGCCTCGCGACTTGCTTCAAGGGCTCCTCGGAGCCCCCTGACCTCATCTCAGATACTTCCGCAGAATCTCGACCGCGAATGCCTTGGCCTGCTCGATGCCACCGGGCACTATTGGGCCCTTCATGTCCTTCACTCCTACGCGGAGTACCTCATCGACCGCGCTGAGGCCACGCGCCCTCGCGAAGTCCCTGAGCGCGACGGCACCTGGCAGGATCCACTTCTCGGCAGAGCGCCTTTTTTCTTCGGGGGCATCCGGTCCGGGCATCTCGCCGACCGTCGTGAACACGGCAACTGGCTTGTCCTTCCACGCGGTCCTGTCCAACTTCTTCAGGAACCGTCTTGTGGCGCGTGTGACCTTCTTGAACCTCACGGGTGACCCTACGAACAGGAAATCCCCGACTGGTGGCGACGACGGGCGCTCCCTCACGTTCCTCAGCTCCGCCTCGTGTCCCTCGGCCCTGATCTGCTCGACCAGCGCTTCGGCCACCTGTCTTGTGTTCCCGTAGAACGTGTCATATGCCACTATCCCTTTCAACTCCGACGCCTCCTCTCAGGTCGGATGCCCCATCGCCCACGATAGAAATCTAGTTTTGCAGCATGAGGCTCACAGGGGCGTTCGCACTGCTAGGATTATATACAATCAGTGTTTACCTCAGCCCCAGAGGTCGAAAGCCTTTGAACGGCCAGGAAAAGCGTTGCAGCTCATGCGGCATCCGCTTGGTAAGGAGGACCGAGACGATCTTCCTGTGTCCCAACTGCGGAAAGGCCGAGATAGGCAGGTGCATGAACTGCAGGGACCAGAGCGTCCACTACAAGTGCCCCGAGTGCGGCTTCGTCGGGCCCTGAGGTGTTTTGAGTTGGGAGAAGTGGGACTTCAGTACAGGGTCCTGCCTGATGGGCTGGATGTAGACCTCGAGAAGCTCAGAGGAGAAATCGAGAGGGCGCTGCCCGAGGGCGCCCGGCTGAGGGCTTCTGAACAGAGGCCCGTGGCGTTCGGGTTGAAAGCGCTGCACATCCTCGTGGTGCTCGACGACAAGAAGGGCGGCGCGGAGCAGGTCGAGGCTGCGATATCAGGGGTGCGAGGCGTGCAGAGCGTCGAGATCGTCGAGATGGGGCTGCTGTAAGCGGTGCCGGCTTCGGCGGAGCAAGTGTTATCGTCCTGGGTGCCTCTTGCCTGGTCGTGTCGTCCGACCGTGAGCTGAAGACCGTATGGATCCTCCGCAGGATGAGAAGAAGATCGATCTCCAGACTCCCCTGGAAGCTGTACGACCCAAGGAAGGCGACCGCGGAGGAGCGGAGGTTCGACATGTTCGGCCCGGACGGAAGGTTCCTGGGCCAGATCGTGTGCACCGACCTCGGCTTCAGAAAGAGCTCGATGACCACGCCGTGGGGCCCAGCGACGACCGAGTTCGAGAAGGGCGGTTCGCACATATACCTCGGTGGGAAGGAGCTGGTGAGGCTAGGCGCAGGCGTGTTCCGGTCGGGAATGACCCTGACATTTCCAAGCGGGGTTTCGATGACCTTCAGGCCAGTGAGAGGCAAGAGGAACGACATCGAGTTCTCGGACGAGAACAGCATGGTCTGGGTACAGGAGGAGACCGGAAGACTTGAGGACTTGGGCCGCGGGACGCCTCTGCAGCCCACGAAAGAGGACATCATGATGATGCCGAAGCGCGAGCGGCTGCGCTCTGTCGAATCCAACGAATACTTCCAGCTCAGGTTCATGACCATGGGCAGGCTGCCCGTGCCGCAGGACGAGGTCCTCCGTGCCCTGACCATATACGCTGTCTGGGGCTGCCTAATCGATGAGAGCACCCGTACCTGGTGACAACGAGGAGGAAATGGCTTTTTCCGGGCCGAGCGGCCCCGGCGGGCCTACGCCTTAGGCCTCGGCCTGATGAACCCGGTCCTCATCAGCGTCTTAGTCTCGTTCCTCGCGCGCTTGATGATCTCCTCAGCCTTCTCGTAGAACTCCTTGTAGCTGAGCTTCACGCGCGCGAGACCCTCGTTGACGGCCGCCGTTGCGACAGCCGCGGCCTCCCTGGGGAAGACCTCCCACTCGTCCATGGTAGGCACGATGTAGTTCTCGCTCAGGCCGTTGTCCTCAGCAGTCCTGGCGAGCTCCATCACTGCCGCAAGACACATCGTGTCGGAGATGGTCCTGGCCTTCGCGTCGAGGGTCCCCCTGAATATCCCTGGGAACCCGAGCGAGTTGTTGACCTGGTTCGGGAAGTCGGACCTGCCGGTCGCCACGACCTTAGCGCCCGCCTCGAGCGCCTCCCAGGGCCATATCTCTGGTATGGGGTTCGCGGTCGCGAAGACGATCGCGTTGTCGGCCATGCCCTTGATCCACTCAGGTTTGATGGTCCCGGGCCCTGGCTTCGACGCCGCCACGACTATGTCCGCGCCCTTCATCGCCTCCGCCGGTCCCCCGACGATGCCCTCTTTGTTCGAGTGCTCGCACATGAAGAGCTTCTCCTTGTATTCCTGCCTCACCTCGTCGGCGCGGCCCATGTGGAGCGTTCCCTTGGAGTCGCACATGACCATGTTCTCCCATTTGAAGCCCGCGAGGTTCATTATCCTCGAGATGGCGATGTTCGCCGCTCCCGCGCCAATGAACGCGGCCTTCATCTCTGCCGGCTTCTTGCCGACGACCTTCGCAGCGTTCACCGCGCCTGCTGCCACTATCGTTCCCGTGCCCTGCTGGTCGTCGTGCCAGACGGGGATCTCACACTCGGCCCTCAGACGCTCCAGGACGTAGAAGCACTTGGGCTGCGAGATGTCCTCGAGGTTCACGCCGCCGAGCGACGGCGCGAGTATCTTGACCGTTTCTATGATCTTGTCTGGGTCCTTGGTGCCGAGGCACAGCGGGAACGCGTCCACGCCTCCCAGATACTTGAACAGCAGGGACTTGCCCTCCATGACGGGCAGGCCAGCCTCAGGGCCGATGTCGCCGAGGCCGAGGACCCTCGTGCCGTCCGATATCACGCCCACGGTGTTCCATCTGTTGGTGTGCACGTAAGACAGGTCCTTGTCCTTGCTTATCGCCTTGCAGGGCTCTGCGACGCCTGGCGTGTACCAGATGGCGAACGCGTTGAAGTCCCATATGGCGCACTTCGGGACGACCTCGATCTTCCCCTCGTAGAACGGGTGATATATCATCGCGAGCCTCGCAGGCTCGTAGGCCTTCTTCAGGAGCTCGTCTACGGAGACCTTCTCGAAAGGCCTCGCCGCGGGCTTAGGCTTCCCGACACGGACTCTCTTCGCTGGCTTCCTCACAACCCTCTTGACGGTCCGCTTCTTCGCAGACCTTGACTTCTTCGCCATTCGAATCTACCCCTCATCTCTCGCACACTGTCGAAACTCGTTGACACGATTTGGCACATCGGACAACTCGAGCCGGATTTTGTCACTCAAGCTGCAAAGTACAGCATTGAATTCGCCGATTAATAGATTGCCCTCGTACCAGGCTAGGGCCTCTGGATTTGACGGGGTTTCGACTTGGGGCATCATCGAAACTCTCCGCTGCCACCGACTACGGATACTAACACCGGAGAGCCGTTCCGATGTCGAGTTGTGACAATCGTAGTTAAGTGCCATTGTAATTAAGCGTGAGCGCGATTCCGGGCGCGGTCATATCATGTCCCGCAAGGCAAGAGCATCAAGGAAGGAGATATGTATTGGCGGCCGGGCTGACGGTAGCCTGGTCAAGCTGCCTGTCATCCAGTACGAGGGTTCGGACGGCCCGTCATTGTTCATTGGCGCAGGCATCCACGGGGACGAGCTCACGGGTCCGGCCAGCCTGTGGAAGCTGCACGAGTACCTGAAGGGCAGGGTTCTGCGCGGGTCGGTGACCATAATGCCCGCCATGAACCCTGAGGGGCTCAACTACGACATCAGGGGCATGCCAGAGGCAGGCGTAGACCTCAACAGGCTTTATCCAGGCAAGGTGGACGGATACCTGCCAGAGCGCATGACAGCGAAGATATGGGAGGTCGCGAGCAGGCACGACGCCATCGTGGACCTCCACACTAACGGATGGGCCGTCCCGTTCGTCCTCGTAGACCCTGTCGAGGGTGAGCTCCGGAGGAGGACATTCGAGCTCGCGGAGGCGACTGGGATAACCGTCCTCGAGGAGTTGGAGGCGGAGGATTACGCCCTGGAAAACCTTGGCGCCAGCCTGGGAGGTGCCGCCATCAAGAAGGGTATCCCCTCGATCACCATCGAGCTTGGCGGCTCTAAAGGAATAGACTGGGGCACCGTCGACGCAGGCTACATCGCCCTGACAAACATACTGGCTCACATGGGCATGGTCGATGAGCGTCCGAAGCCGGTCCGATCGTGCTTCGTGCTGCGGCAGAAGGGATACAGGCGCAGGGACGTCTGGAGTGACAAGGGTGGTCTGATGGAGTATCTGGTTGAGCCTGGGACCAGGGCGAGAGAGGGATTCAGGCTTGCAAAGGTAAGAGACGTTTGGGGCGACATAGTTGAGGAAGTCCTAATGCCCCAAGATGGATACGTGGTAGCGCTCAACCCGTGGCATGTGGCGTCTACGGGAACATACGTCGGCACCATAGCCGTCAAGGGTAGGACCTAGCCGCCGACGCCTACGCATGACGCTTACGAATCCTTCATGCATATATTCAGGAGAAGGCGATTAGCTCGCGGATGAAGGCGCTCGTGCTGGACGGCTACACCGACGAGCCCGCGTGCCTGGGCGTGCCTCCATACATCGCTCCCTATCCCCGTCTGGCCTTTGGGGCGTTGAAAGAAGCGGGAGCGGAAGTCTCCTACGCCACCATAGACCAGTGGAGGGCGGGCCATGTGGACCTGGCGGTCTACAGGCTGCTGGCAGTGATACGCCGCATAGCCGTGCCAGGCAAGTACCTCAGAGGGATGCCTGCTAGCGATAGAGAGCTCGCCGCCATCGCGTCTTCGTTCCGCGGCACGAGCATGGTGAGCCTTGGGCTGGGGACAGGGAGAGCGCCCCCTCAGCTCAGAGAGGCGTTCGATCATGTCGTAGGAGAGGACTTCGACGCCGCGCTGTTCGACCTGATCTCTGGCGGCGGAATTGCGGAGAGGCGCAGGACGGCCGAGGAGTGGGACCGATGGCTTGTCCGCGGAGCTGAGTGCTGCAAGATGCACCCTGACCACGGAGGTCCGCTGATAGCCGAGATGCAGATGTACAGGGGATGTGTACGGTACATCTCGGGCGGGTGCAGCTTCTGCATAGAGCCACTACAGGGAGAGGTCGCGTTCAGGACCCCCGACAGCTTGATCCGCGAGGCGGAGGCGCTCTCAGCAGCAGGCGTCAGGAACCTGAGGCTGGGCGCTCAGTCCTGCGTCTTCTGTTACATGTCCGAAGACACTGGGCGGAGCGAGGTCCCAAGGCCGAACACGGCCGCGGTCACGGGCCTGCTGGAGGGCATCAGGCGCGCCGTCCAGCCAGAGGTCTTCCACCTGGACAACGCGAACCCTGCGGTCATCGCCGAACACCCGGCCGAGGCGAGGATCATCACGAAGGCGATAGCGGAGCAGTGCACGAGCGGAAACGTGCTAGCGTTCGGCCTCGAATCCGCCGATCCAAGGGTCGCGAAGGCGAACAACCTCAACACCACCTCGGAGCAGACCTTGGCGGCCGTCAGGATCGTGAACGAGATAGGACACGAGCGAGGCCCCACAGGTCTTCCACGCGTCCTACCAGGTATCAACTTCGTGTGCGGCCTCAAAGGCGAAAGTGAAGAAACCTACAGACTCAACCTCGAGTTCCTGAGGACCGTTCTCCGGGAAGGACTCCTGCTCAGGAGGATCAACATACGCCAGGTCATACCGACAAGGGAGGACTTCCCGGGCGTGGTCAGCAGACGCGCCTTCATGGAGTTCAGACGCAGGGTGAGGCAGGAGATAGACTGTCCGATGCTGGAGAGGCTCGTGCCCGACCGCACTGTGCTCAGAGGTGTATACACTGAGCTCAACGAGGGCGGGAAGACGTACGGGAGACAGGTGGGGTCCTATCCCTTGCTGGTCTCGCTCCCCTACACGACCGGGATCGGACGAAGAATAGATGTGGCGGTGACCGGACGAGGTTACAGGAGCGTGACGGGTGTGGAGCACCCGATGGACGCCAACAGGGCGACGCTCTCGATGCTGTCAGCCGTGCCAGGCATAGGCAGGAAGAGAGCCGCGGCCATCGTCCGGGGGAGACCGTTCGATAACCCTGAGCGGCTCTGGGCCCTCATCGATGAACCGAAGGCGCTCGAATCGGCGCAGTTTCACCTCACCTGCTGAGAGGTAGTTCTAGCGTAGCAGACAGTTACTAGTACCGAGGGCCTGATTCGAGGGCGCTTGGAGGATCGACTTGGACGTCAGGTTCGCCGCGAAGTTCCCGTTCCTGAAAGCTTCTGTGGAATACCTGAAGGACCAGGGCATCACGCTCGAGAAGCTCGTCTCGGGAATGGCCTTCGAGGCGGCGAGGCTGAGGGGCAAGGAGCGTGTGATGGACGTACTCGAGGGAAACGTCATACGGGACAGACCGATGGCGAAGGAGACGGACGCAACCAACGAACTCCTGAGCTATCCCGTGGCGCGCATGATAGTGTCGGCAGTTTCCGACCCAGCTTTCGTGAAGAGGTACGCCATCGCGGAGGCGAAGCGTGCCCGGAGGTTCCTCAAGGAAGTCGATCTGACGACGCTCGCATCCATATCCGAAGAGCTGGGTCTCAAGTTCTCAAGAGAGGACGGTCAACTGGCTGTGGATTTCACAGACTTCCTCAGGTACACATCCTGGCTCAGGAGCAAGGAGTGGAAGCTCATCAACCAGAGGGTGGTGAAGGGGAGGGTCCTGCTGCCGGAGTACAAAGTCACGCGACTCATAGAGTCGCTCCTCACGGAGAAGATCTCGTCAGAACTGCCCTTGCCTGTGAACGACGAGATAATCAACGCCTTCTCAGACGCGATCGCAGAGATACGCGAGGTGCTCGAAGAGGAGAGGAAGAACCGCCAGAGCGAGGACATCGGAAGGCTCACGATCACGAGGTTCCCGCCGTGCATGAGGAAGCTGCTCGTCATGATGAAGCAGGGGGAGAACGTCCCCCACTCGGGCAGGTTTGCGCTTGTGGCATTCCTGCACGCGCTGGGGATGGAGTCGGAGGACATCCTCCGCGTGTTCTCTACCGCGCCCGACTTCGACGAGGGCAAGGCGATGTACCAGATCAAGCACATCACGGGCGAGTCGTCGGGCACCGAGTACACCGCGCCCGAGTGCAGCACGATGAAGAGCTACGGGATATGCTTCGACCCGGACGACATGTGCAAGCGCGTGAACCACCCGCTGAGCTACTACCGCATGAAGGGCAGACGACTCAAGTCTTCGGAAGGGACTTCCAGATCATCCAAGCCCGCTGGACGGCGGTGACGTTACCCGCGAGACCGAAGTATACCATCATCCACGCTATGAGCGAGTATCCTAGGACGTCGGTGGCGTAGGGACTCCCTGCCGCCTCGAAGAAGTACTGCACGAGAGAGACGACCACCAGCACAGCTATCCTGTCCGCCCTGCCCAGTATGCCCCTGTACTCCCTCCCGAGCCCGAGCGCTTGGGCCTGAGTGCCCATATAGCTCGCCAACAGGACGCCGATGACTGCAAAGAGGCCGAAGGACATCTCGCACCTGGAACTGACGGCTATGGCTGCGAGTATGATGACGTCGGCGTACCTGTCTATCACGTGGTCGACGAAGTCCCCTCGCTTGGACGCCTTCGACGAGATGCGCGCCACCTTGCCGTCGAGCGCATCGAAGAAGCCGCTCGCGAGGACGAGAAGCGCCGCCAGGAGAAGGAAGGGCTGCCCCTCGAGCACATAGCAAAGCCCCGCAGCCGCGGCGAGAACAAGGGACAGCGCCGAGAGCGAGTTCGGGTTGACCTTGCTGAAAGCCTTGGCGACGGGCATCAGCACGCGGTCTGCATGCCCTCGGTAGTTGTCTAGAACCAGCTCAAGACCTCCTGGCTCCAGTCAACATGCCCAACACGATATTTCTGCCTTTCCCCCTTCACGATGCTGTCTATGGCGCGCGCCACCTGGACATCGGACATCTTGGTCGTGTCGATCTCCAACACCTCGGGGACGTTCTCGAGAGCCTCTATCAGGACCACGTCCACGGCCTCCGCCTCGACGTTCTCCCGGATCTTCTTCTCCGGCCAACCCTTCTTCCTCAGGCGCGCTTCGAGGACCGAGGGTGAGCACCTGAGCACTATGGCTATGTCCGGGTTGAGCATGTGCGAGAAATGGCCCTCGAGTATCATGTCGCCCTCGAGCTTCGCGATCTTCTTGGCGAGCTTCGCGACATCGACCTCCCGTGTCCGGCGCTTCCTGTCGTAGCCTGTGGCGACCCCGAACATCTCGACCAGATCATTCACATGATACACAGGGAGGCTCCTGACTTTGGCGCAGGCGCTCGTCTTGCCGACTCCTGGAGTGCCTGTGACAGCGACGCGCATGCTCCACACCAATCGGGCTCGCGAAGATATCAAGCTTTACGGGCGTGTTCCACTGGAGAGAGTGCGCACGAGTGCCTCCTCGAACGCGAGCCTCGCCGAGCCACGTCTTATTCGCATCTCGAGCCTGCGAGATATGCCAACAGCTGCGCGCGGGTCGACGGGGAATTGGATGCCACAATCCACATCCATCAATACGAGGAACTCGGGCGGTGCGAGCCCGATGCGCGCGGGTTTCTTCGTCGCCTCCGGACCGACCTCTTCGAGGGGCATCCTGCCGGCGCTGCACTCACCCGCGACCCATACGATCCTCCTCACCATGTTCCACAAGAAGCTCTCGGCCCTGAAGTCTATCGCGTAGAAGATGTCCAGATCTGAGACCGCTATGGAGTCTATCTTCCTCACGGGGTTGCGCTCGTCTCTGCGCGCATAGTCTGAGAAGTCGTGCGCGCCGACGAAGCGCGAGAGCGCTTCCTCCAGTAGCGCGCGGTCTCGCGCGTTTCTGGGGAGCAGGTACCTGTACCACCTCTGCTTGGCGAATCTGGGGTTGAAGTCATCGGGCACGATCACCGCTGAGTATGCCCAAACATCCTCCATCTCGGAGTTGATTGCCGAGCAGAGCTGTTCTGGAGGGAACGAGGTGCGAAAGGACACCACGTTCCCAAGGGCCGACACGCCCCTGTCTGTCCTGCTGGAGCTCCTGTAGCCGCATTCCCTCGCCGATCTCATGGCGCCCACCTCCGTCAGCGCCCTGACAAGCTCGCCCTCCACCGTCGGCCTGTCCGGCTGTCTCTGGAAGCCGTGGAACCTCGTGCCGTCGTAGGCGAACTTCACAGCAATCCTCGGCTCTCGGTCCAGCCCTCTCACGATCGGGTTATCTGCTACAGGGTTAAATAGCTAGGTCGCCGCTGCCATCAGCGTGCCGCACTTCAGAGTCGTACTGGTGGAGCCCCTCAACGACGGCAATGTCGGCGCGGTCGCGCGTGCCATGATGAACTTCGGGCTCGAGGAGCTCGTCCTAGTGAGGCCGTGCGCGATAGGGGAGGAGGCGACCAGGAGGGCGATGCACGGCCTCAAGATACTGAACAGCGCCAGGACGGTCTTCACGGAGGAGGAGGCACTGAAAGGAGCTGATCTTATAGCGGCGACATCTGGGATAGACACGCCCAGCGAGAAGAACTTCCCCAGGATCTCCATGACGCCTCGCGCCTTCGCGGAGAAAATCAGGACCTATGACGGCACGATCGCGCTGCTGTTCGGCCGGGAGGACTTCGGACTTGACACCGAGACCATCAAGAGAAGCGACTTCCTGATCACGATACCGGCGAGCCCCAGCTACTCGGTACTGAACGTCAGCCACGCGGCGGCGATCGTCTTCTACGAACTCTTCTTGGCCGGGTTCGAGAAGAAGCAGCCGCGGCCCGCCGGGGACGTGGAGAAGGAGAAGTTGTTCGAGTACTTCGCCATGCTACTGGACGTGATCGGATATCCAGAGCACAAGAAGGACAAGACCAAGGTGATGTTCAGGCGGCTGATGGCACGGGCGGTCCCGTCTGTATGGGAGTTCCACACGCTCATGGGAGTCCTTGACAAGGCCGTCGAGAGAGCCTCCGGCGGAAGGCTGCCAAGGGCAAACGATAAGAAAGTGTAGGTGCTGGCCCAAGTTACGGTGGCCAGCACCGTTGTGGGGGGAGGAATTCGGTCAGCCTAAGACGTCAAGGCCGCAGGCGACGGAGCCGCCCATGTCTTCGACTCCGTCAACGCGCCTCGGGCCGTCGAACGACGGTATGCCCGTGACGATCCCTATGAGCTTGATGTTCTCCCCGAAGGAATCGTCAAGCCTGGCACCGAGCTTCACGTTCGCGTGCTCGCTCAGCCTGCTCGTCACGCCGTTGAATACCTGGTAGGCCCTCCTGAGGGAGAGGGAGGGGCCGCCCGTGATGTGTATCAGGGCGCCGTTCGCTCCCTCAAGATCGACATCGAGCAAGGGGTTGTTGAGGGCCTCTCGCACCACCTCTTCCGGATCTTCGCTTTCACCGTACAGTACGGTCGATGCGCCACCGTGCAGCATCATGTTCCTGAAGTCCGCGAAGTCAAGGTTGATCATGCTCGTTTGGCAGATCGTATCAGTGACGCCGGTGATCACCTCAGCGATTAGCTGGTCCATCACCATGAACGCCTGTTCCACGGGCAGCTTTGGCACTATCTCGAGCAATCTGTTGTTGTCGAGTATTATGGTGCTGTGTGCCCGCTCTTTCAGTTTCGCGATGCCTGAGAGAGCCGTTCTCAACCTTCCCTTCTCGATGTCGAATGGCAGTGTGACCAGCGCGACGACTATCGCGCCATGCCTCCGCGCGAGCTCGGCGACGACCGGCGCTGTCCCTGTCCCGGTGCCTCCGCCCATGCCGGCTGTGATGAAGACTATGTCGTAGTCCCGCACGAGCGCGTCTATGCGGTCCGCGTCGGCGAGGGCGAGCTTCTCAGCCAGGAACGGATCGCCGCCAGCGCCGTACCCGCCCGTGACGTGCTCGCCTATGAGCAGGTGCTTGTCCGCCGATATCCCGCTGAGGTGGAATCTGTCAGTGTTGACGGCGATCGTGTCCACGCCCTGAAGACCCGTCCGCCTTAGCCTGTGGACGCTGTTCGAGCCGCCGCCGCCACAGCCGACCATGCATATCCTGGGCGACAGATGGGCCTCGAAGTCGTCCGCGCCCTCGAGAGCGTCCCTGAGGAGCTTGTCGAGCATCCTCTAGACCTCCTGCGTCGAGAGCTGAAGCTCGTGTGCGTATGCGTGTGCGACCATGTGTGCCCATCCCGCGCGACATCAGTGTGCTTGAGCGTCACCTGCTGTCCATCTCCTCGATGGACTTCGATACGCGCCTGCGGATGTACTCCCGCACGGCGTTCCTGATAGCGTCGTCCACGGAGACCGAGTCCCCGTCCTGGACGAGCTGCTTGAGATTCACGACGTTGCCCTTCGGAAGCTCGACTGTGATCTTCTCTATGTAGTCGGGCGTGAACTCGCCCTCGACGAACTTGTCTATCGCGGCCCTTATCGCATCGGATATCGTCGAGAACTTGCCCTGGTCGACGAGAGCCTGGAGTGCCTGAATCCTCTCGTTAGGCAACCTTATCGTCACGCGCTCCGACTCGACCATCTGGCCGCCCTCTTGTGTCCGACGATATCGCAGGATTCGTCAGACAATTGTCAGTATGAACTATCCGATATAAATACCTTTTCAAAACGGCGAACGCGCCCATTGGAGGGCAAGTCGTGGATGCCTACGCACAGGTTCGGCCGTCTACCGTTGCAACTCACTCCTCAGAAAGACCGCGATGGCCTGGCCTTCGTGCCGAAGGTACGCGGAGCGACTGCGTCCTCGACCCTCTCGGCGATGGCACAAGTCCTGATCCCTGCAACACTTCGAGAGAGTCTGTGATGCGTGTCGCTCCCCTCATCGGCTTTGGCGCAGGGCGGACATGAGCTCGGCCGCATCGGTTTATCACAACTCGGAAGGCTGTGAGAGCTCGCGGCACCTCCTGGCGGTCAAATCCCGAGCTGCTGCCTTATGTAACCGTATGCGGACCTCCCCTTGGCCGTGTGAAGGATCACATCGGGTTTGTCGTTCTCCGGTATGAGCTGCTTGCTCCTCGTGCGCAGCGCGGTCGCGAGCAGGTCGTGCTTCCATCTCACTGTCACATCGACCTGGGACGGGATTGACAGGGTGACGAAGGCGTTGCCATTGGAATCCACCACGAGCGTGACCCTGTCCTTCTCAGTCTCGAACCTCCAGACCTGCGGCAGACAGCCCTGCAGGAGGAAGCCCGCGAGGCCCTTGAGGCTGGGCTTCACGCGGGCCTCGATCTCGGGACAGATGTTCTTCAGAAGCGACTCGATGCATGTCATCTCGAACACGCCTTCCAGAAGAGGGGCGTCGAGTGGGAGGAAAACCCCGGATGCCTCCATGAGTGCGACCTCCTACCGGCAATGGTGGCAGACCTTCTGCGTGCGCCACGAGGAGGCGTGCCCGTTGATGCTACTGCTGAACGAGCCACAGCCCGACGGCTGCGGGCCTGGCTGATCCCCGGATGCCACGCGCCGATGTGACCATCCCCGATGCCCGACTGCGGACGGCGTTAGCGTCGTACCAGGACTTAATACATGTCGTGCGCGGAGTAGGATGCGGGGATGATTAGAACATGATGTCAAGCGGAGATGGAAAGAATCGAGGTTAATGGGTTTGAATAGAGGGTTTCTGGCAGTCGCTCACATCGGGGCGGCGCTCACGGCGATCGTCGCTCCTGTCAGCCCAGGCCTCTCGCTCAGGACGCCTATCTTGACACCGTAACTGGTGATCTTCAGCCCGGTGTACTCGTACACTCCCTTGTAGAACTGGGAGTAGAAGTACGCCCTAGAGTCATCGAAGGTCGGGACAGCGGGCAGCGGGCCGAACGTCGTCGGCACGCCCAGGAGGGTTATCGTGTTGCCTATCGTCGGCCTCAGCCCGAACGCCGCGTCCATCAGCTGAATCCTCTGGCGAACGTAGTGGTTGTTCGCCATCAGCAGCGGCTCGGGATGGGCGTCCACGACGCCTATCGCCACCTTGCCCGGGTGGAGGCCGACGCTGTTGTCTCCGACTGCGAAGTTGCGGTACCAGACCAGCAGACCAGGCGTGTGCGACCAGAACTGGACGTACAGCCCTACGAACTGGTAGCTCGTTGCGAGCGTTGCATCGAACCCTACGAAGTTCCTCCACTCGGCTATGTAGTAGTGCCTGAAGCTGCCGCCCGTGGTGGCACTGGCGATGCTCCAGCCCGGGCCCATGTCGTCGCTCGAGACGAACACCCAGTTCGAGGCCGACTCCGGCGAGACCAGGTCCTGGAAGAGCACGGCGCCCGTTCCGTCCTTGACCACTATGTCGTCAAGCGTCCAGCCGAGGCCGTACACCGCGCCGTCCTGCTGCAGCCTGAACCTCAGCAGGACGCTCTTGCCAGCATATGCGCTCAGGTCCATCGACTCGAGCACATACCGCTTACTCGAGCCAGTGATCCCGTACCCCGGGTTGCCACCGAACGGGTCGGCCGTCGTCGTGGTCCTGCCTGGGAGCGTCGTCCAAGTGACGCCGCCATCGCCGGACGCCCACACTGAGGCCCAGTCATAGTAGCTCTCGATCTCGTACCACTCGTAGAAGCTGAGCGTGGCGCCCGAGGCGGGAATCGGTATGGCCTTCGCGGTCACGAGGTCGTATGTCGATGTCTCGACCGGGGCCATCACGTCCGTCACGTCGGGCTTGTAGCCGGAATAGAGCTGATATTCCCCGGTCTTCGGCTTCGGCAGCGGGAGCGCGACGGCCTGCCTGGGCAGTTCGACCTTCACGGCGCGCGTCTTGCCTCCGCCCTCGACCTGAGAGAGCTTGATCGTCTTGCTCACAGGCTTCTGGGAGCTGTAGTCTATGTAGACTGTGGCGCCGTTCTCCCAGCCGAGCACGTACTTGCCCCAGACGTCGATGTGCGCCGGCGACACGCCGAGTGCCATCCTTCCGTCAGGCGTCATGCCCGGACCCCATGAACCGCTCGCCATGAGGCTCAGGAACCCGACTGGCGACTCGCCGAGGTAGGTCACGTCGTACTCATCCGGCAGTCCGAGCTGGTGCCCGTACTCGTGGGCGTAGACGCCCACAGCCTCGTTCTCAGGTTCGGTCGTGTATGAGCCTATCTTGATGCCGTTCGGGAGAGTGTAGCCGTACGGCCAGTTGACGAACCAGCTGTGTGCCCACACCGCCCACGAGGGGCCTCCGGCGGACTGGTCGACGCCGGCGTTCACCACCATCAGGCTGTCGATCCACCCGTCGCCGTCCGCGTCGAAGTCGGCCCACGGGATCGATTCGCCGTATGCATCGTAGGCCGCCTGGGCCGCGTCGGCTGCGAGCCTCCATACAGGTCCGTTGAGGTCGTCGGAGCCCTCGCCACCCGTCCGGCTGTCAGCGCCGTACCACCACTCCGAGTGGTCCTTGATCTGCACCCAGGCAGACACATACCCGTCGACCGTGAACATGCCGTTGGACTGCTCCTCGTAGTACTTCTTCAGTGTGAGTCCCTCGGAGCCGAAAAGGAGCTTCTCGAAGTGCTCAGTGCTGAAGTCAGGAGCCCAGTAGTCGACGTTGTTCTCCGGCGCCGGCTGCGGTATCTGGTTGTGGAGCGGACCTGTGAACGTCTCGCTCCTGTAGGTGTCAGTCCCGGCGAACTCCACCAGTATGACGAGTATCTTGCCCGTTCCCGTCACCGCAGGCGGCTCCACCACTCCCGATGCTGCAGCGGCCTCCGCCTCCGCAACCCTCTTCGCGGCGAAAGGGTTGACGTAGCTGTTCTTGACCTTGTCGCTGAAATTGGGTATCCTCTCAGCAAGCCAATCCTTCACCTGCGCTGGGGACGCGTCTTTCGGGATATCTCCCCTCTCTATCGCGCCGTTCACATACCTCTGCCAATACAACGGTATCTCGGACAGCTGCTCTGCGCGTGAGCGCTGTGTGACGAGTGCTGTGACCGAGAAGGCGGTTGCGACCAGCAGAGTCACGACGAAGAGCGCCAGCAGGACTTTCCTGCGAGAGCCCTTCGACTCAGTCGTTGCTTCACTCATGTGTCTTCTTCCTCCCCTCACTTCTCCCTCCGTCACCGTCCCGGATCAGGAGGACACTCGAGTCATGCACTGACTCGAACCTTACACTAACCTTGATTCAGCTATATTATCTGTTCCCCCGTGAGCGAGGGGGACGCAAGAAAACGCAACAACCCATCGCCTTCGATGTTCTTAGAAGGAAAGCATCATGAAAGGGTTTGGGGGTCTCTCACTTTCCGCCGAAGTACGCATTCAAGAAGTCGAGCCAACCGTCCTGAGCGAAGCTCATGCTTGGGTAGTCGGAGCCCCGCCACCAAGTGTTGTGGTTGTAGGAGCCCTCGGCGCCCGGGAAGAACACCGCGATGCCTCCGAAGTCCCAGACATAGCCTGGCGAACCAGCGCCGATGTAGGGAACGGCTTTGGCTATCGCAGCCATAAGCTCTGCCGTCTGCACCTTCAGCTCGCAGCCTTCGGGAAGGCCCTCGTATATCGTCTCGAAGACCTTGGGGAGGTCCACGAAGGCCTCCCAGCCGTACTGTGACCAGCCCATGGTCGCGTGCGCCCTTCCCGATGCGACTAACCCGCGGTATGCATCCATCTTGTCGATGAGACCTGAGGTGACGTCCCAAAGCTCGCTCACCATCGCGCGAATCTCGGAAAGCCTGATCGCGGAGAGCATGGTGAGCCATCCGCCCTGGTACATGGCTGCGTACCTCTCGACGATGTCCTCGGCGAGCTGCTCCGGCGTCATGCCTGGGTTCGCAACCAGGTCCTTTGCGATCGCGGCGTACGGGAAGCCCTGGAGGGGCACGTAGTTCTCGTTCGCGACGAACCACTCGGCCGTCACTCCACCGACGACGTACTCGTATGCCGCCTCTATCACCCCTATGCCGCACCCGTCACCTGCGATGATGTCGATGTCCTCGCCCGCGAGCGCCTTTGCGATCTCCTGGTGCGTCAGGAAGTCCTCATCGACCCGTGTGCCAGTATCCTCATCGAAGCATATGCCCCTGAAGTCGTCACCGTGGTCCCAGAGATCCAGAAGCAGGTTCTCGGCCTTGTACTTGGACGTCACGTAGTCGACGAAAGCGTCGAGCACCCTCGGGTCGCCCATGTTGACCTCGACGCCGCTGTACTTGAAGCCCGTCAGCGGCGTCATTGTTCCCTCGCCGATCTTATACAGCATTGCCGGCCCGGTCGACGAATCCCAGAACACGATGAAGTTGACGCTCCTGCTGTCCCCAGCAGACATCAGCCACTCCGTGTTCAGTGCCGCCCACTCGTCGAGGTCGTTGTCCGAGCACATGTATATCGCGAAGGTCCACTTGGCCTGCGGCCGGGCGTCCGCAGACGGGAACGCCAGCGTTGCAAGGGCGAGCGTAGCGGTGACAATGCCCACAACAGTCTTGGAATACCTCGATAACACAACTCTCCCCCTGGGACGAATCGACGCCAGCCTATTTAGCCTGGTCGTGCGCCCGAACCGTCCGTCAAGAATTGAACTCGCCAAAGGCCCAGCAACACCTCATCGACAATCATCGAACCGAAGTCCAGACATCGTCGGAAAGGGGCGGTTTTGCAGAAACGCGCCCGCTGAGCGGCCCTTGATATCGACACGAAGGGAAGCCAGGAACCCGGGCTGTTTCCACAGGAAATGTCGCTTTTTCAAGAAATCTTTTTAAATACTCATTTAAATACCGCTATCGCCGGTGGTGCTTTTAATGGCAGTCATCAAGATAGAGAATGTCGTCGCCTCTACATCCCTTGGCGAGGAGCTAGACCTGCAGGCGATTGCGCTCGCGCTCGATGGTGCGGAATACGAACCCGAGCAGTTCCCCGGATTGATATACAGGCTCAAGGAGCCGAAGACCGCGACGCTGCTCTTCAGGAGTGGGAAGGTCGTGTGCACCGGTGCGAAGAGCCTCGAGCAGGTCAAGACGGCGATAGGCAAGGTGGCGAAGCAGATAGAGGCTGCTGGCATCACAATCAAGGTCGAGCCTAAGATCGAGGTTCAGAACATCGTCGCCTCGAGCGACCTCGGCTCGCAGATCAATCTCAACGCCATAGCAATCAGCCTAGGGCTGGAGAAGGTCGAGTACGAGCCCGAGCAGTTCCCGGGGCTCGTCTATAGAATCGACTCGCCGAAAGTCGTCGTGCTCCTGTTCGGCAGTGGGAAGCTCGTATGCACGGGCGCGAGGAAGCCCGAGGACGTCGAGGCCGCTGTGGACAAGATCACCGAGGAGCTGAAGGCTGCGGGCCTGCTGAAGTAGTACGCGCCAGGTCGCCTCCCATGCCCATCCCGATTCTGGACAACCACGTCCACCTGGACCCGGTCAGGGGGAGGCACGTCGCGGCCGTGAAAGACTTCGAGAGACAGGGCGGGACCCACATCATCATCTCGAGCATGCCGTACGAGGGCGTGCCGGTTCGAACAGCGCGGGACTTCAGGGAGACATACGACATGACTATCGCGATAAAGGACAGGGTGAACTCCGAGACTGGCGTACGGGCATATGCGACGGTAGGACCCTACCCTGCGGATCTCCTCGAGCTCGAGAAGACATACGACCTTCAAAGGGCGAAGGAGATAATGATGGAGGCCATGGATTTGGCCGCAGGATACGTCCGCGAGGGGAAAGCCCTGGCCATAGGAGAGGTGGGCCGACCGCACTTCCCGGTTTCGCCCGAGGAGTGGGCAGCGTCGAACGAGATCATGCTGTATGCGATGAAGCTCGCAAGAGAGGTTGGCTGTGCCGTCGTGCTGCACACTGAGAGTGCATCGCCCTCATCCATGAGGGAGCTCGCGGAGATGGCGCGCAGCGCAGGACTGCCGACGCACAGGGTGGTCAAGCATTTCTGTCCGCCGCTTGTGCTGCCGGAGGAGAACCACGGCCTGATGCCCTCGGTGCTGGTCGGAAGGGATGCAGCCAGGACCGCGATCTCGAAGGGCACGCGATTCCTCATGGAGACGGACTTCATGGATGACCCGTCTAAACCGGGAGCGGTCCTGAACATCACGACCGTGCCGAAGCGGACGTTCGCGCTCATGAAGGAGGGGCTGGTGTCGGAGGAGCAGGCAAGGACGATCCACGAGGACAATCCGAGGCTCACCTATGGTGACCTGTTCTCCTGAATGGCCTAGTACCTCTGCACCCCAACGAAGGCAAGTGTCTTATTCGGGCAGCTTATGGCGTCAGGCGGCCGAGGTAGGATAATCCTGAGTTTCAGGGAGTATCTGCGCTCGATGTTCAGGAGGCACGGCTCACTGGTCGTGCTCCAGTCGTTGGTCGCTATAGCCAACACCCTATCGAACACCTTCGCCCTCATCTACCTGCTAAGGGAAGGACATGACTACATCGGCTGCACAGCGTTCATACTCATATGCTGCGCGGTCCCGCTCGTCCTCATCGCGTTCGCATCGAAGAAGCTAGTGGAGAACTTCTCCGCCTCGATAGTCACCGGATTGTTCTGCCTCGTGATCTACTACATTTCTCTGATGCTACTCGATGACCTCGACGTGTTCGGCGGATGGCTGCTGGTCCTGGTGCCGGCCACCGTCTTCGGGACGTACATCGTAACCTTCTGGATCCCATACAACGCACTCATCATGCACGTGTCCTCTCGGAAGTCCAGGGGGGCGACTATAGGACTGTACTTCCTGGTGTGGCCCCTGATAGCGACGCTCGGGCCGCTCGCGGGCGGCGCGATCATCACGGTGGCCTCCTACGACGCCGTGTTCTCGGCTTCGATATTCATCGTCCTGTGCGCTATGGTCTTCATCTCAGGGTTCAGAGTCCTCAGGACCTTCCGTGAGCGGATCATAATACCCGAGCTCCTTCAATCAGTGACAAGAGGCATCACCGGGAGACAGCCTACAGCGCTGGACTTCACTGGTGTTGGAAGGGGCATAATGTACGGGATCCTGGCACATGGTGTCGCAGACGGGGTGTTCTGGGTGGCGGTCCCTGTCCTGAGCTTCGAGTACGCAGCCACCGAATCCACACTCAGCCAGTACCTCTCGCTCTTCGCACTCTGGGGAGCGGCCATGACTGTCGTCCTCGGCTACGTCTCGGACAGGATCATGCGCAGGTCGCTGTTCCTGAGAATCGGGGCCCTAATGACCGCAGTCTCGATGCTCGCTGTTGCCATGGCCGGTTCTGTCGAGGCCTACCTAGCCGCAATGAGCTCGGCATACTTCTGGGTGGCAGTCATACCTGCGTTCCTCTTCACGATGTTGCTTGACAAACTGGAGCGCTTCAAGCGGAAGGGTGTGGTCGTGCGGGAGTTCGTGCTCAATCTCGGGAGAGTCTTGGGTGTTGCAATGACATTGATCATATTGCTCATGGGCATGGACATGGTTCTTTCCGTCGCGGTCGCAGGGCTTGTGGTTGGAACGATCGCCGTGGTGAAGTGACTCCCTCACGGCACTATCGAGAATGTCTCGAACTCGCCCGTCGCTGCTGAGAACTCGACGTGCTTCCCCGTCACCTTCGCATAGGGCTGCTTGGTGGCGCACCACTCGATGGCCGCCCGCACATCATCCTCCTCACCCTCGAACACGGCCTCGACCCTGCCGTCGGACGTGTTCCTCACCCAGCCAGTGAGGCCTAGCTTCTCAGCGCAGCGCTGCGTGTTCGCCCTGAAGAACACGCCCTGAACACGGCCTTCGAAGATGACGTGCGCCCGTACCCTCACGTTGTGACGAATCTCCTCCGATGGCGAAAAACCTTGTCGAAACTGAACTCCTCGGTGACCGAACAGCCACCCAGCCGGCCTCCAGATAAACTTTTATACTAACAACCCGATTTTATAACGCGCGTGACGCACGCGTGAGGGATGCACTTCCAGCGCTTGGAAGAGGCAACCGCCTCACGTCCCCGAAGGTGACCCGCGATGATGAGATCCCTAGTCGAAGACGCCCTGGCGAGAGAGGAAACAGCAGGAGCCAGCATGGCCCAGGCGGCCGCGCTCGGCGCCGACCAGCGAGTGGATGCTGAGCTTGAGGCGATACTGAGGTCGCTCAAGACGAACATAAAGATCATAGGCGTGGGCGGCGGAGGGACGAACACCGTCGCGAGGATATACGACGAGGGCATCGTCGGTGCGGAACTGTATGCGGCCAACACCGATGCGCAGCACCTGCTCACCGTACGCGCTCCGCACAAGATACTCCTCGGCAGGCGGGTCACGAGGGGGCTTGGTGCTGGTGCGCTGCCGCAGATCGGCGAGGAGGCTGCGCGCGAGGCTGAGGAGGAGTTGAAGAAGATACTCGTTGACACGCACATCTGCTTCGTGACTTGCGGCTTGGGTGGCGGGACAGGTACGGGCGGCTCCCACGTCGTCGCTAAGATAGCGAAGGAGATGGGGGCTCTGACAATAGTGGTCGCGACGCTGCCCTTCAGAGGGGAGGGCAAGATGAGGATGGAGAACGCGGAGTGGGGCCTCGAGAGGCTGAGGGATGCCGCTGACACAGTCGTCGTCATACCTAACGACAAGCTGCTCGAGATAGTCCCGAGGTTGTCGCTCAACGCCGCCTTCAAGGTCGCGGACGAGGTGCTGATGAGGTCCATCAAGGGCCTAACAGAGGTCATCACAAGGCCTGGCCTCGTGAACCTCGACTTCAACGATGTCAAGACGATAATGAAAGGCGCCGGTGTAGCCATGATAGGCCTGGGCGAATCGGACGCGCCGGGCGAGGAGAGGATCGAGGAGGCCATAGACCAGGCCATCAACTCGCCTCTGCTCGAGGTGGACATAAGCGAGGCGAACGGCGTGCTCATCGACGTGATAGGCGGCACCGACCTCACGATATCCGAGGCTGAGAAGGCTGCAGAGGAGATACAGAGCAGGGTCGGACAGAACGCGAGGATAATCTGGGGCGCCGCGATCGATCCCGCTATGGACAAGACCGTGAGGGTGATGCTCGTCGCGACGGGCGTCAAGTCCAAGCAGATACTCGGCAAGCCGACTGGAGAGAAGCGCTTCAGGGGCGTCGGAGAGGTAGACCTGGTCCGTTAGGACCAGGTCTGGGCATGTCGAAACTTTTAAGAGACCTAATCAGCTACGGTCAGAGCGGTCGGTGAGCTGGTCTCACCGCTGTGCTTTGTCACATTCGGAATCACGTGTTCGGAGGCTTTCGACATGAAGTCTTTGGTCGACAACGTCCTCGCAGCCGCCGAGGAAGCGCAGGCGAAGAGGCCGGAGGGGTTCCGGCCTATGACCGCGGAGGATGAGGAGCTCCAGAAGATACTGATGGGGCTGAGGACAAACATAAAGATCATAGGCTGCGGCGGCGGGGGCTCCAACACCATCACCCGGCTGGCCGAGGCCGGCATCGTGGGTGCGGAGCTGTACGCTGCCAACACCGATGCGCAGCACCTGCTCATGACGAAGGCGCCGCACAAGATACTCCTCGGGAGGCGTGTGACGCGTGGACTGGGCGCTGGCGCTCTCCCTCAAGTGGGCGAGGAGGCCGCTCGCGAGGCTGAGGAGGAGTTGAAGAAGGCCCTGGCCGACTCGGACATCGTGTTCGTCACGTGCGGACTGGGCGGCGGGACCGGGACTGGCTCTGCGCCGATAGTCGCCCAGATAGCCAAGGAGCTGGGCGCTCTGACGGTGGCCATATGCACATATCCGTTCCAGGCCGAGGGGGCGGTCCGGGCTGAGAACGCCGAGTGGGGCCTCGAGAGGCTGAGGAACATCGCGGACACGGTGATCGTCATTCCGAACGACAAGCTGCTGGAGATAGTGCCCAAGCTCTCGCTCAACGCCGCGTTCAAGGTCGCGGACGAAGTGCTGATGAGGTCCATCAAGGGCATCACCGAGATAGTCACCAAGCCCGGGCTCGTCAACCTGGACTTCAACGACATCAAGACCGTGATGAAGTCTGGAGGCGTAGCGATGATAGGCCTGGGCGAGTCGGACGACGATGATGCCGCGCTTAACGCGGTGAACGAGGCCATCAACTCCCCACTGATAGAGATGGACATAAGCGAGGCCACGGCGGCACTCGTCAACGTCACGGGCGGGCCGAGCATGACCGTCTCGGAGGCCGAGCAGGTCGCCGAGGTGATACAGTCCAAGATAAGCCCCGGCGCGAGGATAATCTGGGGTGCCGCGGTGGACGAGACCCTGGACAGGACGATCAGGGTCATGGTGGTCATCACAGGGGTCAAGTCTAAGCAGATATTCGGGCCCAGCAGGGACAAGAAGAAGCACGATATGGGCCTAGACTTTATTAGGTAGTACCAGTACTAGGACAAGGAACGCGCATGCCTGAGATAAAGGAGATAATCGACAAGTCGTGGGACCTCCAGCGCAGGATAGAGGAGAAGACCAAGCACATAGGCAAGGGCAAGTACGGGAGGGTCATCAAGATGGCCCGGAAGCCCACGGGCGAGGAGTACATCAGAGTCACGCAGATAGTCGCCATAGGGCTGATACTGATTGGAGGGCTCGGTTTCCTGATATACTGGATCTTCGAGTACGGCTCGAAGCTCCTCGGGAACGCGTTCGGATGAGTTCGGCGCGTTGAAGGACCATGCAAGACTGTGAGATGAGGGATGTGATTGGGGCTTTTTGATAACCTGGACCTGAAGAAGAAGGAGGAGCCCAAGAAGGAGGTGGCAGCGGCTCCTGCGCCTCCGCCGCCCGTGCAGAAAGCGCTGCAGTTCAACATCCAGGGCGAGACCAAGCGTATGATCGCGTCGGGTGACTCGACGGAGTTCGAGATGTCGATAAGAGTGCCGGACGACGGGCAGCCGCACACGCTCTCGATAAAGGTTGACACCGTGTTCTCGGCCACCGAGGAAGGGTCGCCCGAGTGGATCGTCAAGCTCTACGACGCGATCGGACTCGTCTGGGAGAACACGCCCAGCGCGGAGCCTGCGAACGAGAAGCTCTTCGAGATGATGCCGGGCCAAGAGAAGACCTTCATCCTCAGGGTCACCTCTCCGACGGGCGCCAGGTACGGGGACAAGATAACCGTGCTGGTGAACGCCCATCTGAAGGAGAACCCGAGCATGAACGACGTCGCGACTCTCCAGGCGACCGCCAGGCAATCCATGCTCGCGGTCAAGACATCCATAGGTCACGAGAAGACCGTCGCGGACTCGATAGCCTCGAGGGCGAAACCCAAGCCGTCGATAGGCGTGTTCGCGATACTCTCGCCCGCGACCATAAGAGGCTACGTGTTCGTCGAGGCGATGAACACGGACGGGCTGAGGGACCTTGTGAAGGGCGTGCGGAGGACCAGGGGCATAGTCAAAGGCGAGACGACTTTTGCAGAGATCGAGCACTTCCTGACGCCGAAGCCAGCCGTCTCGGGCATAGTTGAGGGCGACATCGTCGAGCTCATCGCGGGCCCGTTCAAGGGCGAGAAGGCCAGGGTGCAGCAGATCGACCACAACAAGGAGGAGATCACTGTCGAGCTGTTCGAGGCGATGGTGCCGATACCCGTCACGATCCGCGGAGATCATGTTAGGGTTCTTGAGAAGGAGAGATGAGCGATGGCAGAGAAGCTGGATGTGCTGGTCGACGGCGGCAAGGCCACGCCAGGGCCGCCCCTGGGCCCTGCCCTGGGACCGCTGGGCGTGAATGTGATACAGGTCGTGAACGCGATCAACGAGAAGACGAAGGCCTTCGCGGGCATGAAGGTGCCCGTGACGCTCATCGTCGACCCGAAGACGAAGTCGTTCGAGATCAAGGTGGGCACGCCGCCCGTGTCCGCGCTGATACTGAAGGAGCTCGGCGTCGAGAAGGGCAGCGGGAGCCCCAAGGCGACCAAGATAGGCAACCTGAAGGCCGAGCAGGTGCAGAAGATAGCGGAGATGAAGAAGGACTCGATGCTCGGCAAGGACAAGAAGGCGAGGTTCAAGGAGGTCGTGGGGACCTGCGTCTCCATGGGCGTCACGATAGACGGGAAGGACCCCAAGGTAGTGATGAAGGAGATAGAAGAGGGCGGCTACCAGGGACTGTTCTGAGTCAGCCCGGCCTGGGCAGCCTTGCCATCTTCAGCTTCGCGGCCTCGCACGCGATAGTTATCGGGTCGACCGTCGGTGCCGCCGGCGGACAATACGCGGTCTCGAGCTGCGCGAGCTCCTGGACGGTCATGCCCGCCTGTATCGCGACAGCGAACGCGTTTATCCTCATGTGCACGCGGTCCTCGCCCACGATCTGCGCGCCGAGTATCTTGCCGGTCTCCGGGTGTGCGAGGACCTTGACATAGATCTCCTTCCTGCCAGGGTAGTAGTCGGGGAGCGTGAACGCCCGCACCTTGCCGACCAGGGGCTTTATGCCCGCGGCCTCCAGCTGAGGCGTGGTCGGGCCAACTGCGGCGACCTGGCACCCGAACGGCTCCGTGGCCCTCGTTATCAGAAAGCCCCTCGGGAGGCGCTCGTCGCCTCCGGCGGCGTTGACGCCCGCGACCATGGCCATCTTCACGGCGATCGTGCCGAGCCCGCTCACGTACGGCCTGTTCGTGACGAAGTCTGGGTACTCGGTGCAGTCGCCCACAGCATACACGTCCTTGACGCAGGTCTCACACCTGTCGTTGACGACTATCTGCTTCGTGACGCCGACCTCGCAACCGATCTGCCTTGCGAGCTCCGTCTCGCCCCTCTGGCCCGTCGCGACGACGATGAGGTCAGCGATGAACTCCCTCTCCTCGTTGGTCTTCCTGTTCACGGCGACGACGCCTGTAGCGCGCTCCTCCCCGAGCACCTCGACGACCTGGTGCTCCGTGAAGAGCTTCACGCCGTGCTTGGCTATCGCCTCTGCCATCATCTGGGCCATGTCGTCGTCGACCATGGCGAGTATGCAGTTCGAGAGGTACTCGATTATCGTGACCTTGCAGCCTCTGATCATGAGCGCCTCCGCCACCTCGAGCCCGACCAGTCCTGCACCTATCACCACGGCCCGCTTGCCCTTGTATCCGAGCGACTGAATGCCCCTTGCGTCCTCGATCGTCCTGAGGACGAACACGCCCTTCTTCAGCTCACCAGGCTTCCCGCCCTCCTTGAACACGCCCCTTATGGGCGGGACCACCGCCTTGGCGCCCGTTGCGAGCACGAGCGAATCGTATGGCAGCTCGAGCTCCTTGTCAGGGGTCTTCACATGCACGAGCCTCTTGTCGTGCTCCACCCTCGTGACCTCTGAGCCCAGCATCAGATTGATCCTGTTCTTCCTCATGCGCTCCTCAGGAGCCTCGATCAGGTTCGTCAGCTCAGGAATCACGCCGGATATCCCATAGGGAAGGCCGCACCGAGAGTACTGCGGGTACGTCTCACGCTCGATGACCGTGATCTCGGCCGTCCTGTCGGTCTTCCTCGCGAACTGCGCGGCTGTGCCACCGCCACACCCTCCGCCGATGATGACTATCCTCCTAGCCGTCGGCCCACTCCCCTACAAGTCGCGAATAACATCGTTACAGTTAAAGGGTTTCCCTTCGGGTCGGTCCGGCTGGCATTTGAATCGCCGGTCAGGATGCTGAGAACAGGCGGAAACACTGAGCGGGCTTTGACTTGCGAGAGCGAAACGTGCCAAGGCTATCGAGCGTGCGAATAGTAGGAGGGGTATGAGGTAACGAGCGAAGAAAAGAGCGTGAACGGCGTATTCGTGAATAAGTGATTCGAGAGTGGGGCGTGAATTGACTACCATCTTCATCGGACTGATGTTCTTCGCACCGATGGTCATTCTCTCGGCAGGTTAATGTGAAGCAGCTAGGGGAGGTAGTCCTGATGAAACCGAAGACAAAGGCGTTGTCGAGAAATGGTCTGTCCGTTCTCTGGGTAGTTGCTTTCGTGGTGCTGTCGCTGAAACTGGCTATGATAGCAGTCCAGCCAGCCGATAGGAATGAATCACAGAGCGCGCCGTTCTACCCGCCCGGGCCACCGTTATGCCCTGAGAGGGTGTACTCGGTAGATCAGGCAAAATCAATCCTAGGTCAGGATGTGCGATTGCCCAAGTGGTTGGCCGACGGTTTCCAATTCCAGGGGATCTTCATTGATAGGGGGACAGCCTGGCTGCAACTGGTATCCGGACGAATTCAGTTGCCAACCGAAACGCCCTTGATGTCACGGGACATCCTGTCAAAGGGATACTGGATCCTCTATGTAAGTGAGGGTTTGCCCGACCCAGCTTCCTATATAAACTGCGTTGTGGAGTTGAATCAGGGCCGTACGAAAGCCGTGATGATTGGGGGTTGCCCTGGACTTATCACGTGTCCGGACGATACTGGCAACATCGTCGCATGGTGCATGGACGGGCGAGGTTACAGGCTGCTGACCGCCGTAGGAACAATCCCGGACGATCTTCTGAGGTTCTGTGAATCCGTTTCTGAGCCCTGAGGAGGTAACGACCCCCAGCAACTGCAGGGGCGGGTGCTTGGGCCCGATGCTTTTGCCTGTCTGTGCAAGTGGAGCTGACAAACCATTATAAACCCCATCTGCATTCGCTCCACTCCCTAGTCATGTAGGAGAGCCCCCAGGGCTCGCAAGCACTACATCGGAGGGGTCTGGCTTGGTTGACCAGCAGCTAATAGACACGATAAAGAAGCTCCAGGCGGAATCGAAACAGAGGAAGTTTTTGGAGTCCGTGGAGCTCGCGATAAACCTCAAGGACATCGACCTGTCCAATCCTAAGAACAGGATCCAAGAGGAGATCGTCCTTCCGAACGGCCGCGGGAAACCGGTCAGGATAGGTGTGTTCGGCAGCTCGGAGATGGCTGTCAAGGCAAAGGGCGTCGCGGACATCGTGATCCAGCCCGACGAGATCGAGAAGATCGCCTCGGACAAGGCTAAGGCCAGGAAGTTCGCTGCGAGCGGGGATTTCTTCCTCGCTGAGGCGCCCCTCATGCCCACGATCGGCAAGCGGCTCGGCGTAGTCCTCGGGCCGAGGGGCAAGATGCCGAAGCCTATACCGCCGGGCTCAGACCCGAAGCCGCAGATAGAGAAGCTCCGGAGCAGCGTGGCCGTCAGGAGCAGGGACAGGAGGACGTTCCACTGCGCCGTGGGCACGAAGGACATGCCCCCCGAGAAGATCGCTGAGAACATCGACGCGGTGCTCAAGAGGCTCATATCGAAGCTCGAGCGGGGCAAGATGAACATCCACTCGGTCTATGTCAAGACCACTATGGGCCCGGCATACAGGGTGATGTGAGATGACGGCCCATGTTGCACCCTGGAAGAAGGAGGCGGTAGCGAGCCTCGCATCTCAGATAGCGAAGAGCAAGGTCGTCGGAGTCATCGATATCCATGGAGTGCCCGCGCCTGCCTTCCAGACGATCAGGACGAATCTCAGGGGCAAGGCGCAGATAACCGTGCTCAAGAACACCCTCCTGAAGATCGCGCTCGAGCAGGCATCCAAGGAAAGGAAGGGCGTCGAGAAGCTCGCCGAGGCGGTCGAGGGGCAGTGCGCGATAGTCACGACCGACCTCAACCCTTTCAAGCTCTACAAGCAGCTCGATGCCACCAAGACAAAGATGCCGGCGAAGGGGGGCGAGGTCGCCCCTGAGGACATCGAGATAAAGGCGGGCGAGACACCCTTCAAGCCCGGACCTATAGTCGGCGAGCTGCAGAAGGCAGGCCTGCCAGCGGCGATCGAGCAGGGCAAGGTCGTCATCAAGAAGGACAAGGTGCTTGTCAAGAAAGGTGAGAGGATTCCACGGGAGGTGGCGCTCGTCCTGTCGAAGCTGGAGGTATATCCGCTCACCGTAGGTCTCGACCTGCACGCAGCGTACGAGGACGGGATGGTCTACAAGAGGGATGTCCTCGCGGTCGACGAAGCGGAGATTCTGAACAAGGTCAGGAGCGCTGCTGCGGGCGCGCTCAATCTCGCTGTGTTCATCGCTTACCCGACAAGGCAGTCCATCGGACCGCTCTTGGCTAAGGCGCACATGAACGCCCTCAACCTCGCGGTCAACGCTGACATACCCAACAAGGAGACCATCAAGCTCATGCTCGCGAAGGCCAACGCACAGATGCTCTCGCTCGCGTCCAAGGTGCCGGCCGCACTTGACGACGAGCTCAGGAGCGCTCTCGCCAACGTCCCGAGGCCACCGGAGGACAAGGGAGGTCCCGGCAAGCCGGCCGAGAAGAAAGAGGAGAAGAAGGAGGAGAAGGTATCGGAAGAGGAGGCAGCGGCCGGTCTGAGCGCACTGTTCGGATGACGGAATCTAAGGAGGCAGAAACATGGAGTATGTGTACAGCGCGATGGTCCTGCACGCGGCTAAGAAGCCGGTGACAGAGGAAGGCATAACGGCCGTACTGAAGGCCGCGGGCGTCACGCCAGATCCAGCGCGAGTCAAGGCGCTGACCGCGGCCCTCGAGGGCGTGAACATAGACGAGGCGATCGCAACGGCGGTCGCGGCCCCTGTCGCCGCAGCCCCTGCCGCAGCCGGGCCAGCTGAGAAGAAGGAAGAGAAGAAAGAGGAGAAGAAGAAGGAGGAGAAGGTCTCCGAGGAAGAGGCCGCAGCGGGCCTGAGTGCGCTCTTCGGATAGACTTCGAAGTCCATCTCCATCCCTAACTCAGTTGCTTGTGGACAGCATGAGAGAGGGGGCTCTCGTCTGGCCCTCAGCCCGGTACGAGGAAGGGTTTCGGATCGCAGCTTCCTCTCCACTTTCGTAGCAGGAGCGCGTGAGGAACCTCCCAAACTAGCACGCTCTGCGGCATCGCTAGAGCAGTTGCCTGCGTGAAAGCCTCCGTGACAGAAGTGTAGCAGGGCTTCTCACATCTGCGCGGCGATCGCTTCCGCGAATGTGACTAGGTCGGAGTAGTCTGTCTCTCGCGGAGTGATAAGGGCGTAGTGAATCCCGCCCGACCACCAATGAACAGCGCTATCCAAATCGCCCGGACAGTACATCAGCCCAGGCGACCCACCTACGGTGATACGGCTTGCCCTACCCCCGCTCTGAACAACGATGTCGTCTATGAGCTTCTCAGGGCTAACCGTTGAATCTTGGGGTGACTGAACGAGTACCCAGCAATCATTGTCGAGTAACCATGACCAGCTCAACTCGCTTGGGAGCGTGAGAGACGGGCGGGCGAACACCATGTACACGGTCTTGGTCTCAGCTTGCACGCGAATGCTCTTGAGCTCCAGATCTCCAGGCGCATCCTGAGGAGAGGCGAGCGAGTATCCGACCAGCGATTCTGCACTGGTGACGGTGTCCACCTCGGCCCCAACGATGATTGACCCTCTTGGTCTAAGCGCCGGGATCTCATCATCAGTCCGCGTCTGTCCTTGCATAATCGCGAGAGCAAGGAAAGCCAGCACGAGACCAACCGCGAGAGTGAACGCCAGTTTCATGATTACCGAGTGTCTGAGCGAAGCGCGCCAATCCTTTGCCATTCTCCTCACTTCACATATTCCTTCTATGTCTTGTCATACCACCATTCGGTCTGAGATACCAACTCTATACGATAGGGCGGGTCAGCGCCGAAGGTTCCAAACCCGTCCCACGGGTACCACCTAACGATCCTTCCCGACTGTAGCATATACTTCATGTCCTTGACGTGGCCCCACATATGGTTCCCGCTGTCGGAGGACTCCGCAGAAGTCTCCGGCCTCGCTGTTGAATACAGGAACTGGGTCCTCTTCTTCTCCACACCGTCCAAATAGGCCGCGAAGAAGTTGGTGGTTCCCAAGGGGTAGCTCACCACGAACGAGTGGTTCGTGCCGTAGGGAGCATTTCCGAGGAACCCCCCGGAATAAACACCGCCGACGTACTCATCGTAGTAGTACATCTGCTTCCCGTTCGTGCTACCCCATGCAGTCCTTCCTTCCACCCACCCAATCGCAAGCCATGTGCTATCTTGGAAAACCATGCACACGTGGTTTGCGCATGCGGAACCTGAGACCAGGACGGGGTCTGTGTTCAAGAGTGTGGCCATGTTGCCCTTGGTGAATGACTTGTAATCCGTCCATACATAGTAACTCCCCGAGACTGCTGAGACCGTAGCTGGAATGACAAATCCCATGATCGCGAATGCGACGAAAAACGCAACCACGAAACGGCTCCCCTTGCCCAATGCCAACCCTCCGACTCGTTATCCCCCCTCCCCCGAGCTATATAAGGCTTACTCTAGAGAAGACTCCTAGCGAATGGGCATCAAGTCAACTCTATGCTTGCAGGACCTCAGTTGACCCCTAGCCAACCCGTCCTCGATTGGAAAGCGACCGAAGCTGGAGCAAGAACCTCTAGCGCGATTGTTTACATAAACCAAGACGACGGAGAAAGAGATGCAGACAGAGGTGTATTTCGCCACGAGTGGACTCCCTCAACCGCATTGCCACGCTGCAACTTCTCTCCCGATGGCAAGATAAAGACCTACAAAGGCCGTGATTCCTGCGGCGGCAACGATGACCAAAGTGCCGATTTGAGAGAGGATTCGGACGCGAGTATCCCCTTCACCTACCAACACCGAGTCAAGCCTGGTCAAACATTCTCGTGACTTCCCGCTCGAACATCGAAACGAGCTCCTGCCCTATCTCCTTCCTGAGCTTGGGCGGGACCAGCTCTATGCCGAGCTTCGCGCCGACCTTTGTCACCTTGAGCAGGGCGTAGGCCTCCCTGACTTTCGCCTCTAGGAGCTCCTCGACGGCGGCCTTCAGCTCCTCCTTGAGCTCGGGGCTCGCGTCGAGCTTCTGGCGGATGTGCCTCTTGATCTCGTCCTTCACTAGGTCTTGGACGGCTTCGACGAGCATCGTCTCCGAGCTGAGCATGGACTTGGTGCCTTTCAACAGAGAGCTGATGAGGTCATCCTCTGACGGCATTCTCTCCCCGCGCTGTCGAGCGCTTTGTTTGCTTAAATCGTTTTGCCTATCGAGGACTTTCGCGCGCACCGCGCGAATCCTTTAAGAGCGGAGCAGGAGATAGGCGGAGAGAATCCAGCAGTTGAGCGACATGTGGGAGAAGGTCGGCAAGAGCGTGTTCAAGGACCAGCGCACACTGTCCTTCGATTACGTGCCCCCGAAGCTGGTCCACAGGGACGAGCAGATGAAACGCCTGATCACGCTCTACAGGCCCGTGGTCGAGTCCAACATGTCCCAGAACGTGGTCCTCACGGGCAGCGTCGGCACGGGCAAGACGGCCACGGCAAAGCGCTTCTGCATGGACCTGCGGGACTATGCTGAGAAAAGGCAGAAGGCGATCGATTGGGTCCTCGTCAACTGCAGGCAGAGGAACAGCGAGTCAAGCGCGGTGCTGCACATAGTCAACCACTTCCAGCCCAACTTCCCTGACAGGGGGTTCTCGATCACCGAGATGCTGCGCATACTGCGGAAGGATTTGGAGAAGCGCAAGCTGCACCTGCTCATAGTTCTCGACGAGGCCGACATGCTTCTCAAGAGAGCCGGGTCTGACATCATATACAAGCTGACGAGGTTCGGAGAGGAGGGCGTGGAGGCGAGGGAGCTCGTCTCCCTCATGCTCATATCGCAGAAGAATGTGTTCGACATGCTCGACGCGTCCTCCGCGAGCACCTTCAAGCGCACGAACATCATCGAGTTCGGGAAGTACACCCTGGACGAGCTGCGGGACATCGTCGCTCAGAGGGCCGAGCTGGCACTGCATGACGGCGCCATCACCGGGGACGCCGTGGACCTCATCGCTGAGGTATCAGCGGAGTGGGGCGATGCGAGATTCGCGATCGAGATACTCGAGAAGGCGGGGATGCTCGCCGACGAGGAGGGTGCGGGGAGGATCGATGTCGAGCACGTGCGCGCAGCGAAGGCGGAGGCTTACAGCTCCATCACAGAATCAAAACTGATAGGATTGGACAAGCACCAGAAGCTCGCGCTGTTGGCGATCGCGAAGGCCTCCAGGGGCAAAGCCTACGTGACGACTGGCGAGGCGGAGTCGGCGTACAAGGTGGCCTGCGAGGAGTATGGCGAGAAGCCGAGGGCGCACACCGCCTTCTGGGGGCTACTTAAGGATTTGGATATGCTGGGCGTGGTCAGCGCGAAGAAGAGCGGCCCCGGGATATCCGGCAAGACCACGGTGATCACTCTGCTGGACATACCCGCGAAGGTGCTCGATGAGAAGCTCCGCCAGATGCTCGACCTGGAGCACAAATAGGTACGTCAGGAAGCATGAAGGGAATAGAATTAAATACGGCCGCCTCCGTGCACTTTCCACGATAGGGGAGTTCTTCTGGCGAGCGACGACAAGTCAGCCATAGACCTCATCCGTCCCCAAGAGGGATACTGTTACGTCGTGAGGGAGCGGAAGCCGTTCCTCGCCTACAAGCTGTTCGAGCAGGCGATTTCGGAGGGCAACCCTGGGCTGTGCGTTACGAGGCAGTTCCCTGATAAGATCCGCGAGACTTTCGAGCTGAGAGACACGCGCATCCTGTGGCTGAGCCACACGCCTGGCCAGGACCATCACAACCCCACGAGCATAGGCACGCTCGCGACCGTGATATCATCGTTCATCGAGCGGTACAAGAAGTGCTTCGTGCTCATAGACGGCCTGGAGTATCTCGTCATCAACAACGGCTTCCAGCAGGTGCTCAGGTTCGTGGAGCACATCAACGAGCAGGTCATGCAGAGCCGTTCGACGGTGCTGATACCCATCAGCCCCAACGCGTTCAGCGAGAAGGAGCTGGCGCTGCTTGAGCGCAACGTCGAGGTGATCGAGCAGCCTCAGCTCAGCGTGAGCCTGGAGAAGGACATGACCAGGCTCATAGACCAATACCGGTGATGCCGGCGTTAGTCGCCAAGCTTTTTGGAAGGGAGACGCGATTCCGCAGGCATGCCTAGGACGCCGCTCTACAACGAGCACATAGCCCTCGGGGCCAGGATGACCCTGTTCGCCGGCTGGGGAATGCCCGTGCAGTACGCTGGCATCATCGAGGAGCACATGAGCGTCAGGCAGGCGTCAGGAGCGTTCGACGTCTCCCACATGGGCGATTTCCTGATACGAGGAGACCACGCTGCAGAGGCCGTGAGCCGTCTATCGACCAACAGGATCGAGGGACAGCCCATCGGCAGATGCGTCTACTCGCACATCCTAGATGATGGCGGACGAATACTGGACGACACGATATTCACCGTGCTCGGGCGTGACGAGTACCTCATGGTGCCCAACGCTGCGACTACTCCGAAGATGCGGAAGTGGGTCGAGGAGCACCTCGACGGCCAGGAGTTCCACGACATGTCGATGGATCTGTCCGCGATAGCCATCCAGGGCCCGACGGCGAAGGACGTCGTCGCCCAGCTGACGAGCGCAGACCTGTCTGCGCTCAAGTCCTTCTGGGGAGGCTTTGCCAGGCTCGACAAGATAGAACACAAGGGCGCCGAGCCGAGGACCCCGCTGCTCGAGGGCAGGAGGTTCATGAACGGCGATGGACCGGGCGTGAAGGCGTTCATATCGAGGACTGGCTACACGGGCGAGGACGGGTTCGAGATAGTGATGGAGAACCCGGATGCAGTGCCCGTCTGGAGGGCGGTGCTCGAGCGCGGCAGACCGCACGGGCTCGTGCCAGCCGGGCTAGGCGCGAGGGACACGCTCAGGCTCGAGAAAGGGCTGCTGCTCTCCGGCACCGACTTCGACGGTTCTCAGACCTCGCTCCAGACGGGGCCGGGCTGGGTGGTCGACTGGAGCCACGACTTCATAGGCAAAGACGCTCTCGAAAGTCAAAGGGCCGCCGGCGGCTATGACAAGCTCGTGTGCATGGTGGCTCGCGACAGGGGCATACCCAGGCACGGATACGAGATACTCAGGGAGGGCCGCAAGGTGGGCGTCGTGACGAGCGGCACGATGTCACCCGTGCTCAGGATAGGCATAGCGATGGGCTATGTGCCCCTCAGCATCGCCACGCCCGGAACAGCTCTCGAAGTGAGGATCAGGGACGCGCTGGTGCCGGCCGAGATCGTCAAACCGCCTTTCGTGAGGAGGGAGTGACTTGAAGGAGCTGCTAGAGGAGATGATACGGGTTCCCGGAGTGTCCGGGTTCGAGGACGACATAAGGGACTACATCAGGACGAAGGTCGAGGCGATGGGGCTGAAGCCCCATGAGGACAACCTCGGAGACCTCATAGTCACCGTCGGAGACAATGGCCCCCACGTGGTGTTCATCGCGCACATGGACGAGCTGGGGCTCATAGTCTCGAAGCTCGAGCAGGACGGGTCGCTCAGGATAAGGAAGGTCGGGGGCATAGATGACCGGACACTCGTAGGCCGCGTGGTTGAGATCAAGACTCAGAAGGGCATCGTGAGGGGCGTCATCGGCCTGAAGCCGCCGCACCTGATGACCGACCGAGAAGAGATGAAGAAGACGCTCTCGTGGGAGGACGTCAGGGTCGATGTCGGCACCAGGAGCCGGAAGGAGACTGAGAAGCTGGGGATACGAGTGCTAGACCCTATGGTGTTCAAGAAAGACATCACGTACATCACGCAGGACATAATATGCGCCCGTGGAGTCGACAACAGGGCCGGGTGCGCGATATTGCTCGACGCGCTCGAGCAGCTGAAGGATCGTGGATTGCCCGTCAAGCTCACGTTCGTTTGGAGCGTCCAGGAGGAGACCGGTCTGAAGGGTGCGAAGGTCGTCGGGTTCACGTACAGGCCGGAATATGTCTTCGCCGTGGACACGATGACGACGAACGACGCCCCGATGAGCGGCGACACCTACGAGAGGGTGTACGTTGGCAAAGGCCCTGCCATGAGGATGTTCGACAACGCGGCGGTGGCGTCGCCAAAGCTCCGGAAGATGCTCGAGGAGGTCGCGAAGGCCGCGAGGATACCGCTCCAGTACGGCACAGGCGGAGGCTCGACTGATGGGGCGGCGATGCAGGACTTCGGCTCGCTGATGATGCCCATCGGCATACCGATGAGGTACACGCACTCTCCGACTGAGTGCGCGAGCATAAGCGACATGGAGAACGCGGTCAAGCTCGTGGTCAAGATCGCCGAGAGGATAGCCAGGGATCGCAAGCCGAGGTGAGCCCCCTGAAGCTGAAGGCCGAAGAGGTCCTCACCGACCTCATCCTCCACAAGAGTTCGTCCGAGGACGACATGGGCCCCATCGTGGAGTACGTCTCCTCCAAGCTGAGAAAGCTAGGGCTCGAGCCCAGGTACTACGGCGACAAGAAGACGCCTGCGATAGTCGCCAGCCACGGGAAGGGCGGTGTCGTGCTGTCTGGGCACCTCGATACCGTCCCGCGCGGGCCGGGCTGGAAGTACGAGGACGGGACGGCGATGGATGGGGTCGTGTACGGCCGCGGCGCGTGCGATATGAAGGGCGGGTGCACAGCGATGTTGCTGGCGGCCGGGGACCTTGTGGCGGCGAACGTGCCGTTCGGGCTGTGCTTCACCACCGACGAGGAGGTCACGATGGCTGGGGCGCTCGCAGCGACTGAGGACCCCGCTCTCAGAGAGGCCCCTGCCATCCTGGTGGCGGAGCCGACGGACTTCGAGATCGTCTACAAGGAGAAGGGGCAGCTGCAGATCGCCATCAACACCTCGGGCAAGGCCTGCCACTCAAGCATGCCCCAGCTGGGCGAGAATGCAATCGAGAAGATGGTGGACATCCTGGCGAAGCTCCAGCCTCTCCAGCGCCTTCCGAAGAACCCCACTGAGGACATGACCCTCTCCATGACCACCATCAAGGGTGGAACGAGGATCAACGTGATACCCGACGCCTGCGAGGTGGAGATCGATATAAGGTATCCGCCCGACATGGACCAGGAGAGAGTGCTGGAAAGGTTGAGGAGAAGGATTGGCACGGAAGGCTACGAGCTCAGGATCATCCACAACCTCGAGCCCGTCGAGACGGATACCTCGTGCGAGGCTATCAGGACGATGACGGAGCTCCTCGGGCCCAAAGCAAAGATCACAAGCGTCCCCTACGCGACCGAGATGGTCATGTTCAGCAGGGCCAACAGGTCCGTGCTCATCTGTGGACCTGGGGACCCGAGAGGTTGCCACATCCTCGATGAGAAGATATCTCTGGAAGAAGTCGAACGGGCGGCGGCACTGTACGTCGAGTACTGCTCGAGACTGGCCAGATGATAGAGGACCGGATAGGGTCTCATCGATCGTCGTCCCATCAAGGGACAACTCGGCCTAGCTCCGGATGTACCCAATCCCTGGTTCAGACGGCTGATGGAGTTCTAGGTCCGACGTGGTCCGCATTGTGCGGCCTTAAGGAAGGTTTCTTATAGCGGACGCGGGCAATAGACCTCGGGCAAGCGGAATGGGGAGATGGCTCTTTGTCGCGGTCATGATGCTGCTGGCGACTTCAGCATGTGCTGCTTGCGGACCTTTGTCAGGAGACGCCATGGACGGAATAGAGGTCGCTGCAACGGCTATGCAGGAGAGTTTTAGGATTGATTATCTCTGGTCGAGGTCCACAGTTCTCGAACCCTATCAGGGTACGCAGCTGGACTACGAGGAGAGTTGGGAGATGTCCCTCGCATCCGATGGCAGCTTCACTATTCACCGCTCTTGGCGGAACTATACAGAAGGCCCGCACCACACCGTCGTCAATGGTTCCATGTCAATCGGGCCGATAGCCGAGCTCAAAGAATCGCTGCTGCAGGAGGGCTTCCTCAATCTCCGAGACGAATACAACGACTACAACAGTGTGAACGGTAGCGTCACAATCCAGGAACGTTTTCGCCTGAAGACTCCTGAGATGAACAAGACCGTCACATTCTTCGGCAGGTCTGCAGTCGGCCTGATACCGCGCTCATATGCGATGACTCTGAATCTCGCCTCAGCCCCTGTCCTAAGCCTGAACGAGCCTTTGAACGCCTCGGTCGACGTGTCAGTGAACGCGGACGATTTTCCGAAGCTGGCCATCTCTGTGAACATCACCAACCGTGAACAAACACCTCTGTACGGTTGTTGGCCTGATGGCGGCATGTGCGAAATCGTGATCGCAAGGAGCACGGGCTGTTCTTTCAATCTGGATCGCGCAGTAACAACGGCTATAGTGCACTATGAAGTCCCCCACAGCTCGTCCTACGAGCTCGTCAAGAGAGTTACCTGGAATGCGGATGTGGTCCCGGCCGGGAACTACGTCGTCATGGCCACAGCCGCCGTAGGTCTGAACGAATCGATCCGCGGTCAGGCACTGCTATCGGGTTATGCTAGTATCGACGTGCCGAACGGAACGATGTACCGCCCGTCCTCGCCCTATGCGTCATTCCAGACCACCGCACTCGAACAAGAGGACGGGGTGTTCGTGACGGCGAACGCCTCGCGCGTAGCCGATCTGGAGGATGCTTCGCCCCATCTGCTAGTGCGCTGGGACTGGGAGGCCGACGGAAACTGGGACACTGACTGGTCAGAGTCAAAGGTAGCATCGCACGTCTATAGGCGCTCGGGCAACTATACGATAGTCCTGCAGGTGAAGGATTCCGACGGATTAGTCACTGAGATATCCAAAGCGGTTGCAGTGAGCGCCCCATCCAGCTCTCACGGATTGTACCCATACTTGCTCGTGGCAGGCATTGCCGCAGCGGCCGGGATTACCATCGTGTTCTTCCTGAGGAGGCGCGGTCGTGCGGGGCAGTCCAGACCAGACATCAGGGATACACGCGCGCGACAGTCCTAGGATACGGCGTCGCATCGCGGATATGCTCGAGCTTGCAGACCCATGTCACTATCCTCTCTATCCCGAGACCGAAACCAGAGTGAGGGACCGAGCCGTATCTCCTTAGGTCCAGGTACCACTTGTAGTTGTCCAGGTTCTCCCCCTTCTCCTCGAGCCACGCTATCATCTTGGCGTTGTCGGTCTCCCTCTCGCTCCCTCCGATGATCTCGCCGTAGCCCTCTGGCGCAAGAAGGTCGCTGTTCTTGTATGTCCTCGGATCCTCAGGGTTCTCCTTCATGTAGAACGGCTTGAGCTCCTTCGGGTAGTTGACGATGAACAGTGGTAGCTCCCTGTCGATGGTCAGCTCCCGCTCCTCCACCGCCCCCAGGTCACTTCCCCATGAAACGCCGTGCCCCTTCTTCTGCAGGTACTCCATCGCCTCCTCGTACTTCATCCGGTCGAAGGGCGGCTCGATCTTCTTCAGCGACTTGGGGTCGCGCTTCAGCAGCTCGAGCTCGGGGGAGCACTCCCGAACCGCCTGGGAGAGCATCGCGGTCACGAGCTCTTCCTGGACCTTCATGTTGTCCTCGTTGGTCAGCCACGCGGCCTCCATCTCGAGGTGCCAGTACTCCGCCAGGTGCCGGGGGGTCCTGGACTTCTCAGCCCTGAACGAAGGCGTGAGTGAATAGACCTTCTCCAGGGAGAATATCAGCGACTCAAGATAGAACTGAGCGCTCTGGGAGAGATACGCTATCCTGTCGAAGTACTTGACCTGAAAGAGCGTGGTGCTGTCCTCGGGTGCGACAGCCGTGATAATGGGCGGCGTGACCTCGACATAGTCGTTCGCGTGGAACCAGTCCCTGGCGCCCCTCAGCAAGGCCGCCTTCACCTTGGCGACTGCGTTCTGCTCCCTGGACCTTATCCAAAGATGCCTCTGGTCGAGCAGAAGCTCGGTGCTCTGATATTCCGTGATGGGGAACGGCTCCGCAAAGCCCACGACCTGAAACCTCGATGCGCGCACCTCGAGTCCGCCGGGTGCGCGCCTGTCCTCTGCCACCTCCCCCTCGACTACCACGGAGGATTCGATGCCGGCCTTGGTGGCGTCTTCGAACTCACCTTCAGGAAGGCTTCCCTTCTTGACGGTGACCTGCATTATCCCCGTCGCATCCCTCAGGACAACGAAGACTATCCCGCCGCTCGACCGCGTGCGATATATCCAGCCCCTCAGAGCGACCTTTTGGCCGATGCGATCCCTAGAGAGGGCCTGTCGTATTGTGAGCATCCAGATGCTGAAGAAGAAATCCGCATATAAGTCCTTCGCATGGATGAATCGCAACCTGTCCGCCTAGCCAGCGTACGCGCTTACTCGTCGCATCCGCTACGTGCCGCTCTGCTCGAGGGACATGGCGAGGGGGCAAATACGAATAAGTGCTTTCGCGGCATTCGGGTTCGGAGGACGAATGAACGGCTGCAGCGCACGGGCAGGGATGCGGGACTCGCGCCGAGCCATTTCAGCAGCTGTGTCCCTTTCCGTCGTCATCTTGCTATCGTGCTTGGGAATCTCGACGCACGAGAGAGGAACCGAACAATCGAGAGCCGCGGAGATTCTCTCGGGCGCGTTCCACTGGAGATTCTCGATAGTGGATTCCGAGGGAGATGTGGGGAGCACCTGCTCCCTAGCGCTCGATCAGGCGGATAGGGCGCACATCAGCTACTACGACGGATCTAACGGCGACCTGAAGTACGCGACGAACAAGGATGGGGAGTGGGCGTGCTACACGATCGACAGCGAAGGCGATGTGGGAAGGTACAGCTCGGTAGCAGTGGATCCGGCGGGGTTCATCCACATCAGCTACCTCGACTGGACCAACAGGGATCTGAAGTACGCCACCAACGTCGGGGGCACATGGTCGACACACACGATCGACAGCGAGGGAAGCGTCGGCCTATTCTCATCGATTGCTGTTGACGACCGAGGCGCGGTCCACATAAGCTACCTCGACTGGACCGAATACGATCTGAAGTACGCGACCAACAAGGACGGCGATTGGGCCATCTACACGGTGGACAGCGAAGGCGAGGTCGGCTTTGACACCTCGCTAGCACTCGACCCTGACGGGTGGGTGCACATCAGTTATGGTGACTGGACGAACGAAAACCTGAAGTACGCGACGAACGCGGGAGGGGCCTGGGCGTGCTACACCATCGACAGCGAGGAGTATGTCGGATATGACACCTCGATAGCAGTAGATGCGATGGGTGGGGTCCACATAAGCTATCATGACGAGTCTAATGCAACGCTGAAGTACGCGACGAACGCAGGAGGAGCCTGGGCAACCTACACGATCGACGGCGACGGCAACGTGGGCCTCTCGACATCGATCTCGGTCGACTCTCAGGGCAAGATACACATCACCTACTCGGACTTCACCGACATATCAGACCGAGACCTCAAGTACGCAACGAACGCGAACGGCGCGTGGGAGTCCTACACGCTCGACAGCGAGGGCGACCTCGGTTTCGACACATCGGTCGCGGTGGCGTCCAACGGGCTCGTCCACATCGGCTACAGCGACTTCACCAACCACGACCTGCGGTATGCCTACGGCACGGCCATGAGCGTGGGGAGGCTCGCGGTGAGCATAGGGGCCACTGCAGTGCCCGCGCAGTCCAAACTGACCGTGAGGTTCTCGTCGAATGTCACGGGTGGCGTGCAGCCCTACACCTATGGTTGGGACTTCGGAGACGGAAATGAGTCGACGGTGGCCGCGCCGGTGCACACATACGGGACCGCGGGGAAATACACTGTCAGACTGTCCGTGACCGACTCTCTGGGCTCGACGGCAACGGCCCTCACGCGGATAACGGTCTCGAACGGTACCGTCATAGTCGTCCCTGTCGAGGAGGACTTCGTCTCCAGGCTTGTGGATCTCGCACCGCTGCTGATAGCGGTCTTGGTTGTCGCCGTGGTCGCGGCACTGATCTTCCGGGGCGCGCGCGCAAGGAGGCCGAAGAAGATAGAGGTGCGCACATACTCGCCGGGGCCATCGGCCCTAAGCACGCCCCAGCCCGCACCAGCACTGACCAGGCCGGAGGAGATGCTCTTCCAGCTGAGGAAGATGAGGGACCAGGGTCTCATAACCGAGGAGGAGTACGAGGCCAGGACAAACGAGATCCTGAAGAGATGGTAGCGGGGACGGGGGCGTGTCCGTCACAGGCCACCATCATTGTGGTTCCGCAAGCCAAATATCCGCCTCGCGCGTCTCTCCAGTCGTGATCCTCCGAAGGGGCGAAGAGGGCGACCTCGAAGCGATGATGCGGATAGAGGAGGACTGCTTCGGGACCGAGAGGTTCAGCCCTGAGGTGCTGAGGGCGTTCCTGCTGAGGGAGGACGCCTTCGTGATACTGGCCGTCGAGGACGATGAGGTCGTCGGATCGGCTATGGGTCTTCTCACCGCCGAACGCAACGAGGGCAAGATAGCCTCGATAGCCGTGCTAAGGAGTCATAGGGGTAAGGGGATAGGAGCACTCCTGTTGGAGGAGTGCGAGAACATCTTCAGGGCGCACAACATGGCCAGGTATACACTGGAAGTCGAGACGGACAACGAGCCTGCCCTGTCCCTGTATCTGAGCCGCGGATACGAGATCAAGGGTACAATAAAGGACTTCTACGCAAGAGGCAGGGACGCCTACTGCATGGAGAAGAGGGTGGCGAGCGCGGGTCACAAGGTCATCCGGCCTTCCTGACGACAAGGCTGACCTTCAGGCCGTCTATCGTCCAGTCCTGACCGCCGGCCAGAGGCTCACACCTAGATAGGCTGACGGCGTGTGTCTCTCTCATAATGTGTTCCCGATAGGAGGCTACCGCCGTCTCTATGTCGCGATGGCCGTGATACTCCACGGCGATGGGGTCCTCGAACCGCAGACCCTGGAGCTTGCGCATGTGCTGGATCCGCCTTATCACGTCTCTGGCCAATCCCTCCAGCCTCAGCTTGTGGGTCATCTCCAACTCAACGTATGCGTGTATCCCTTGTACCTCGGCGTGGGAATACCCTGGCTTCTCCTTCTCCGTCACCAAGACATCCTCCTCGGTCAAATCGTATCCGCCCAGCCTCACCTTGCCCTTCGACCGGAGGTGCTTGACCAGCTCGTTCTCGTCGACCTTGGATAGTAGCTTCGCAACCTCCGAGGCGTTTTCCTTGAGCTTGGGCCCGAGAACCCTCAGGTTGGGGTGCACGGCGTATTGAATCATGCGCTCCCTGCTCTCGAGGCACTCGACCCTCTTCACGTTCAGCTCATCGGCCACCATCTTCTCGTACCTGCGCAGTGTCCACGCCCTGTCCGCGTCGGCCACCAGGACGGCCGATGGCAGGGGCTGGCGGAGCTTCACGTTGGCCTTCTGCCTGGCGAGCCTGCCGGCCTCGACAGCCGCAATCACGGCCGCCATCTGCCGCTCGAGAGTCGGGTTGACAAGGCCGTCTGCAGGTGCAGGATAGTCCTCCAGGTGGACGCTCTCCTTCGGGCCCCTTAAGGAGCCGTATAGCCACTCGGACAGGAACGGCGTGACCGGAGCCATCGCCTTCGAGAGCGTCAGGAGGCATTCGTACAGCGTGCAGTGGGCCGAGAACCTGTCCTGGGGGTCGCTCTCGTTCCAGAACCTCCTCCTCGAACACCTCAGGTACCAGTTGCTCAGGTCCTCGATGAACCGCTCGAACGCGGCCACCGCCTGGTGCACCTCCAGCGAGTCGAACCCCGCCTTAGCCTCCTTCAAAGTGGAGTGGAGTCGGGAGATGATCCACCTGTCGAGGTCGTGTGTGCGCTGGTACTCCGCCTGTTCGACGAACCCGTACGCGTTTGCGTTGGAGGCGAAGAACGCGTATACGTTCAAAAGGGTCGTGAGCGGCCTCACTGACTCCCGCCTCACCGCATCGAGGGAGAACTGGACAGGCTGCCAGACCTGGCCTCCCAGCAGGTACACGCGTGTGGCGTCAGCACCGACGCTGCTGAATACATCCGCTGGGTAGACGGCGTTCCCGGTCAGCCTGTTCATCTTCCTCCCATTCTCGTCCAAGACGTGGCCTAGCACAAGGACGCTCTTGAAAGCGGGCGCCCTGAAGAGCAGCGCCGCGAGAGCGTGCTGGGTGTAGAACCATCCCCGGGTCTGGTCGACGCCCTCGGCGATGAAGTCGACGGATCTGTGCGTGTCGAACTCGGCGATGTTCTCGAACGGGTAATGGTACTGTGCGAAGGGGGCGCATCCAGAATCGTACCAGCAATCTATCACGAACTCCTCGCGGCGCATGCCCTCACCGCATGTCGGGCACCTTAGCGCAACCGAATCGATGAACGGCCTGTGCGGGTCGAACTCATCAGGCAGCGGAGTCGCTGATAGCGTCCGGAGCTCCTCATAGCTGCCCACACAGACCTGGTGGCCGTTCCTGCAGCTCCAAACAGGCAGCGGAGTTCCCCAGTACCTAGACCTGCTGACGGCCCAGTCTCTGACGTTGCGGAGGAACTGCCCGAACCTGCCGTGCTTGAAACCATCGGGAACCCATCTGACCTCCTCGTTCAGACTCAGGAGCTCGTCCTTCGCCGTAGACACGTTCACGAACCATGTCTCGACGGGCTTGAACAGCAGCCGGGTGCCGCACCTCCAGCAGAAGGGAGCTGTTGACTCTCTGACCAGCTCCCACTTGAACAGCAGGCCACGGGACTCGAGCATGCGCATGACCTCGGCGTCGCAGTCCGCCGCCTGCCTGCCCTGAAGTTCGGGGACCTCGGCCGAGAACGTCCCGTCGATGGAAACAGGGTCCCATATCTCCACGCCATAGGACCCTGCAAGTTCGAAGTCCCATGCGCCAGTAGCAGGAGCCACGGACAGGATGCCAGTATCTGCACCGAGTGGGCCGTCTGCGTGGACGACCCGGAACCCTCTTCCGCCATAGTCGTGAAGCTTGAAAGGCGGCTCATACCTCTTGCCGAGAAGGTCGGCTCCTGAGAGTCGCGCCACGACCGATGCCTCGTCCGAGAACTTCGACAATGCTTCCTCGGAGACGATCAATCTCTCACCGCCCCTTTGGAAGACCACGTAGCGCCTCTCCCTGTCCACAGCGACCAGGGCGTTCATGGGCAGACGCCAGGGGGACGGCTCGCTCACCAGCAGCTCGGCGTCGAGCTCGTCGACCCTCATGCGCACGATGACCTCCCTCGACTCCACCTCTTTGAAACCGAGCGCTGCCTCGTGCGAGCTGAGGGGGGTCCCGCACCTTGGACAGTACGGCTCGACCCTGCGGCCCTTCTGGAGGAGGCCCCTGGAGTGAAGCTGCTTGAGGGACCACCACACGCTCTCGATGTACTCCCTCGACATGGTCCTGTAGGCGTGCTCGTAGTCGAGCCAGTAGCCTGCTCTACGGCTCATCCACTTCCAGTCCTGTTCATACCTCAGTACGCTCTCGCGACACATCTGGTTGAAGCGGTCTACCCCGAACGACTCGATGTCCTTCTTGCTCCGCAGGCCGAGGGAGCGCTCGACCTCGAGCTCGACGGGCAGGCCGTGGCAGTCCCATCCAGCTATGTACGGGACTATCCGACGGCCGTTCATGACATGATACCTGAGGAACGCATCCTTCGCCACCCGCGGGAACACATGCCCGATGTGGGGTCTCGCGTTGGCGGTTGGCGGACCCTCGCAGAACACGAACGGCGGTCCCCCGCGCATGCGTTCCCTCACCTTTGCGAGGACATCCCTCTCCTCCCACGACCGGAGCACCTGCTCCTCAAGTTGAGGGATGGTCTCCCCGGAAGGTTCGCGGAAACGTCCAATGGCCATGACAATCATCACCATCAGAAGGATGCTATCACGGACTCGGCGAGATAGCTTTGATCAGCTAATCAGGATAGCTATGCGAGGCTGACCTGACGAGTCCATGTAAGCGTGCGAAAGGATGACACGATATATAACCGTTGGGAGAGGCGCTGCCGACCGGCCCCGCAGCTCCCCGACAGGCTTTCCGATGCTGCTCTGGCCGTCTTGGAGGCCACCGAAAGGCATTAAAGAAAGTTCTATATATGAGGCCATAGATAGCGCCGGACCGTGCATCCCATGGCCTGGGGTGGTGCCTGAGGCCAGCAAAGGTGAACATAGATGGAAGAGCCCCTGTGCAACGTTGAGTTTCTGAAGAGCAACACGACCTACGTGGCCAGAGTACAGAGCGACCTCGGGGGGCTGCGGGAGTACCGCAGCGCCAGCCTCGAGGAGATCCTCGAACAGGTGATAATTGACCTCCAGGAGGAGTTCGAGGGGGCGCGGCTCTAGGACCTCTGGTGACGGCAAGCGACGACGAAACCCGACTGCACGAGGGTTGCGATTCAACCCCCTGTTCATCCGCAGGCTTTTGACATCACCGAAAGGGCGACCGAAACGGATCCGTACGCCACAGGATTGAGGGGGCGTTGACATGGAAGAGAAGGATAAGAAGGAGTACGAGGAGGTCATCTCGTCTTACTACGGTGGCGACCAGGTTGCGGCCCTTGTCACGTTCAAGATAGACACGAAGGGGTCCGACATCGTCGCACAGAAGATCGCGAGCTTCCCGAACATAGAGGACGTCTTCCTGGTGACTGGCGATACGGACATAATCGCGAAGGCCAGGTTCCCGAACTACGCCGCCCTCAAGAAGTTCATAGTCGACGATGTCGCCGAAATCGACGGGGTGAAGGAGACCAAGACATTCATGGTCGTCACGACCTTCAAGGAGAGGGGCGAGGTCAAAGTAGAGCCCGAGGAAGAGCAGAAGAAGTGAGCGATGGAGAGCATGGATCTCAGGTTCCTGGAGAGGTGGTATCATGATGGCGGACACGGAGACGAAGTTGAGGCAGATCATGGAGGTGTTGGACCAGCTTGCTGAGGACACCTCCGTCCCGAGGAACATCAGGCGCGGGGCCGCAGACGCGAAAGAGCGGCTCATGAGGAAGAACGAGGCGCTAGATGTGAGGAGCGCGAGCGCGATAATGATTCTGGACGAGCTGGCGAACGACCCGAACATCCCGCTGCACGGGCGGACGCTCATCTGGAACATCATCAGCCAGCTGGAGACGGTTAAGTGAGCGGGGCGGTCGCTCACCACCTGGCACTGTTTCCACCGACTTCCCCACGGGAGCGGCTGTAGTCTAGGGGTTAGGACTGGAGCTTCCCAAGCTTCAAACCCGGGTTCAAATCCCGGCAGCCGCACTCACAACGGGGGCCAGGAACGACCGCTCCTCTGCGGACGGACCCCTGAGACGGCGTTTTGGCAGAACCTTCGAAAAGAGCCTTATGGCAGTAATAGCCATCAGTTCTTCAAAGGCGCGAGTATGCGCAGGGCGAGAATCTGTCTTATACAGATGTCCTGCAGAACGAGCCCGGAAAGCAACATCTCGAAGGCGGAAAGGGCGGTCAGAGCAGCGGCAGCGAACGACGCGCGGTTATGTGTTCTGCCCGAGGCGTTCGCGAATCGCTACGTGGGCCAGTTCGAAGATACGGAGAGAGTCCTTCAAAGTGTGCCCGACCACCGTCATCTGGTAGAGAGGTTCAGGACGGTCGCCGAAGAGAACCACACGGCCGTTGTCGTGCCGTTCATCGAGAAGGCTCATTCAGGAACCGTCTACAACTCCGAGGTGCTCATCGGATATGATGGCAGGATCCTCGGCCACTACCGGAAACTCCACATACCAGATTCGGAGGGCTATCGGGAAGACCTCTACTTCACGCCCGGAAACAAGGGCTATGTGGTCGCCGACCTCGAAGGCCTGAAGGTCGGCTTGGGCATCTGCTGGGACCAGTGGTTCCCCGAGATGGCGAGGATCCTAGCGCTGAGAGGCGCTCAGTTGCTAGTCTATCCGAGCGCGATCGGTTCCGAGATAGCACATCCTGAGTTCGATTCCCGTTCTTCGTGGGAGCTCGTGATGCGCGCCAACGCAGTCATGAACAGGGTGTTCGTTGCGGCCGTCAACAGAGTCGGCCAGGAGGAGAGGATCAACTTCTATGGCAGCAGCTTCGTCTCGGATCCTTGGGGAAATGTGATTGCACGTGCTTCCTCGAGATTGCCTGCGATGATCTACGCCGAGATAGACCCTTCCGAGATTTGCCGTGCCAACTCGTTCTTCGGCTTCATGACCACAAGGAGGCCGGACACCTATGGATATCTGACGAGAAGGCGCGCGGCCACTCTCGCTGAGAGGAAAGGCGCCGGGGGAGGACGACATGACCTCTAGAACACCGTGCGACGACGGACTCTTCATGCCTGCGGAGTGGACTCCTCACGATGCATGCCTCATCTCGTGGCCGTGCAGGCAGGAGACCTGGTACGGCCACTTTGAGAAGACGAAGAGGGCGTACCTTGAGGTCATCAGGAGAATCAACGCGTTCGAGAATGTCATCGTTCTAGCGGACCCCTCGACGGCTGAAGAGGCCCGCGCTAGAATAGGCAGCCAGGCTGATATCATCGAGGTCCCCCTCGACGATTCGTGGATCAGGGACAACGGTCCGATCTTCGTGCGCAATGAGGGCGGGAAGGTCGCCATGGTCAAGTTCGGTTTCAACGGCTGGGGGAGCAAAGCGCCTTCCTTCCGCAAAGATGACGATGTCCCCGTTGTGCTATCGAATCTCCTCTGCATGCGGCTATATGTCGCGCCGATGGTCCTCGAGGGTGGGGCAATAAGCGTTGACGGCGAAGGCACTCTGATGACAACGGAGCAGTGCCTTCTGAACCCGAATCGCAATCCCCATCCAGACCGTGATCGAATCGAACGCCTGCTTTCGCATTATCTCGGTATTCGCAAAGTGATCTGGCTGGGGAGGGGCGTCGAGGGAGACATGACGGATGGGCACGTAGACGGGGTTGCATCTTTTGCCGGCCCGCGCCTCGTACTCGCTGCTTGGACTAACGACACCACAGACCCCAACTTCAAAGCATTGGACGAGAACCTCGAGCGGCTTCAGTCATCCACAGATGCGAAGGGGAGGTCGATAGAGGTTGTCAAGCTCATTCAGCCCAGGCCGAGGGAAGTAGATGGCATACCGATCACTCCTGGGTACACGAACCACTACATCGCCAACGGCGGTGTGATTGTGCCCGCATATGGCATTCGGGAGGATGAGATGGCCTTGGACACGCTGAGGAGCGTCTATCCGGACCGAGAGGTGGTGAGCGTGGACTGCTCGTACATCGAGATCGGAGGAGGGGCCGTGCACTGCATAACCCAGCAGAAACCGGTCGGAACCGCGATCCCGCCTGAGCGTGGGACGTCATGATCGAGACAGAAGGTCTGATGTAGCCTGCTGTGCCCGGTTGCACATCCTCGTCTTCGGAGTAGAGCACAGCGCAAGATGAGGACTCGGCTGTTAGGTGTCCGTGCTGTAAGCACGAGAATCAATATGCGGAGGCGCTCTGCAATCAGTGCGGGACGGAAGGGGCCCGGGTTGCTCCCTCGGGAAACCTTTGTCCGCCCCTGCTGCGGAAAGGAACACAGGATTCAATTGCTCGCGCAAAGTCCGAAAACGCCCTGTCACAAGCACTTCGGCAAGACATGCCCCGAAGCGGTTTTCATCCGACACAGAGCACATTCTCTCCCTTCTGTACGAGCCGACCGAAGGTACGATGATGGCTTACAGTTTCGTGGTCATGGGTCTGCGTCGCCGCCTTTGGCGCGAGCGCCTCAGCCAGAACTGCATCTCACTTCTTCAGATGCAGGACGCCGACCTTCTTCTCAGGATCGAAAGAGCGTACCGATGCCACCCGCTCCAAACGCAACATGCCTATCTCGTTGCTCATCCACGCTCTCCCGCGCATCAGATGGCCCCCGAACGCTTCGTGCTCCTTGTTCGCTACTGTCGCGTGGATGTGTATCCGGGAGGTCCCTTCTGTTGATATCGATCCCTGGAGTGCTAGGAGTTCGTGCGGATCCGAGAAGGTCTTCTTGATGTAGCTGCCCTGATCGAAGTAGCCGAGCTCGAAGTCGGATATCATGCCGAGGCCAGTCACGACAAGCAGAGTCGAGCGCTCCTCTTTGATGGTCTGGGCGATCGACTCGAGGATGTCCTCGCCGTGATCCAGCTTTATCATCACGAACTGATCCTTCCTTGCGACCTCCATAAGATATCACGCCTCGGATTCGAACACCTGCGCTATCCGGTCTACGGCCCAGTCAATCTCTTCCTTGGTGATGACGAGCGGAGGAGCGAACCTGATTGTCTTCTCGTGGGTGTCCTTCGCGAGCACGCCCCTCTCCATGAGCTTCTCGCAGATCGGCCTCACGGTCTCGCCAGGCTTCAGGTGGCACTCGACGCCTATCAGCAGGCCCTTCTGCCGGATCTCCTTGATCTTGTTCGTCCTGATCTCCTTCAGCCGCTTGACGAAGTAATCACCCATCTCCTCCGCGCGCCTGTCCAGCCTCTCGTCTATGAGCACGTCCAACGCTTCCATTGCTATCGCGCACGCCAGGGGATTCCCACCGAACGTGCTGCCGTGGCTGCCAGGCGTGAAGACGCTCATGATCTCCCTTGACGCGAGCGCAGCCGATACCGGGTACAGCCCACCACCCAGGGCCTTGCCGACCATGAGTATGTCCGGCTTGATCCCCTCGTGCTGGAAGCAGAACATCTTGCCGGTCCGGCAGAACCCGGTCTGTATCTCGTCTAGCATCAGCAGAAGGTGCTCCTCATCGCAGACCTTTCTGAGCTCCCTGAGGTAACCAGGAGAGGGTATGTTGATGCCCGCCTCCCCCTGAATCGGCTCGACTAGTATGCCGATGGTCTTGCTGTTGATTGCCTTCTTGAATGCCCCGACATCGTTGTAGGGAATCGTAACGAATCCCGGTGTGAACGGGCCGAACCCCTTCTTTGATCCGGGGTCGCTCGAGAAACTTATGATGGTCGTCGTGCGGCCGTGGAAGTTGTTCTCACAGACGACTATCTCGCCTCTGTCCTCAGGGATGCCCATCTTCTGATACGCATACCGCCTGGCCATCTTGATCGAGGTCTCGACAGCCTCCGCGCCCGTGTTCATTGGCAGGGCCATGTCCATCCCGCTGACCTCGCACAGCTTCTTCAGGAACGGACCCATCCGATCGTTGGAGAAGGCCCTCGAGGTCAGCGATACGCGCTTGAGCTGCTCGATGGCCGCCCTAACGATCCTGTCGTTCAGATGGCCCTGGTTTATCGCAGAATAAGAGCTCAGCATATCGATGTATTTCTTCCCCTCCACGTCCCAGACCCACACCCCCTTGGCCTTCGATATCACGACTGGAAGCGGGTGGTAGTTATGCGCTCCGTACCTCTGTTCGAGTTCGATGTAGTCTTTCGCCTTCATCCATATGCCTCCGCGCGCATTCGCGCTGCTGCGCGGGCCGCTTCGGGAGAAGCTGACTCCGTCAATTAAAACTGTCGAGACACACCCGAGAGCGAGTAGCAGTCAAGGTATGGTCTTTCCGTACTCCTTGGCAAGGAAGGCGCTGGCGATCACCACGCCCCAGCCGATTATGGCCATCACGGCCATGGTCTCAGAGAGGGGGTCTCCGCCCATGGGGAGAAGCAGCATTCCGAAGACAGTTGCGATGCCTGAAACGATTGTGCCTAGATTGCCAAGGACGCGCGTACGGTAGAATGCAACGGTCATGACGATCGCTACGAGAAGGAAGGTGAGGAAGAAGGCTACAGAGAAAATGTAGTGGTAAGGCTTGACATCCTCGGGGAACACACCGACGCCGACCAGGATGATTCCATCTATCGCCAGAAGAGCCACCGCCGCACGGCCTGAGGAATGCACTGCGAGCGGCCCAGCGAGGCCGAACAGAGCGAAGCACGACAGAAGAACTCCGGTGACTATGAGTGCCGAGTTGAACGCCCAGGCACCAGGACCCACGCCTAAGTCGCTGAGGTAGTTCTCCCCGAAGGTGTAGTTGGGATCCAGCGACATCGCAACGACGTACAGGACCGTGAACTCCACGACAGCCAGAATGCCGATGGCGAGGCCGAGCTTGCGAGGTACCTTGAACATGTCCCTCACCCTGGATACCCGTTCGGGGCATTAATCGCTTCGCACACAGACCCTAACATCTCATCAGCTTCTCGGCCCTTCTCCTGACTGCTGAAGGACAATGGTATCTGGCCCGAGCGACGTACCTCTCTTCGCGCGGACAAGGCGAAAGGTGTGGAGACGCTCTCCCATTATCCTAGTTCACGCTTTCTCACGGAACCGGTACCCGAGCCGATCATCTGCCCCCCATTTCGGCAAGGAGGCGTAGACACTCAGAAACAGGCAGTCGGCGACATGCTACTGGTGTGGCGACTCGTGACCAGGGAGAAGCGTCCCAGCCGCTTCGACTTCTGCATGTATGCCGACCTCTGCCTCGAGAAGATCGAGGCCAAGAGTTGCAGGAGTAGACAGCTGAGGCGGTGATCCGCGCTGCAAATAATCAATAGCTCGCAGGACATTGAGGGAAAGAGAGGAGGGGCCTTGAATTGAGCGACTTGCCCAGAAGGGTCAGAATACGCAGTCTCAGGAAGGGCGACGCCGTGGCAGCTAGCCGATTCTGCAGGCGGACGAACTCCTGGATGTACGAGAAGTATCTGCGGAACTGCTATCCGAAAGAGGCTTCGGAATTCGATGCGAGGATGAAGTCGCCCCGGAGGCTGGCCGAGTGGGCGGTCGACAGGGACAAGTTCTGCTTCATCGCGCTCGACGGCGACGAGATATGCGGCATAGTAATGGGGACCGTTTTCGGCAAGAGTGGGCTCGCGAAGGTGAATTGGATAGCCGTCGACCCTGACCACCAGCACGAAGGCATAGGAATCAGGCTGATGACGAAGGCGGAGGAGCATCTGAGGAAACGAGGATGCCACAAGATCTTCCTGAACACGCTGCCAGACCTCGTGCCGGCGATAAGGCTCTACATGAAGTTCGGACTATTGCCAGAGACCTATCTCAGAAAGCACTGGTGGGGCGTGGATTTCCTCGTCATGAGCAAGATCATAGGCGAGTACCGGAAGAGATGACCGCATCCGACGCTCCGGAATCTTTCTCATGGGGAGGGCGCGGGATCGCATAGACCGGTCTGGGCACTTCCGGGAGCAGGTCGTCAGCGTCTGACAATCCTTCGGACGGCAGGACATATGCCTCTGCGGGGTGATACGCGCTCTCAGCCCGGAGCTTTCTAGCCGCCCAGAACATGACGGTGATCAGAGAGAACACTAGGCCGCCTGCGATGATGACTGAATACCACCAGTGATATCTCCATGTGAAAGCTATCAACAGCGTTGAGAGCACCGACCCCGCAATAAGGGTGGATACGAGCGTGACGACCGGCCTCCTATCCAGCGCTACGACGCCGATATTAGCATAATTGATGCGCCGGACCATGTCCGCTATCTCCTTCCTCGCAGACACGCATATGGCCGCGAAGAGGACGAGCCCGACTGAGAACATCATCATGTGCACCCACGAATCAGTCAGGAGCATCACGGTGCACGACGCTACGAACGCGGCGAGCAGGGTACCTGTGGTCCTAGCGCCTCTCAGCATGTTCATACTCGATGGCATCACCGCCTTGCCTATCGTCCGTGAGACGACGGTTCCAGAAAACCTGATGGACCTCGGCAGAATCCTACCCAGAGCGTCAGCCAACCTCGCCGAGTGTTTGACCATCGGCGGCGTAACAGCGCTCATGACGAAGCAGAACAGCCCTGCGAAGGGGCTCAGCTCAGCGCCCATGCTCGCGCCTTTAACCCTGCCGCCGACGCTCGCATACAGTATGGACTCGATGCCGCGGCCACACATGCTGGTGCCGATCGTCGTCGAGGCTCTAGCCGAGAACCCGAGGAAGAACGACACGGAGGACATGACGAAGGCCTCGTAGAGTATGACTACGGGCACAGCGAGCGCGACCATCCAGAGCACTGGCCCGAACATCGCGGGGTCTATCATCATGCCGAATGCCGTGAAGAATATCGCAACAAAGGCATCCTTAAAGGATTCCAGCTTAGCCTGTATGCGTGTTGTGACCTTCGTCTCCGCGAGTATCATGCCTATGAAGAACGCGCCTATGATAGGCGGCACGCCCATGACCGAGGCCATGCCAGCCGTCAGGAACACTATGCCGAGCGCGAACAGTATGAACATCTCATCGCTCTCTATTCTCTCGAAGAACGCGACGACTCGCGGGACGGCCCACATCGCCACCCAGACGAAGAATGCGTAGAACGCGCCCATTCCCAGGAGCAATCGTCCGTAGCTCATCGGGCTCGCCGAGGGATCTACTATCATGCCGCTTGCGACTGCCAGTATCACCATCGCTATGAAGGTCTCCGCTACGACGAACCCTATCAGGAACTCGACCTCCGGGCTGGACATGCGCTTGAGGTCGAACAGGATCTTCATCGCGATGCTGGTGCTGCTCATGGCGACAACGCCCGCCAAAAATATCGAATCGACGAGGGGCCATCCGATGAACGATGCGAGCAGGAATCCCACGAACAGCCCGACGCTGGTGTCTATTATCGCTAGGATGATTGCTGGCGTCCGCGTCCTCTTCAGCTTCGTGAAAGAGAACTCGAGCCCCACGAAGAACATGAGCATGATGAGGCCCATCTGCGACAGCATGTCGATGAAGGTGGTGTCGGAGATGATGCCGCGGTACTCGATACCGAACAGGCTTATGCTCATCTTCGGGCCTATCAGGACGCCGATGATGATGTAGCCGATCATAACTGTCTGGTTCAGCCTCCTCGCGAGGGTTGCCGCGATGAAGGCAAGGAGCATTATGGCGCCGAGCTGAAACATCAGCTCCGATTCCTGCATCATCTGGCCCGCCCACCCCCGGAGGAGTCGATGCCGTGTGCTGACCAGACGTGCCTATGCGCGCATCCCATCGCTGCGCAAATGCGCGTAATTCATACTTATATCTTTTCTGGACCAGAGGAAGGCCAGTTGTCCGCGGGAGCAGTAGCTCCGCTACTGACTTCGCTAGCCGGCCTCGATCAAGAACAGCAGTACTATGTAGACGATGTACAGCGAGCCCGACGCGAGCATGACCCTGTAGGTTATCCCGTTGTTGCGTCTGATGCTGAAAAACAGCCAAGCAGATGCTGCGAGGGCGATGACTATGCTTGCGATGTTGATCGGCTCCAGCTTCCAGCTCGTGAACAGCAGGCCAATGCTCACTGGTATGCTGCTCTGGAAGACCATAGCGCCCGTGATGTTGCCGAACGCCAGAGTATCCTTCGAGCGAAGGTACCAGATGACGCTGTTGAACTTCTCAGGCAGCTCGGTGGCTATCGGAGCGATGAGAAAGGCGAGGATGATGGGGGGCACGCCGATCGCCAGCGATACCTCCTCGACTTCCTCGACGAAGAACTTCGCTCCCACGATGATGCCCAGCAGGGCTGCAGCGACCTGCAGGATTATGAGGACGAAACCCAGCCGGCTCCTCTCCGCATCGACAGCGCATATCCTGCAGACATACAATGCTGGACACACGTTCTCCTTCTCGAGCTCCTCATCCTTTAGCGTCTTGTGAAGATAGAAACCGTATGCCAACAGCAAGATCATCGCAATTGAGAAGTTCACATAACCACTTGCCAAACTCCCCGAGAGGCCTATCATGCCCGCGAGGAAGGCGAGGGAGTACGAAGCCATGAAGTACTTCATGTCGCGCTCCGCGTGGCCACGCCTGAGCTTCAGGGTGGCTGCCCGGTGACCGCGCCTGTGCGCGTACCATACGGTCACTCCGCCAACGAACATCGCGAGCGTGCCCAGCATGAAGGGGGCCCCGAGTATGGCCCCCTCACCTATCTCCTCACCCTGGGCCTCGGTGCCGAGAAAAATCGCTATCAGCGGGATGATTGTCTCGGGCATGGCCGTGCCGACGGCGGCGAGGACGCTCCCCGTGGCGGTCTCAGCCAACCCTAGCCTCAGTCCTAGCCACTCGATACCGTTCGTGAACACCTCGCAGCTCAGCAGGATGATTGCAAGGGCGGCGATGAGAATGATTATGACGGAAAGATGCACGGCCCTAGCACCTGGAACGGCTATCCCGCCTTCCTACTTAAAGTATTCTGACGGAATGCCGCACCAGTTTTTCAGACCTGGCCAGGACTCCCTCTCCCACAAGCATTAAGTACGCACATTGGCTCACTGGCAGAGCGATGTTCAGAGTGTTCCGGGGCCGTGGGTTTCACACACCTTGGCACCTCAGGGTGCTGTACATCTCAACATTCATACTCAGGACGGCTTTTGGTGCCCTTCTACTCCTCATATCAGCCTATGTCGCCGGCGAGAACGGCCTCTTGAGCGTTGCGATAATCGCGGTTCCCTATCCTCTGGCGGAGATGGCGACAGCGAACTACTTCGGTATCTTGAGTGACAGGACCGGCCGGAAGCCAATCATAGTTGCAGGAACCACCCTCGCGACCGTCGTGGTCGCTCTATACACGGTGTGGGACAATGTATGGTACCTCACAATCATGCACGGGATCCACGGCATCGGGGCGGCCGCGACGGTAGCACCAGCGATTGCCATGATCGCTGACCATGCCCACGAGGCCGACCGGGGTAGGCAGATGGGGTGGTTCGATTACTCGACCTTCCTCGGCTACATAATCGGCGCTGTCGTGGGTGGGTTCCTGATAGACCTGACGGGAGCGAGGGTTGGCTTCGCGATAATCGCCGCCCTGCTCGCTCTATCCGCAATCTTGCTCCAAGTGCTGGTCAGACAGGAGCCAGTACGCTCAAAGGCCGAGCATATGGGTGGGTTCGCAGAGCTCAGGAGGGTCTTCAGGATAAGGGAGATCAGGCTGATGTTTCCCATCTGGCTCATAATAGCAACTCTCCTCGGCATCGCGATAACGTACCTGCCAATCATCCTGCTCAACGCCGAGGTATCGGGCACGACCATAGGGCTCATGTTCGCCGCGGCCGGCGTGGCCCTCGGCCTGCTTCAGCCCTTCTGGGGGAAGGTCTCCGACATCGTTGGTAGGATCCCTGTGATGGCCTACGGCGTGTTCAGCATTCTGGGCATCGTCGTAATGCTGCTCCTCTTCCCAGAGGCGGCTTTCGAGATGACGGAGGATGGCATCGACTTCCACTTGGTCGGCATGATACCCCTTGGCATAATGGGCCTCGGGGCAGGGGCGTTTGTGCCCTCCGCGCTGGCGATGATGGCCGACTGCTCCGACAGGACTTGCTACGGGGCGACCATGGGACTATACTCGTTCGCCCTCGGGTTCGGAGCGTTCATCGCGGAGAGCATCGGACTCGGGATAATCGTCGTGACCGGTGAGGAATCAGCTCCTGCGTGGCTGCTCTACTTCGCGGCGGCGCTGATAGGCCTCGCGGTGATCCTGATGATGGTGTTCTTCGTGTCGACCATCGTCAAGCGGAGGCTGTCGAGAAAGACGAAGGCCTGAGTCGATGATCGAGATAGATGGGTCGCACGGCGAGGGCGGTGGGCAGATACTCAGGACGGCTGTCGCGCTGTCCGCAGTCACGGGGGAGGCGGTCAAGGTCCGCAACATCCGTGCGGGCAGGGCGAATCCGGGTCTGGCACCGTCGCACATCACGAGCATCGAGGCTGTCGCAGAGATCTGCGGAGCGGATGTGGATGGGCTCTTCCCTGGGTCTAAGGAGATAGCGTTCAGGCCGGGGCAGCTCGTCGGCGGAGAGTTCGAGTTCGATGTGGGAACAGCAGGGAGCATTTCGTTGGTGGCCCAGTGCTGCCTTCTGCCAGCTCTGCTCTCGAAGACCAAGGTGCGCATGACGCTCAAGGGTGGGACGGATGTGAAGTGGTCCCCGCCGATTGATTACATGAGGCTGGTGCTCCTGCCGGTGTTGGACATGATGGGCGGCAGGGCCTCCCTCGAGATAGTCTCGAGAGGCTTCTATCCGGAGGGGGGCGGTGAGACGCTCCTCGAAACATGGCCGAGCGGCCAGTTCGCCTCCCTCGACCTCAGCACAAGGGGCAGGGTGCTCAGCATAACGGGGACCGCTTTCGCCCAGAACCTGCCAGAGCACGTGGTCGCCAGGATGAGGCATGCTGCGCTCAAGCGTCTGCTCGAGTTCAAGGAGGTGAGGATCGAATCAGACCTCAGGAGGGGCCGGAGCACTGGCGCTGGCATAGTGCTTGCGGCTATCTGCGAGAAGTCCGTGATAGGCTCGTCAGCGCTCGGCGCCAGGGGCGTGCGCTCTGAGGCCCTGGGCGACGAGTGCGCGGCCGGGCTCTTGGAGACGCTCAGGTCGGGGGCATCGGTGGACGAGTACCTGCTGGACCAGCTGCTCCCGTACATGGCGCTCGCCGGGAGTGGGTCATGCATGCTCGCGGAGGAAATCACGAGTCATGCGGAAACGAACATGTGGGTCATCGAGCCGTTCCTCGGGAGTAGGTTC